>DATCXR010000321.1:0-5814 GCA_036565685.1 Gemmatimonadaceae bacterium
CGGCGGGGTCAGCTCTGACCCCGCCTCTCCCTCTGGCAGGGCGGCCGTCGTT
Source organism: Gemmatimonadaceae bacterium (assembly GCA_036565685.1). Classification (GTDB taxonomy): domain Bacteria; phylum Gemmatimonadota; class Gemmatimonadetes; order Gemmatimonadales; family Gemmatimonadaceae; genus JADGGM01. The sequence goes on from DATCXR010000321.1 coordinate 53, forward strand.
GCCATACGTTCGCACTCCACTCTTTCGCGGGCGGGAAGTACGACGGACGAATCACTTCACATCCCGGCCGCAGCGGGAGAGATCGCCGCGTCGGCCACGGAGCACGCTGCGACCACCGCGCCGCACCCGCGCCCACTCCTTCGCGTACTCGGAGGCGTGTTCGGCCTCGCGATGGTGGTGGGCGCCACAGTGGGCGGCGGCGTCCTGCGCACGCCAGGCGAGATCGCCGCTGCGCTCCCCGTGCCCGCGCTCTTCATGGCCGTCTGGATCTTCGGCGGGATCGTCACACTGCTCGGCGCGAACAGCTGGGCCGAGCTGGGCGCGATGATCCCGAGCGCGGGCGGACCGTACGTGTACGCCCGGCGTGCCTTCGGCGATGGTGTCGGCTTCTTCGTCGGCTACGCTGACTGGATCAACTGGTGCATCGGGCCCGTCGTGCTCGTCCTGATAGTGGGCGAGTACATGGGCGGCCTCTTCCCCGCGCTCGCACCGCACGCGCTCGTCGTGGACTTCGTCACGCTCGGCGCGCTCGCGACGCTGCAGTGGATAGGAGTTCGCTCGGGCGGACGCACGCAGGAAGTCACCACCGCGCTCAAGGCGGTCGCTATCATCGCTCTCATCGTGGCGGCCTTCGTCCTCCCGCACGAAGAGCTCTCCGCTTCGCCGGTCACGGCGCCGCGTGGGATGGGACTGTTCGTCGCCTTCGGCGTAGCGATGCAGGGGGTGATCTTCACATATGACGCGTACTACTCGGTGGTCTATTGCAGCGAGGACATGCGCGACCCCGGTAAGAGCATCCCTCGCTCGATCTTCCGCGGCGTCTGGCTCGTGATCGGGATCTACCTCCTGGTGAATCTCGCCTACCTCGCCGTGATCCCGGTCTCGCGAATGGCGGGCGATCCCTTCGTCGCCGCCACGATGGCGCGCTCCATCTTCGGGCCAGTGGGCGACACGATCATCCGCGTGGTCATGATCGTCTCCCTCCTCGGCGCCATCAACGCGGAGCTCATGATCATGCCGCGCGTCCTCCTCGCGATGAGTCGCGATGGACTCTTCCCGCGTCAGGCCGCGCGCATCAACGCCGGCGGCACGCCCACCGTCGGACTCGCGCTCAGTCTCGTGGTGGTCGCCGCCTTCCTCCTCACCGGCTCCTTCACCAAGGTGCTGGCGATCGACTCGATCCTGATCGTCACCCTCTACGCCATCACCTTCCTCACCCTCTTCGCTCTCCGCCGCCGCGAGCCAGACACCCCTCGCCCCTACCGCGCCCGCGGCTACCCCTTCCTCCCCGCCCTCATCCTCCTCATCGCGATCGCTCTGATCGCCGCCACGTCGTTGGGCGACCCCCGCGGAGCGCTCGTCGTCTTCGCCCTCCTTCTCGCCAGTTGGCCGGTGGCCTGGGTGGTGAGGAGAAAGTAGTGAACGGTTAGAGGGTTCAGGGGGCAGGGTTCAGGGTTCAGGAAGTGCCGGACGGTCGAGATCTCGACTCCGAGGTGGTACCTGCACCCTGAACCCTGCCCCCTGAACCCTAGGCTTTCACCGCTTTCTCCTCCTCCCCCACTTAGATTTCCATCCCCCGCCCGGCCGGGCTCTTGCCAATAAGGTTGTTCTTTTCGGCGCAAGCCGATCCATAGACCCAAATACCGACCCCAGCATGCTCGACGAGACCAAATCCAGAGTCGCGTACTTTTCCATGGAGATCTGCCTCGAGCAGGCGATCCCAACCTATAGCGGCGGACTCGGCGTTCTGGCCGGCGATACGATCCGCGCCGCCGCGGATCTCGGCGTGCCGATGGCCGCCGTGACGCTCGTGCACCGCAAGGGCTACTTCCACCAGCACCTGGACCAGAAGGGGAACCAGACCGAGGAGCCGGAGCCCTGGCGTCCCGAGGATGTGCTCGAGCTCGTTCCCGAGAAGGTGATCGTCAACATCGAGGGACACGAAGTCGTCGTACGCGCGTGGCGCTATACGGTGGTCGGCGTCGAAGGTCACACTGTTCCGGTCTACCTGCTGGACACCGGCCTTCCCGAGAACTCCGAATGGGATCGCACGCTCACCGACTATCTCTACGGCGGCGATTCCCGCTATCGCCTCTGTCAGGAAGTCGTGCTCGGTATGGGCGGCGCCGAGCTGATACGAGCGCTCGAGGGCGACGCGAGAGTCCAGTTCCACATCAACGAGGGACACGCGGCGCTCCTCACGCTCGCGCTCCTCGAGCGGCAGCTCGCGGCGAGCGGCAACACGGCGCCGAGCGACGTCGATGTGGACGCGGTGCGTTCGCAGTGCATTTTCACCACGCACACACCCGTGCCCGCGGGGCACGATTGCTTTCCCGAGTCGCTGGTTCGCACGGTGCTCGGCGATGCGCGCACCGAACTCCTCGCCGCCAGTGGCTGTTGCAGCGGCACCGGCGACTCGTGGCTCAACATGACCCGTCTCGCGCTCCGCTTCTCGCACTACGCCAACGGCGTGGCGATGCGGCACGGCGAGGTGTCGCGCGAGATGTTCCCCGACTACGAGATCCACGCGATAACCAACGGCGTGCACGCGCTGACGTGGACGTCGCCGCCGTTCCGCGAGCTCTTCGACAAGCACGCGCCCGACTGGCGGAAGGACAATCTCTACCTGCGCTACGCCATCGGCATCCCGCTCGAGGAGATCCGCGCCGCGCACGCACGAGCGAAGGAGGCGCTGCTCGACGAAGTAGCTCGTCGCACCGGTACGAAGCTCGATCCGGCCGTAATGACCATCGGCTTCGCGCGCCGCGCGACCCCCTACAAGCGCGCCGACCTGGTCTTCACCAACGTGGGGCGCCTGCGCGCAATCTCGAAGAAGGTCGGTGCACTGCAGATAGTGTTCGCCGGCAAGGCGCACCCGCGCGACGAGGGAGGGAAGGAGCTCATCCGCCACATCTTTCAGGCCGCGCGCGAGCTCGATGGCGCGCTGCGCGTCGTCTACCTCGAGAACTACGAGATGGATCTCGGCGCCCTGCTCACCTCCGGCGTGGACCTCTGGCTCAACAACCCGATGAAGCCGCTCGAAGCGTCGGGCACGAGCGGGATGAAAGCCGCGATCAACGGCGTCCCCTCGCTCAGCGTCCTCGATGGCTGGTGGGTCGAAGGCCACGTGGAGGGAGTCACCGGCTGGTCCATCGGCGACGCCGGCGCCGACTCCGACTCCGCCGCCGAAGCCGAGAGTCTCTACGCGAAGCTCGAGCACACCATCATCCCCCTCTTCTACGAGTCCCCCTCCTCGTGGACCCAGGTGATGCGCAACGCGATCTTCCTCAACGGCTCCTTCTTCAACACCCAGCGCATGGTGCTCCAGTATGTGAGGGATGCGTATGGTGCGGTGGGGGAGAGGAGGGAGAGTGGGGAGTTGGCGGAAGTGAGGTGATAGGAAACAGGAAACAGGAAGCAGGAAACAGGGAACAGGAAACAGGAAACAGGTAACTGCCTCGGGGTAGAGGGCTCTACCGCTAGGAGCTCTTACCTGTTTCCTGTTTCCTGTTTCCTTCGCCCTCCTCACCCCGCCGGCGCCGGCCTCCTCTCCCCCGCCTCCTGTTCTGCGGGCGCCTCCCCCTCTCCCTCCACCTCTCCGCTCCTCCGCAGGGCGATGCTGAAGAGGATCTGGCCGGCGATCTCGTTGATGGCGATCACGCTCAGGACGAGCGTTTGCATCTCGCCGCCGCGGGAGGGGTAGGCGTTGGCGAGGATGGAGGCGAGGCCGATGGCGACGCCGGCCTGGGAAATCAGGCCCAGCCAGACGTTCTGCTTCACGACCGGTGAAGCCTTCACGAGGCGCGAGCCGATGCGCGTGCCGCTGAAGATCGCGGCGGCACGGACGCCCACGACCGCCAGCGCGAGCGGCCAGAGCATCACCAGCTCGCCGATGTGGATGGAGGCGCCGGCGAGCGCGAAGAACACGACGAAGATCGGAACCGCCGATCGCTCCATCGCCTGCAGCAGCTCGCGTCCGCCGGTGCGGGTGGCGTTCTCCGTTATGAAGCCGGCGGTGAGGAGCATGAGGAGCGTCTCCACGTGCGCGATCCGCGCGATCTCGGCGCCGAGGAAGGCGACGACGACCGCGAAGAGCATCAGCTCGCGCTGAACGAAGCGCATGTAGAGCGCGACGCCTCCACCCAGGAGGGCGCCGACGAGCAGAGAGCCGAGGATCTCCCACGCGATGATCCCGGCGGAGAGAGTCGTGCCGCCGCCGCCGGGTGGGGGAACCACCGAGCGCGCGAGCGTGAGCATTCCGCTGAAGATGAGCACGACCACCACGTCGGCCACGAGGACCACGCCGAGCGTCGTGCGCGCCACCGGTCCGTGTGCTCGCGTCTCGGCCAGCAACGCCATGGTGACCGCCGGAGAGTGCACGATCGTCACCGATGCGAAGAGCGCGCAGAGCACCAGCGCCTGAACCGCGCTCACATCACCGAGGAAGGGGACGTGCGCGCGCAGGAGCCAGAGCACCGTCATGATCCCCAGGAAGGAGAGGATCATCTCGCTGGTGAGGAGCGTGAGGATCGTGCGCGCTCTGTCCTTCAACTCTCCCCAGTTCAACTCCGCGCCCGCCATGAAGGCGATGAGTGCCACCGCGAGCCGGCTCACCGGTTCGAGCTCCGTCACCGAAGCCGATGACACGATACCCATCACCGCGGGTCCGAAGAGCAGTCCGGCCACGAGGTAGCCGGTGATCTTCGGGAGTCGCACGAGCGTGGCCAGCTCGCCCGACGTGTAGGCGGCGAGCACGAGGAAGCCGAAGATCAGCAGCGTGGTCGAACCCGGCCCGTGGCTGGTGTCGAGCGGGATCACCAGCTGCATGGCCGCGTAGAGGAGTACGAGCGTGAGGACGCGTCTCATTTCTCGGTTCCCGCGGTTTCGGTCGCGGCGCGGGCGCCTTCTTCGCCGGCGCCATCTTCGGACCTCGCGTCGCCGTTCCTGGTGTCGCCGTTCCTGCCTTCTCCGTTCTTGCCGTTGGCGCGTTCAGCGGCCGCGGCGGCCTCGCCGCGCGCCACGAGACCGGGGAGGAGCCGCGACATCACGCCGTGCAGCAGACGGGCCTGCGCAAAATCGGTGACCACCACGCTCGCTATGGCGGCGGTGAATACAACGTTCTGGAGCACCGCGCCCTGGAAGCGGGTGTAATCGAGCGCGAGCGCGAGGGCGAGTCCGCCCTGCCCTATTAGCGCGCGGCCCCAGTCGAGACCGAGCGTGGGGACCGCGCCGTTGAAGCGCGCTCCCAGTCGCGCGCTCCCGATCTTCACCGCCACTCGCGCCATGAGGAATAGAAGCACCAGCTCCCACCACCACGCACTCGCGCTCGGCGCCCAGCTGGCGCCGGCGAAGATGAGCAGCACGAAGTAGAAGGGCTGCTCCGAGCGCGCGAGCGTATTGGTGATCGCCTCGCGGCTGCGCGATGTGTTGATCAAAGTCGCGCCCACGATCATCGAAGTGAGCACCGGCGAGAGGTGCAGATACGCGGCCGCGCCGCTCGCGAGAATTATCGCGCCCGCGAGCGAGATGAAGAGTCGGTCAGGATTAGTCTCGCCGCCGAGGAAGAGATGGAAGAGCGCGCCGCCCACCACACCGATCGCGATCGTGATCACCGCCCACTCCGTGGGCGTGATAGGGCGCGACGTGTTCCCGTTCGCCGGATGATACACGCAGAAGAGGATCCCCATCGTGACGATCCCGACCAGCGCATCGATGGCGGTGGCTACCTGTAGCTGTCTGAGGATCGGCTCGCGCCGTCCGCC
>DATCXR010000331.1:0-2414 GCA_036565685.1 Gemmatimonadaceae bacterium
CCCCGCCATGTCCAGTCCCTCGCCGTAACGAACTTCCCTGCGCGCCGCCCACGGCCAGGCGACGCCGATCACGATGTCGCCCGCGCCGCGGGCGGCGCGGGCGACGCGCTCGGCGGCCGGCGATCCGGATGGCCTGCACGAGACGAAGATGGCGACTGCGGCGAGCGTGGCTGCCTTGCCGATCCGGGGCCACATCGTAGCTCCGTTATTCGCTGTCATGATTGAAGTTCCTCTCTCGTGAAGGCTCAGGCGATCTGACGCGCGGCGAGCTCCGCGAAGAGGCCGCGCTGTCGCATCAGCTCCTCGTAGCTGCCGCACTGAACCACCTCGCCGCGCCGCACGACGAAAATCCGATGGGCGTACATGATGGTGCTGAGCCGATGTGCGATGACTATCCGCGTAGCCTGGAGTCGTTCCAGACTGGCGCTCACGATGGCCTGCGTGCGGTTGTCGAGCGCGCTCGTCGCCTCGTCGAAGAGGAGGATGCGCGGCCGACGTACGATGGCACGGGCGATCATGAGCCGCTGCCGCTGGCCACCGGAGAGCGTGCCGCCGCCCTCGCTGATCACGGTCTGCATCCCCATCGGCATCTGACGGATGTCATCCGCGAAGCCCGCCATACGCGCCGCCTCCCACGCCGCCTCCAGCGGCACGGGCGCCGAACCGACGATGTTCGTGTAGATGTCGCCGGTCATCAGGCGCCCACTCTGCAAGACGACGCCGATCTGCCTGCGGAGCGAACGAAGATCGAGACCACCAAGCTCCCGGCCGTCGTAGTAGATCGAGCCACTCTCGGGCTTCTCGAAGCCGAGCAGAAGACGCAGGATCGTGGACTTACCGGAACCCGACGGGCCCACGAACGCGATGAACTCTCCCGGCGTCGCGTGCATGGTGAGATCGTGCAGCACCAGCGGACCGTCCGCCTCGTAGCGGAAGGAGACGTGCTCGATGTCCGCCTCACCTGTGAGCTCGCCGGGATCTTCCTTCGCATCATCCACTTCGGGCATCGTAACGAGGATCGGCTTCGCCTGCTCGTAGAGCGGCACCGCGAGCAGCATGGAGAGGAGCGCGCTCGATGTGGTCACGACGCTCGTGAGACAGATCCCGAACGCCGACATGAACGCCAGAAAGTCGCCGGTGCGCATGGTATGCGCGACGGTGAGCGGATCGAGCGCGGCCCAGAACACGAGCATCCACGCCGCAGTGGGGAAACCCGCGTTGAACGCAGCCACCCAGTTGCCGATGCTCCGGACCCTGAACTGGAGGCGCCGCTGCTCGGCGAAGCGCCTGGCCCAGCTGGCGAAGGCGTGCGCCTCCGCACCGGCAACACGCAGCTTCGAGACGCTCGTGAGGAGCTGCAGGACCACGCCCGAAGTCTTCGACTGCAGCGCCGCCACGCCACGCTGGTGCGAAAGCTGGACGTAACCGCCAAGTAAGGTGACCGCGAGTGCCATCACGATGAGCAGCGTCGCCCACGCCGCAAGTCGCGCGCTGTAGCGGAAGAGGAGGATGTAGTTCCCGAGCGAGGTGACGCCGGCCACGATCGCGGTCATCGTGGAGCCGGCGACCACCTGGCGAATCCCATCTATCCCCATGGCGCGCATCGCGAGCTCACCCGCCGTGTACGGTCGGAAGAACGGCATGGGGAGTGCGAGCAGGCGATCCCAGACCGCGCACTGCACGGCGTTCCCCATCCTTCCCTCGATCCTCAGCAGCGCCACGCTGCGCACGATCTGGAACATCGAGACCGAGAGCGCGCACACCACGAGGATGGTGGTCATCTGCACCAGTTGCGACCGCTGCGCCCCGGGGATCAGTGAGTCGAAGACTATGCCGGTGGCTACCGGGGGAATCATCCCGAGTAGGGCGGCCAACAGCGTCATCACGATCACGCTTCGGAGCTCGCCCCGGCAGCCCTGCACACCGAAGCGCAGGACGTCGCCGATGGAGAGCGCGGCCTCCGGGAACGATCGATAGAAGGTAAACGCGAAGGGTGCCAGCGTATCGGCGAGAGCGCCGTCCACCCTCGCCTCCCCTCCATCGCCAGGGTCGCAGCAGGTATAGCCGCGCTCCGGAGAGTAGCGCAGCGCCACGGGCCGGCGCCCCTCCGCGCGAAAGGCGAGCAGAGGGCCGTTGTCTTCGCGCCACCAGGCGTCGCGCAGCATCACCCGCCGGCTGCGCACGCGGGACGCACGTGCGATGACATCGATGGGATCCGCGCTCGCGGGGGCGGCGGCGCGGCGGGGAGGGCGTTTCACGGTAATCCCCAGCTCCGCCCCCACCAGTCTGCACGCCGAGAACAGTGGGTCGTCGAGGTGGCCGTCGTCATCCGCGATGGAAGCTCCGCGGTGCGACAGTGCCGATGTGGCGCCGCTGCCGTCCATCTCGATGGTACGAGCGAGTCGCGCGCACGC
>DATCXR010000344.1:0-3512 GCA_036565685.1 Gemmatimonadaceae bacterium
GTCGCCGCTGATGTCGATCAGCTGCGCCGACTGCGCGAGCTCGGGGCCCGTGGGCAGATAGCGATCCTTGGTGATCTTGTTGAGCGAGACGAGGTACTTCCCCCAGGGCTTCTTGCTGTCGCCGCCCGGGATCATGAGGTGGCCCACCGAGTAGTAGATCGGCATCCGGTCGAGCACCTCCCAGGTGCCCAGCTTCCACTTCACGATCTCCGACGAGATGAACATCGAGGTGTAGGCGTTCCCCTTGCCATCGAACTCGGTGTGCAGCGGGCCGAGCCCGGGCTTCTGCACCTCGCCAGCGATCGTCGCCGTATACTTCAGGATGGGGATTCCGTCCACCTCGCCGTCGAACGCCTTGTCGGCGATCGCCTTCTTCATCTTGCTGAAGGAGTGCACGGGGATCACGGTGGCCAGCTTCCCGCTCGCCACGATGTACTCGCCGCTGGGATCGATATCCACGCCGTGCGGCGACTTGGGCGTCGGGAGGAGATACACGACACCTTCGCAGTCGCGCGGGTCGAGCACCTTCACGCTCGTCTTGCGCTCGCTCGAAGCGATGTGGGTGGTCTCGTCCTTGTAGTTGTGCGTGTACTTCGCCGGGACAGTCTTCGCCTTCCCTTCAGCCACGCAAGCTTCGGCGCGGCGGTAGTCCACCGCCGCAACGACATCCTTGTCGTTCTTCGAGGCGTTGAGCTCGAGCTTCTCGTAGGCCTGCTCGGTGTTGTACGTGGTGAAGAAGAACCACCCGTCAGACGGGCCCTTCCCGGAGTGCGCCAGGTCGTAGTTGTAGCCCGGCATGAGGATCTGGAAAGCGACGTCCATCTTCCCCGGCTGGTCGGCCGTGATGAAGGAGAGGACGCCCTTGAAGTTCTTCTTGTACGACTCGATCGGCACGTCGGTGTTGGGCACCGGCACGCTGAAGCGCGTCGCGGAGACGATGTACTTCGTGTCCGGCGTGGTGAACGGCGAGGCATGTCCGCCCGCTGCGTTCGGGAGCTCGAGGATCTCGGTAGTCTCGAAGAGCGAGAGATCTATGCGCGCCACGCGCGGGGTGTTGTTCCCGTTGATGAAGAGCCAGCGGCCGTCGGGAACGCCGTCGGTCTGCGAGAGCTCCGGGTGGTGCGAGTCGTCCCACGGCACGAAGCCGTAGGTGGTCTGCAGCATCGCCTTCGTGTTCTCGTCGTAGCCGTAGCCGTTTTCAGGGAACTGCGAGAACACCGGGATCTGCTTGATGATGCGTCCCGAGGGGAGCGCGTACACCGCCACCTGGCCGCTGTAACCGCCCGAGAGAAACGCGTAGTACTCGTCGTGCGTGCCGGGCGGCACGTAAACCGCCGAGGCCGCGTCGCCCGTGACGAGGTTCGTGGATTTCGACCCCGTCGCCGTGCAGGCGTACAGGGCCGCGCTCGCGGCGACGACGGTGCCTACGCCGATCGCGAGCTTGCGAGAGATGTTCGATGCCATTGCGGTCTCTGGGAGAGAGGTTGAGCCGGCGTGTCTCGCCTGCGTGAGAATGGGACGTGCCGCCCCCGGCACTCGAGCGCCGCTCCATTTCGGAGCGACTCCAATCCCACTATGCACGAAGCTAGGGCTCCCGCGATCAGCAAATAATCAGGGGAATTGCGGAACCTGCGTGGGACAACAGGCCCTTCGCATGTCGGTGTTTACCCGACGCGATTACGGTGGGGATGACGACGGCCCACGCGTCTGCGCGGGTTTCGGGGCGGGGCGGTCCGGAACGATGGATGGCCGGTGCCGAAGAGATGGCGGTGGGCGGCATGCGAGCGCTGCAGCGGGTTGAGCGACCCCCGCACCCCCGCCAGGCAGGCGCTTCGAAACTACTTTGTGTTACGCGGCGGAAGTGCTGGACGCACGGCCACTTACCTCTTCGACCTTCATTCGGAGTATCACGTTCCGATAGGGCACCGGATCCGCTTCCGTGAAGGTCTCCGGAATCAGGCCGCGAAGGAGCTCCACCGCCTGATCGTAAAGTCGCGCCTGCGCCTCGGTGCCTCCGGGGGTCAGCTCGTACACCGTGCTATGCACCACCGCGCTCCGCCAGTCGAAAGGCCCGTCGACTTCATCCACCTCGAAGGCCACCCACGGATGGCGCGCCAGCGTAGTGAGCTTCGACCCCGGCCCCGTACGCAGATAGATCCAACCGTCGTCGTACACGTAGTTGATCGGTTCGACATCCACCCGGTCGCGGAATGTGTACGCGATGCGGCCCACGTTGTGGCGCGCCAGAAGCGCGTCGATCTCGGCGCTCTCGAGTGTGCGGTATGCGAGTCTGCGGGTCGGCATCGGTCTACTCATGCCGTGCGGTCAGTGGACTCCTGCTGCTCGCGGCCTCCTGCCTCCTGCGACATCTCTCGCGTCACCAGCACCGGCCTCTTCGCCGAGCGAATGACCTCGCGCGCCACGCTGCCGAGGAGTGCCGCCCGTAGTCCGTGCGCGCTGCTTCCCATGACGATGAGATCCGCATCGAGCCGCTCGGCCGCGGCGAGGATCTCGTCTGCGGGGTCGCCTGCCTTCACCAGCGTGCTCACCCCCGGGCGGTCGAGTCCCGCCTCGGAGGCCACCTGCTGCAGCCACGAACCAGCGTCCATCTCGGCGTTGGTGAGTACCTCGTCCGGTACCGGCACCATTACACCCGAGATCACCGCTCCCGCCGAGAGCAGCTCGTTCAGCATGGTGGAGCTCACGATGTGAAGGAGTGTCAGCTCCGTCCCGGACCGCTCGGCGAGGAGCCGCGCCCAGGCGAGAACGGTCGCGGTGGACGAGGAGTCGTCCACCGGCACCAGCAACCGACGTGGCGCGCGGTCGCTGGGGTTCGCGGCGAGGAGAACGGCGTGCTTCGCTTCGCGCACGAGCTTCTCCGCCGTCCCGCCCGGCCGATCCCAGATTCCCGGCCGCGCGCCGTGCGGCCCCACGACCACGACGTCCGCATCGTACTCGGTAGCCACGGCATCGATCTGCTCGGCGGGGTCGCCCTCGCGGATCTCCATCCAGATCCGTTCGGCGCCGAGCGAGGTGCTCAGGTCGCGCATGCGCCGGTCCGCGCCCGCGCGCGCGGTCTCGATCACGGTCTCGCGAGGAGGAAACTTCCCCCGGAAGAAGCGCGGCGGCTCCGGCACAGCCACCACGTGTACCAGGACGATCTCGGCGCCCGGCGCGAAGTGGCGAGCGGCCCACCGCGCCGCTTCCTCCGCCGGCTGACTGAAATCCATCCCCACCACCACTCGATCAGGACGCATAGGGCACTCGGTTCACGGTTGCGCTGTCCGGAAGCTTACACGGCCGGCGAGGTTTGCGCACGCCGCGTCCGCGCGCGAGAATGCATACCGACAACAGCGATCACGGAACATACCACGACGAGGAACATGCTCGAACATTCGTCGATTCGTCACCACCACGCCCTCACGCCCGCCATGGCGCTCCTCGCGGCGCTCTCCTTCGCTACCGCTTCCGGCGCACAGACGAGGCCCGCGCCCACGGCGGATCCCGCCGCG
>DATCXR010000352.1:0-31660 GCA_036565685.1 Gemmatimonadaceae bacterium
CGGATAGGGCGCGGTGAAGCACGACCGATAGGCCTCGTTCATGGCCGGGAAGTCGGCCATGTCGGTGAGGTAGACGTTGCACTTGATGACGTCGTCCATCGTCAGCCCGGCGTCCTCGAGGACCAGCTCGAGGTTGCCGAAGGCGCGCCTCGTCTGGACTCCCACGTCGCCCTCCACCAGCCCACCCGTGGCCGGGTCCACCGGCGTCTGGCCGGAGAGATGGAGCATCTCACCGGCCCAGACCGCGGAGGAGTAGGGGCCGAGGGCGGCCGGTCCCCGTGGGCTCTGCACCGACTGGCGGGCCATCAGCGGGCCTCGCCGTCCCGTCGCCAGCTCACCTCGATCCCGTCACGGTCGTCGAGAAGGCTGCGCAGCACGCCGACGAGCGCGTCGTCGGCGCCGTCGTCCTGGAGCATCTCGATCGTCGCCTCGTCGATGTAGTAGTCGGTGTCGGTCGTCGACTCCTCCTCGAGGGCGGCCACCATGAGGTCGAACTGCTCGTCGGTCACCGTGAACACGGGGTGTCCCGCGTCCTTCTCGAATAGCTGAACTGACATCTCGTTTCCTCGTCCGTGGTTGGATCCGGGCCGTCGCGGCTCACTGGCCGGGATGATACTCCCGCGCCGTGTGCCCGGCGAGCTGCGAGCGGTAGAAGTAGACGTCGCGCAGGTCGCCGGTGCTGTAGCGGGCGGCCTGGTCGCCGAAGTGCGGCGACGACGGGTTGCCGCTCTGGCCGCCGGCGGTGACCGCCTTCGCCCGTACGCTGTCGCCGAACTCGACGACGGCGACGAAGCTGTTGCCGCTGGTGCCGTACCACTTCTTCGTTCCCGGATACGGGCGCGCGCCAAAGGATGCGAGCGATCCCCAGCGCGACGATGTGAAGCCGACGGGGATGCTCGGCCCGGAGTCGTTGAACGGCTGGACGATGTCGCCCGTGAGCCGCTGGAAGCGGTTGATGTCGCCCCACGGCGTGCGCCAGTTCCCGAAGTCGGACTGGAGCCGGTCCGACGCCTTGTCCAGCGCCTGGAGCAATTGCTCGGCCGGCGCCTTCGCGACGATGTAGTCGTTCACCGACATCCCTGCCTTCCGCGCATCGTCGCGAACATCGCGGCTGACTTCCTCGCCCCAGAAAACCGCGAGCGAAGTCGGCACCGACTCCACGCCCCAGCGGTAGTCCCAGTCGCGGAGGAGCTTCACCTGCTCGGCGAGCTTTTTCCTGAGCGGGCTCGACGCGGGAGTTCCGTCGTACGCCTTCAGCAGCGGCGGGATCAGCTTCGCGAACGCCGGGAGATAGCTGTCGTACGCGGCGGTGCGGAGCGACTCCACGGTGAAGTCCTTCTTGTCCTTCAGGAGCATTACCGCGTGGTAGCCGCGCGGCGTCTCCTCGTCGCCCGTCTCCACGTACTTCGGAAAGTCGGAGCGCTTCGGGCTGCTCGGGCCAGCGGCCGACCAGGGCCAGTTATTGCTGTTGTAGAGCCAGCCGCTCGCGGGGTTCAGGAGATCGGGGCTCTCATCGAGGGAGAGCACGCCGTTCCAGTCCGTGCGCTGATCGCTCCCGTCCACGGGCTTCGTCCAGTCGAAGCTGGTGTCGCGCTTCGGGATGAAGTTGGAATGGAAGTAGGCGATGTTCCCCTCGCGGTCCGCGAAGATCGTGTTGTTGGAGGAGTTCGTGTGCAGCTGCATCGTCTTCTTGAACTCCTCGTAGTTCTTCGCCTTCGTGCGCGAGTACGACTGCGTCAGCGCCTTCACCGGCGCCTGCATGAGACTCACGCTGATCCACTTGCCATCCGCCTCGCGAACGATCGGTCCATGGCGCGTCTTGTAGACTGTGAACTCCTTCTGCGCCATCCCGGAGTCAGTCCTGTACGGGATCGTGATGGCGTAAGTGGTGACGGGAAGCTCCTCGTTCCCATGCTTGTAGAAGAGCGAGTCGCCCTTTCGCGATATGGTCTCGTAGTACTCGTCTATGTTGTCGACGCCGCTCGACGTGTGCATCCAGCCGGCGCCCGTGTTGAAGCCCTGGTAGACGAAGAACTGACCCCAGGTGACGGCGCCGTATGCATCGAGACCCTCATCGCTCGCCATCTGGAGCTCCGAGCGGAAGAAGAACGACGTGTGCGGATTGATGAGAAGGAGCGCGTGGTGGTTCTTCGTGTTGGACGGCGCGATCGCGATCCCGTTCGACCCCGACGGCTCCGGCGGCGGCCCGTCGCCCGAGGCACTGCTCTTCACCGCTGCGCTCGGATTGTGTCCGTAGAACGCCTCGAGCTCGCCCAGGTCTATCCGCTCGATGTCGCCCCCGATGCTTCCCTCGCTGAAGGTGAGCGCCATCCACGGCTCGAAGTGCGTTATCACCCTGGGCTTCACCTCCGGATGCTTGTAGAGGTAGAAGTTCAGGCCGTCGGCCCACGCCACCATGAGATCCTTCAGCCACTGCGGGCTCGCGTCGTACTGAGCCTTCATGCTGTCGGGATCGATGAAGAGCTTCATGCGGAGATCGCGGTAGATCTCCTTCTCTCCCTCGGCCTCCGCCAGCCGGCCCATCGAGTTGATGTAGTTCGTCTCCACGCGGTTGAAGTCATCTTCGGCCTGGGCGTAGATCATCCCGAACACGGCGTCGGCGTCGGTCTTGCCGCGAACGTGCGCGATTCCCCAGTCGTCGCGGCTGATCGTGACGTCCTGTGCCCTCTTCTCCCAGCGGGCGATATCGTCGTTCGCGGCTTTGGCCGCACATGAGGCCGATGTGGCGGCCAGCGCGAGAACGAGAAAGAGCTGTTTCATGGCAAACGAGGCGGGGGTGAGAAGTGATCCGACCCGCAAAGATGGGCAGCGGTAGCCGCGCTCGCCAGACGCGCTCACGCTTTCAGCGAAGCGGCATCGCCCCACCCACCGCCTTGTACAGCGCCACGAGCGCGGTTGCAGCCGCCGTGCGACCGACCGCGAGCTGACTCTCCGCGCTCAGGAGTGTCCGCTGCGCGTCGAGCACCTGCAGAAAATCCGTTGCGCCCTCCTGGAAGCGGAGTTGCGCGAGCTCGGTGGCGTGCGCGCTCGCACGGGCAGCGTCGGCCAGACCGCTGAGCCGTTCCCGTGCCCGTTCGTAAGCGACGATCGCGGTCTCGGCTTCTTCGATGGCTCCCAGCACGGCAGATGTATAGTGTGCTCGCGCTTCGTCCGCATGCGCGTGTGCCTCATCTACCCGCGTCCTGACACGGCCAATATCGAGGAATGGCCAGGAGAGTACAGGCCCCACGAGGAATCGCGAAGTCCCCGTATTCCCCAGCGCATCGAAGGCGGTCGACGTGTACCCGACGCTGGCGCCTACGGACAGGCGCGGCAGGTAGTCTGTCCTCGCGGCGCCCACGAGCATCGTCTCGGCCGCAAGCTGGCGCTCGGCGCTCAGCACATCCGGCCGCCTCCGGACCAGTTCCGCCGGTGAGCCTACGCTGACGACATCCGGTAGCGCGGGAAGCTCCGCCGATGAAAGAATCGCGCGAGGGAGCGCTTCGGGGCTCCGTCCCAGAAGCGTGGCCAGTCGATACTGACTCGCCGCGATCCGCGCCTCTATGGCTGGAGTGCCGGCGAGCGTCAGACTCAATTCGGCCTTCGCGCGCTCCGTGTCGAACGCCGTGCCCCGCCCCGCGGCGAGTCGCTCCTCGGTGAGCGCGACGGTGCGGCGCTGGTTCTCGGCATTCCTAAGGGCAACCGCCAACTCGCTCTGCGCTCCGCGCAGCTCGAAGTACGTACGCGCCACCTCGGCCGCGAGACTCAGCTGCGTATCGTGCACGTCTTCCTGCGCCGACGATACCAGGGCCCCTCCGGCGCGAACGGTACGGCCGATCCGGCCGAAGATGTCCAGCTCCCACGATGCATCGAAGCCGCCGTCCCACAGGTCCTGCCTTGGCAATTGGCTCCCGGCACCGGGGAATTGCGCCCCCGCGAGCTGCTGCCGCGTGAACCCTGCCCGCGCTGTTACCGTGGGCGCGAAGTCGAACGCCGAAAGACGCCGAGCGGCGCGGGTACCGCGCAAGCGTGCACGGGCCACGTGGACGTCAGGATTGCCATCCAGCGCCTCGCTGACGAGCAGGGTGAGCGTGCTGTCTCCGAGCTTGCGCCAGAAACGTGTGCCCGGCTCTTCCGAGCTTACGCGCCCATCATCCCCGCCCCGATCGCTGGGAGGGGCCGAGCGAACGAAGCCATGCGTACGAGTGGGCGCCAGTCTCGAGTCGTCGGCTGGAACGGCGGCCATGCGGACCACGCTCGCGTCGCGCGTGCCGGCCGCGGCATCGCTATCGGCTGAGTCCGTAGACGCACCGACTTCGGCACCCGCCGAAGCGATGGCCAGCGAAGCAATCGTGTCTTCTACCGGGCCGCCGACCACATACCGCGAGTCCGAATCTGAAACCGCTCGAAAAGACGGAGCCACCACTACGGTGGGCGGTTGATATTCCGGCGCACTGACGCACGCCGCCGCGAGCGCGGCAGCGACGAGCGCGCTCATCCTTCTAAGCATTGGCACCTCCATCCGCCTGGGCGACCAGCGATCCGGAATGCGGCGCCGGTGGCAAGGTCCCAGGACTGGCGGCACGCGCGCCGATGCGACGGTGGACGAGTCCACGAACGACGACATAGAACACCGGTGTGAGGAGTAATCCGAAGAACGTCACGCCAAGCATTCCGGAGAAGACCGCGACTCCCATGGTGTGCCGCATCTCTGCGCCGGCACCGCGCGCGACCACCAGCGGCACGACGCCCATGATGAATGCGAACGACGTCATGAGGATCGGCCGGAGCCGGATGCGGCACGCCTCGAGTGCGGCGTGCACGGGATCGTGTCCCTGCTGCTCGAGGTCGCGCGCGAACTCGACTATCAGGATCGCGTTCTTGCAGGCGAGCCCCACGAGCACGAGCAGGCCGATCTGCGTGAAGACATTGTTGTCACCGTGGCTCGCCCACACGCCCATGATCGCCGAGAAGAGGCACATAGGAACGATGAGGATCACTACGAATGGCAGCGACCAGCTCTCGTACTGCGCGGCCAGCACCAGGAAGGCGAGCAGCACGCAGAGCGGGAAGACGAAGATCGCGGTGTTGCCGGCCAGGATCTGCTGGTAGGTGAGCTCCGTCCACTCGTACCCGATCCCGTTGGGGAGCGTCTCCGCAGCCAGCTGCTCCATCGTGGCGACCGCCTGGCCGGAGCTCACTCCCGGCGCGGGACTCCCGTTGATGTCGGCCGCCGGGTACGCGTTGTAGTGCATCACCTGGTCGGGGCCGTACGAGTGCTCCACTTTGAGCAGGGAGCCGAGCGGCACCATCTCGCCGCGCGCGTTCTTCACCTTGAGCTGCGTGATGTCCTGAGCGGTAGCGCGGAAGGGCGCGTCCGCCTGAGCCACCACCTGGTACGTTCTGCCGAAGCGGTTGAAGTCGTTCACGTACACGGAGCCGAGGTAGACCTGGAGCGTCTCGAACAGGTCGCTCAGCTCGATCCCCTGCTGCTTCACGCGATCGCGATCGACGTCGGCGAAGAGCTGTGGAACGTTGATCTGATAGCTCGAGTAAACGCCCGAGAACTGGCCCGTCTGGTTGGCCTTCCCGGCGAGTGCCTGCGCCGCCTGGTAGAGCCCCTCCTGCCCCACACCTGCGCGATCCTCTAGCTCGAGCTTGAACCCGCCCACGGCACCCAGCCCGTTCACCGCGGGCGGTGGGAAGACCGCGACGTACGCGTCCTGTATGCCAGCGAACTTCTGGTTTAGAGCCTCCACGATCGCCGGGCCGCTCAATTCGCGGCTCGTGCGTTCCTCGAACGGATCGAGCCCGATGAACACCGTTCCGGCGTTCGGCTTGTTGACGAATCCGTTGATCGAAAGTCCGGGGAAGGCCACTGTGGATTTCACGCCCGGCTGGTCGAGCGCTATCGCGGAAAGCCGCTTGATCACCGACTCCGTGCGGTCGAGCGACGCGGCATCGGGGAGCTGCGCGAAGGCCACGAGGTACTGCTTGTCCTGCGTCGGAACGAAGCCCGCGGGCACTCGCTTGAAGCCGATCAGCGCGAGCACGATCAGCCCCGCGTATACCGCGAGTGGGAGCGCGCTCCGCCGAATCAGCCCCGCCACGGTATTCCCATAGCGGGTGGACGCGGATGCAAAGGCGCGATTGAACGGATGGAAGAGCCAGCCGAAGAGCCGCTCGATCATCCGCCCCAGCTTATCGGGCGGCGCGCCGTGCGGCTGCAGCAGGATCGCCGCGAGCGCCGGTGACAGCGTGAGCGAGTTGAACGCCGAGATCAGCGTGGAGAAGGCGATCGTGAGGGCGAACTGCTTGTAGAACTGCCCCGTGAGCCCGCTGATGAATGCCACCGGAACGAACACGGCGCAGAGCACCAGCGCGATGGCGATGATCGGGCCGCTCACCTCCTCCATCGCCTTGTAGCTCGCTTCTCGCGGGGAGAGGCCGAGCTCGATGTTGCGCTCGACGTTCTCCACCACGACTATCGCGTCGTCCACCACTATCCCGATGGCGAGCACCAGCCCGAAGAGCGAGAGCGTGTTGATCGAGAATCCGGACGCGAACATGATCGCGAACGTACCCACCACGGATATCGGTACCGCCGCGAGCGGGATGATCGACGCGCGCCACGTCTGGAGGAAGACCACGACCACGATCACCACGAGGAGGGTCGCTTCGAGGAGCGTCTTGATCACCTCGCGGATGGAGTCGTGCACGAAGACCGTGGGGTCGTACGCTATCGCGTAGTCCACACCCTCGGGCATCTGACTCTTCAGCTCCGCCATCTTCGCCCGCACGTCGCTCGACAGGGCCAGTGCGTTGGAGCCGGGAGACTGGAAGATCACCAGCGCCACGGCCGGCTTGTTGTCGAGGAGCGACTGCATCCCGTAGTCGCCGGCGGCGAGCTGGATGCGCGCGACATCGCGAAGCCGGGTGATCTCGCCATTGTCGCCGGTCTTGACGATGATGTTGCCGAACTCCTTCTCGTCGATCAGGCGGCCGCGCGCGTTCACCGTGAGCTGATACGCCACATCCCGCGACATCGGCTGCGCACCCACCACGCCCGCGGCAACCTGAAGGTTCTGCTCGCGGATGGCGTTGACCACGTCGTTTGCCGCCAGGTCGTGCGCCGCCACCTTCTGAGGATCGAGCCAGACGCGCATGGCGTAGTCACCCGAGCCGAACACCGCGACCTGCCCGGCGCCCGGAATGCGTTGCAACTGGTCCTTCACCTGCAGGACTGCGTAGTTGCGCAGGTATACCGGGTCGTAGCGGCCGTCCGGGGAAACGAGGTGCACCACCATCGTGAGATCTGGAGAGCGCTTCTCGGTGATGACTCCGAGCCGGCGCACCTCCTCGGGGAGTCTGGGGAGCGCCTGATTCACCCGGTTCTGAACCTGCACCTGCGCCAGATCGACGTCGGTCCCGATGCGGAACGTCACGGTGAGATTCAACACGCCGTCGGCCGTGGCCTGCGACGACATGTACAACATGTTGTCCACGCCGTTGATGCTCTCTTCGAGCGGCGTGCCGACCGTCTGTGCGAGCACGGTGGGGTTGGCTCCCGGGTATACCGCGCGCACCGCGATGGTGGGCGGCACGACCTCGGGATACTCGCTGACCGGGAGCGCGAAGATCGCTACGAGTCCCGCCGTCAGGATCACTATCGAGAGAACCGCCGCGAAGATCGGGCGGTCTATGAAGAAGCGCGAGAAGCGCATCAGGATACCTCTACAGACACTAGCTGTGAATGAACCAGTCGCTCGTCAGCGCGACATCGCGACGCTGCGCTCCACCGTATCGGCGACCATCGGTGCATCCGCGGCGCTCACCTTCACCCCCGCACGGATGCGCTGGAGGCCCTTGATCACCACGCGCTCGCCGGGCTTCAGTCCGGCCTTCACCACCCGGAGGCCGTCGGTGAGCGGGCCGAGCGTGACGGCGCGGTACTCGACCGTACTGTCGGGGCGGAGAACGAAGACGAACTTCCTGTCCTGGTCAGTGGCCACCGCGGCATCCTGCACAAGCGTGGCTGCGTACTTCCCGCTCCCCGCGAGCTTCACCCGCGCGAACAGCCCGGGCGTGAGGCGGTGGTCGCGATTCGCGAATACGGCGCGCGCGCGGATGGTTCCCGCGACCGGATCGAGCCGGTTGTCGACGAAGTCGATGGTACCCTCGTGCGGGAATCCATCTTCGTTGGCGAGTCCCATGTACACGGGCTGGTTCGCGCTGGGGCGCGCGCCATGCTTCCCCGATGACCGTGCGAGTCCGCCGTTCTCGAGATAGGTCTGCTCGTCACGATCGAAGTAGACGTAGATCGGATCGAGCGATACGACGGTGGTGAGCGGCGGCGCGGACGGAGCGCTCGCCTGCACCAGGTTCCCCGGCGTGACCATCGCGCGCCCGACGCGCCCGGAGATCGGCGAGCGCACCGTGGTCCACTCCAGGTTGAGACGCGCCGTCCGGAGCGCGGCCTCGGCCGCGCGAACCTCGGCGTCGCCCTCGCTGCTGGCGCTCGTGCGTGACTCGAACTCCTCGCGCGATATCGCCTGCACCGCTACCAGGCGCTTCGCACGATCCACTTCGGAGCGCGCGAGCTCGAGGTGCGTGCGAGCACGCTCCAGCTCCGCCTCCGCGCGCGCTACCTCGGCGGCGTACGGCCTGGGGTCGATCACGAACAGCACGTCCCCCTTGCGTACTTCCGCACCTTCGTCGAACGCGACGCGCTCTATGTAGCCCGTGACGCGCGGGCGGACCTCCACGACATCCACCGCCTCCAGGTGGCCGGTGAACTCATCCCAGTCCGTCACCTCACGACCGATGGCGGCTGCCACCGTCACCTGCGGAGGAGGTGGAGGTGGCGGCGCCGACTCACCACGCGCGGCGCGCAGCCCGAGTCCACCGGCCACGATGAGAAGCGCGACAACGGCTGCGAGGCTCAGCTTTTTCCGGCGCGAGCGTGTACTGTGCATCTCTGCTCCGACAGCATTGGGCATACGTGCTCCTTCCTGACTTTGTGTTCCTGACGTATGTACGTGAGAATCCCAATTGCTGACCGCCCGCGATGGTTCCCACCATCGCGCGCCGGATCTGTTCAGTCTGTCGTCAGATGTGTAGAGAGATGTGGTGGAGAGCTAAGCGCATCGGCGGCGCCGCGCGCTTCCGGGAACTAGCGCCGCACGTCGCGCGTTTGACCGCGGTGGTATGTGCGCGCCGTCGATTCGAGAGCTCGCGATAGCTCTCGAATCCCGCGCCGGATCTCGTGCGCATCCACGGCGGCGAACCCGAGCTGCAATCCCTGTCGCGCGACCGCTCTCCGGCTGTATCGGCTGAGCGGAATCACTTCCACATTCCTGCGCGCCGCCGCGCTCGCGGCGGACACTGCGTCGACTCCGTCACTCAGCCATCCGGCAGCTTGCAGCCCGGCTTCCACTCCGGCGATCTCCAGCATCCCGGCCAGCTGTCGCCGCACACCTTCCTGGAGCACGGACAATCGCGCGGCGTACACTTCGCGCATGCGCCTCAGGTGGCGTCCGAAGTGTCCCGCGGTCATGAAGTCGCAGAGCACCGCCTGCTCGAGGAGCGGTGCATGTCTATTCGTGATGGCCTGCGTCATCGCGAAGCGGTCGACCAGATCCGGTGGAATGACGACATATCCCAGCCGGAGCGAAGGAAAGAGCACCTTGCTGAAGCTCCCGGCGAAGAGCACGATCCCGTGTCTATCGAGTCCCTGCAATGCGGGGACGGGACGTCCGGAATAGCGATACTCGCCGTCGCAGTCATCCTCGAAGATCAGGGCGCCGTTGGTGCGGCTCCATTCGAGCAGCTCCAGTCGCCGCGGCAGGCTCATCGTGCTTCCCACCGGGAACTGGTGTGCGGGAGTGACGTAGACCAGCTTCGCTCCGCGCGAGCGCCGGCCGGGAAGCACCATCCCCTCTTCATCCAGGGGTACCGCATGGATCCTCGCCCCGGCCGCCTCGAACACACGAGATGCGCCGTGGTAGCCCGGGTCCTCCATGCACACCCGGTCGCCGGGATCCAGAAGCAGACGAGCGACGATATCGAGCGCCTCCTGCACGCCGGAGACGATCGCTATCTGCTCGGCTACGCAGTTCACGCCGCGCGACGCGCCGAGGTAGTTGGCCACCGCTTCCTGCAACGGCCGATACCCCATCGGATCGCAACCCCTGAGCAGCTCGGTCGATATTCGCCGCAGTCGGCGCGAAGCGACCTGCGCCCAGAGCGTGGCGGGGAAGAGGTCCAGCGCAGGCTCGTTCGCGCGGAAAGCTCGCGTATGCGGCAGGCCGGGAATCCCGAACGGCTCCAACCGCTTCGCGAAGTCCGACGGGCGACGCTTCCGATGCGATGGCGGCGGGGGGTCAGCGCGACTCCAGCGAGCCACGTGGAGCAGCTCATCGGGCAGCACGCTGTTCACGAAGGTCCCCGACCCCACGCTACCCGTGACGTACCCCTCCGATTTCAGCTGCTCGAAGCCGGCGACTATGGTCCCGCGCGAGAGTCCGTACTGCGCCGCGAGATCGCGAGTGGCGGGAAGGCGCGCGCCGGGGCGGAGCCTCCCCTCGAGGATCTCGGACCGGAGCGCAGCGCAGAGCCAGAGGTAGGCCGGCGTCTCCTGATCGCGAGGCGGGAGAGCGAGAGTGTAGGCCGCGATGCTTTTGGGCACTGGAAAGTGGTATAGTCGAAATTGGGAAAATGGAGCTACTGAACCGATCCACTTCCCGGTACTCTACGGCGTGCGGAGCCACCGCACAACACGAACCCGCTCCACCGCCCCGGCGGTGCGCCTGGAGAATCGACTACCGTGCAGATGCGTCTCAACTATGCCCGATCGGCCCCCGGCGTCTTCGACGCCATGGAATCGCTGGACGACTACCTCGAGGAATCCGCCATAGAGCGGCCGCTCCGCCTTCTCATCCAGATGCGCGCCTCACAGATCAATGGCTGTGCCTACTGCCTGGACATGCACTCGAAGGATCTGCGCGCAATCGGCGAGACCGAGCAGCGGATCTACTCACTCGACGCATGGCGCGAGTGCCCCTACTACACCGAGCGCGAGCGCGCTGCGCTCGAGTGGACGGAGGCGGTGACTCTGGTAGCCGCCGGCCACGTCCCGGACGCGACCTTCGAGGCGGTCCGGCCGTACCTGGATGAACGCGAGCTCGCCGACCTCACTCTCGCGGTGGCGACGATCAACGCGTGGAACCGGCTCTCGATCGCGGCACGTCTCACTCCCGGCACTTACCAGCCCGCCGCTCGGCCGGCGGAGGTCTGACTCCACGCGCCGAGTAGCGCGTCCGGACGTACTGGCCGCGCATCGGAGTGCTCCGATGCAGGAACGCCGGTGCGGCGCCCCTGGGGCGCCGCACCGGCGTTCCGTACGCTCCGTCTCTGGAGCAACGAGCGCTTTACGACGTCGCGAGATCCTTCACGGCACCGGCCAGCTTCGACACCTTGGCCGAGTCGCTCGAGCCACCGGCCTCACCTTCGAGCTGCGATGCCAGCCCCTTGAGCGCGGCGCTCCGCTTCGCGCCCTGCGCCTTCTCCGCGCCGTCGAGCGCCTTCCTCACCGATGCGATGCGCTCGGCCGAGAGTCCCTTCGAGCGCTCCAGCTGATCGACGTACGCGCGCGCCAGCGAGAAGCTGGCCGGCCACACGTACTTCGGCTGTCCCTGCGTGTTGAGATAGTCGAGGTGCACCGTCCTCGCCGCGTCGATCTCGTTCTGCGAGAGAAGCTCGCTCGGGGTGAGCTGGAAGACGTCGAGACCGCGCGCGATCTCGGAGCTCACGATCGAGCCGTTGTACCAGTACACCGACCAGGTGCCACCCGACTCCATGCGCGTCGAATCCACCGGACCGCGATCGAAGAAGGCGATCTCGTACGGGTGGTTGGCATCGGTCCAGTCGAAGACCGAGATCCCGCCCTGGTACCACGACTGCACCATGATGTCGCGCCCGGGAACCGGGATGAGCGAGCCGTTGTGCGCCACGCAGTTTTCCTGTTCCGTCTGCGGCGCCGGGAGCTTGTAGTAGCTCTTGAACGTCATCTTCTTGTCGGCGAGCGTGAAGATCGCGTCGGCACCCCACTCGCGTGGATCGGACGCGCGGCACTTCGGCTGGCCGCCGCCGCCCCACTCGTCGGTGAAGAGGATCTTGGTTCCGTCGTTGTTGAAGGTCGCCGAATGCCAGTAGGAGAAGTTGGAGTCGGCCACCGCCTGGATGCGCACCGGGTTCACCGGGTCGCTGATGTCGAGGAGCATCCCGTACCCCTCGCAGGCACCGCCGGCGAGCCCCAGCTCCGGGTACACCGTGATGTCGTGGCACTGCGTGGGGCCGGGACGCGGGCCGTTACCACTCGGCTGGTCGCCGAACATCTTCGCCATGATGCCGGGGAGCGCCTCGCGCAGCGCGGCGCTGTCGGCGCCCGTCGCCGGGCCGCTTCCACCGCGCGCCTTCACGACGCTGTCGAGCATCGGCTCGGTGAAGCGATCGGGGAGTACGCGCTCCGAGCCCATGATGTTCGCCACGAACGCACCCCGGGCACGCGCCTCGGCCACAAGCTGGGCACCGCGCGCCGAGTCCTGCGGAGTCTCACCGTGACGCTTCGGCGCGGTGAGGTCGTGGAAGATGCGCGGCGAGCTCACGATCTTCGCCTGTTCCGGGTGCGCGAGCGGCACCTTGATGACTTCGATGCGGAAGAGGGCGGTGTTGGAGTCCTCGTCCGGGCTCGCGCTCACGCAGCCGGCGAGCTCGTTGGGCGAGCGCACCCGCGCCGATCCGGAGATGTAGACATAGACGTTTTCCTTGTCATCCGGGTCGACGAGCACCGTGTGCGTGTGCGAGCCGCGGCAGGTCTGCACGTTGCCCACGTTCTTCGGGTGCTTGATGTCGCTTATGTCGAAGATGCGGAGGCCGCGCAGCCGCTCCGTGCTCACTGTGTCCTGCACGCCCTCGGTGCCGCAGTCGATGCGTCCGGTGAGCCCTTCTCCGGAGATGAAGAGGAGGTTCTTGTAGACTGACACGTCGCTCTGCGACGCCGGGCACACGTACGCGGTCTCGAGTACCGGCTTCGCCGGGTTGCTGATGTCCCAGATCTGCCAGCCGTGGTAGTTCCCCTGGATCGCGTACTTACCGGTGAAGGCGAGGTCGGAGTTGGTCTGTCCCTCGAACTCCTTCGACGGCCTGTTCTGCGACACGACTTTCAGGTTCCACGCGGCCTCTTCGGCATCGTAGAGGCCGGCGCGGAGGCCGACGCGCGGATCGGGATTCGGAGCCACCGGTGAAAGATTCGCTGCCGCTGGCGACCCGCCATCGGAGCGGGCGGTCGTCTGCGCGTGAACCCCGGCCGGGAGCAGCCCGAGCGCGAGCGAGAGCGACAGGAATTTCACCGCGGTCGCTCGCGAGGCGAGACGGCGAGTGTCGTACGGGGATGCCATAGCTTTTTCCTCAGGTGGGGCGAAGTGGGGCTTACTGTCTTTCCGTTGCTGGACCATCGGCTGGTGCATCGCCGAAGATCACGGCTGCGAGCATCTTCCGCATCCGCGCGATCTCGGTAGTCTGATCCACGTTGACATCGTTGGCGAACTTGAACACCAGCTCATCCTGCGCGGCGCCGTAGCTGCCGAAGAGATCCTTCACCATCGAGACCGCGCCGCTGTGGTGCTGGATCATGAAGGTCAGGAAGAGGCGGTCGAATTCCCTCCCGCGCGCACTGTCCAGCTCTTTCATCTGCTCGGGGGTGAGCATGCCGGGCATGAGCATCTCGTGCGTGCCATCGGCTTCGTGCGCGCCGCTCGCTCCGTGAATGCCGTGCATCCCCTGCATGTCGTGCATTCCGGCCATCCCGCCGTGCATCGTCGGGTTCATACTCGTGCTGTCGAGCTCCGGATCGGGCGCGGCCTGGTTGCGTACGCGGAGCCAGCGCTGCATGGTGCCGATCTCGTCGCGCTGTGCGTTGATGATCCGCGCTGCCAGACGCTGGATCTCCGCGCTCGCGCCATGGGTCGGCGCCCACCGCGACATCGCTATCGCCTGGGCGTGGTGGTGGATCATCCCCTTCATGAAGTCGATGTCCGCCTTCGTGTAGGGGTAGCGCGCGCTGTCGGCCCTCGCCCTCTCGATCGCCGCCTGCAGGCTCGCATTCTCGCCCGCCGTGGGTGCCGCGCCCTGCGCCACACTACTGCCGACGCTCGCGCATAGGGCCATGGCGACCGCTGCCGTGATGCCCGCGAGATTCCCGCGCGTGGGTAGTGCTGTCATACCGATCGCTCTCCCATGGAACCGACGCCGGGCCCTCGAAGGGTCCCGCCGGAGGACTGGAGCCTGGCAGCAGCGCTCCGTAGCCGGTGATAATCGTAATCGGTGCACCACGGGTCAAGGGCGCCCCCGATCACAGGATATCGAAGCGGATGCCGGACCTGGTGAAGATCGACGTCCCGGACGCTCAGCTGCTGGGGGGCGTTCCGGGCGACCGATCCACCCCTCGTACGACTTCCACCCTTAGCTCGCCCCAGCCGCCGAGCTGCAAGTACTGCACTCGCAGCTCGTGCCTCCCACTCTGGAGCGTCGCGAAGTCGAGCTTCGACTCGTGCGGTACCCAGTGGTCGATGACGAGCTCCCCGTCCACCCACACCCGCACGGCGTCGTCGCTGATGGTCCGCAGCGTGTAAGTACCCTCCAACAGCTCCATGGTGCCGCTCGCATCGAGCAGAAAGCGCTCGGGCGCGATTCCCCGAAGCAGCGCTCCGTAGCCTTCCAGGTCGAGACGCGGCAGATGGAGAGTGCGGAGCGGAGCGGCCCGCGTGAGCGCCGCGACGTCGCCGGGGCGCGGAGCGGTGCTGTCGCTCCACCCGAAGAGGCGAGCCGTCCAGTGGATCGCCGGCTCGAAGCGTCCGTACGAGAAGCGCACCGGCTCCCCGGCGGCGCGCCGCACGCCCCGCGGCGATTCGGTCGCCTCGCCGCGGTACTCGAGAACGAGCTCCCAATCCGTCCCCGCGCCGTCCGCGATCGGGGTCACCGCGATGGTGTCCATCGTCCGTCCGGCGCTAGTCGAGAGCTTCACTATCCCACGCTGCTCTACCACTCTCCAGCTACCCGGCGGGCCGAGTACGGCGAGGCGAAGCGGATCGGCTCTCGCACTATCCACTGGCCAGAGCTTGGGCGAGCGCCAGTCGTACGGCCCCCATTCGTCCACCACTATCGAGCTCCGCGGACGCGTCTCGAGCGGCTCGGTGGCAGGCGTGATGCCATGTGGCGTCGGCGCGAGCTGGGCGTACGCGGCAGGGACGCCCGGGAGAGTGCCCTTCGTCGCGGTGTGTGAGGGGAGTGCGTCGCGCACCGAATTTCCTGCCGCATGGAAGCGCGCCGTATCCTGCAGCGCCATCGCGGAGTCCACCCGCACCATCTCGCTCCCGACCAGGGCGAAGCCCGTGGTGTTCGCCACGCGCACACCTACACGATTGTCCTCGAAGCGATTGTTTTCCACCCGGTAGTCGCGGCTTCGCGTGTCGCGCACCCTGGGATATACCCAATCCGACGGGTCGACCTTCTTCGCCCACACGCTCACCGCCGTCGAGTCGCCGTCGAAGCTGTTGGCCAGGATGAGATTGTCCTGCCCGTGCTCGATCCCTATGCCGAATCGATTCCGGATGAAGCGGTTTCCCACGATCTTCGAGCCGAAGCTGTAGCCGCCCCATAGCCCGTACTCGCACCCTTCCAGGCGGTTGGCCACGAAGGTGTTGCGGCTGAAGGTGGCTTCCATGCAATTCGCCGGCGCGAAGCTGAAGTCGTTCGCGATGAACAGATTGTCGTTGGCGCCGCCCTCGCCGGTGTCCATCGTGCTCTGACCGGCCCAGAGGAAGAGGCCGTCGCCGCCGTGCGTCGCCGAATTGTAGGCGACCGTATTGTACGAGCTCTGTTCGTACATGAGTAGTCCGGCCGAATCCTGGCCCCGGCGATAGAAGCCCTCGCTGTAACCGCGGACATCGTAGTCGAGCCGGTTGTGCACGATCTCGTTGTAGCTCGAGCGATAGACTCCGATGCCGAGCCCGGAGTCGTACGAGAAGTCGTTTCCATCGATCCGGATGCTGTCGCTCCGTACCAGCAGGAGCCCGTTCATCCCCTGCACCGCCCGGTTGTCGTGGATCTCGCCGCCGGTGACGTCGACGAGGTACGCTGCCGCTCCGTAGCGCAGCCACTCATCGCTCTCGTTGTGATGAAACGAGAGCCAGTCCACCAGACTCTCGTGCTCCACCAGCGAGTAGAGTCGCGGCTTCCAGTTGTAGCTCAGGTCGTTTCCCTGTAGCGTGAGGCCGCGAGTGCCGCGAGCGAGGATGCCAACCTTGTAGCCGTGCACGCGCGCGTTGAGGATGCGCACGTTGCGTCCCCCTTCCACGCGGATGGCGACGCCCGCGGCGCGGTCCGGCGGCGCATCGCGATCGATCCCCTGGAGCGTGGCACCGGCAAAGTCCACGGTGACATCATCGCCGCGAACGACGATCACGGCGGAGTCGAGCGACGCGTGCGCCCGCAGGCGGTAGACCTTCGGCACGACCCTCACCGACCGCGTTATCACCAGCCCGGGGTGAAGCTCTATGGGGCGAGCATCCTCCTGCGCCTGTACAAGGGGCGGGAAAGCGAGGGCGAGGGCGAGCGCAGCGGCAAGAGCGAGGCCGGGCGTGCGCTTCAGAGCTCCCACCCCCTGCGGTACTCGCGCGTCAGGTACGCGTTCGCCTCGGGCACGTTCTTCACCTTCATCGCCGTGCCATCGTACAGGAGTTGCCGTCCCTGCCCTGCCTTCAGTGCCACCACTCCGAGCAGCATGGCCTCCGTGAGCCGCGCCGAGTAGTCGAAAGGCGCACTCGCCTTCTCCACTCCCCTGCACGCTCTGGCCCAGTTGATCTCGTGCGGCACCTCGATGCGCGGCAGCTTCGCCGGCACTGCCGCGGCGGCCCCCGCGAGCGACTCGGGATAGACCTTCGGGTTGTCGCCGTAAGTCTCGTAGGTGAGATAGCCCTTCTCGCCGACGAAAATTCCACCGCCGCCATCGCCACCGGGCCGCGGAATCTCCGGAGCCACGAACGGCGCGAGCCCACCGTCGTACCAGGTGAGCGTGACCGGCGGCATGCTCCCCCGCGCGGCGAACTCGTAGCGCGTCGTCATCGCCAGCGGATACGATCCCGGGTCCGACGCGGGTGAGCCCCACGGCGTGGACGTCGAGATCACGGACGTCGGGAACTCGAGACCGAGCGCCCAGAACGGTTGATCCATCAGGTGCGCGCCCATGTCACCTATCGCGCTCACTCCGAAGTCCACCCAGCCGCGCCAGCTGAAGGGGTGATACACCGGGTGGTACGGCACGTCCTTCACCGCACCGAGAAATAGCTGCCAGTCGAGTCCGGGCGGCGGCGCGTGCGGATCCTCGGCCATCGCCGCGAGGATCGCGTTGTCCACCGTTCGCATGCTCCAGCGGCGCGGCGGCTTGGGCACGACGTCCACCGAGCTGTCGCTGGGAGCGGATTGCGTGGCCTGCGCCCGAGGCTTCCCTGAGCCGGGGCGTGGAATCCCCTGTGCCCAGTAGCGCTGCGGCCGGTCGGTCCACACATGAACCTCTCGCACAGGCCCGATCACCCCTGCGCCGATCAGTTCCACGATGCGGCGCGTCCCCTCGTGCGAGTGTCCCTGATTGCCCATCTGCGTGACGACGCCGGTCTCCTTCGCCGTGCGCGCGAGGAGTCGCGACTCGTACACCGTGGCCGTGAGCGGCTTCTGCACGTAAACGTGCTTCCCCGCTTTCATCGCGGCGTGCGCGATGGTCGCGTGCATGTGGTCGGGCGTCGCCACCACCACGGCGTCGAGATCCTTCTGCTTCGCGAGCATCTCGCGGAAGTCCGCGAACTTCGCCGCCTTTGTGTACGTCTCACGGATGCGCGTCGCATCCGCCTCATCCTCGGCGCTCTTTCCTTCCCACTTCTCGAAGCGCCCCGCGATCGAGCGCTCCACGTACGGGAAGTCCACATCGCAGATGGCGACGATGCGCTCGCCGCCCTTGGCGAGCTCGTTCATGTTGTTCAGTCCCATTCCACCGATTCCCACGCACCCTATCGCGAGCGTGTCGCTTGGTGCGATGAATCCGCGGCCAAGCACGTGGCGCGGGACAATGGTGGGTGCTACCGCGATCGCGGCGGCCGCCTTGGCGGCATCCGCCACGAACTCGCGCCGGGTGATCTGCTTCGATTCGGAGGGCGCCATCGAGGTCGGGGCTTGGTGTTGAGCGCGATTCCTGGCGCGCCGTCAGTCGAGCGATCGAATGCGAATGTTGCGAAGCGAGAGCGTGCCGTCGTGGTCGCCCTGGATGCCGATGTAACCAGTGTGAGCGCGGCCGTAATCCTTCCACTCGGAGAACTTGCTCTTCGCCACCCGCGCCTCCCAGTCGGGGCTCCAGAGCTCGAAGTCCACCAGCTTCTTCCCATTGAGCCAGTGCTCCACGTGCGCGCCGCGAACGACTATCCGAGTGGAGTTCCACTCGCCCGCCGGCTTCACTACGCCCGCTTCCGAAGGATACAGGGCGTACGATGACCCGGCGGCGGTGAGGCGATTCCGACCATCGGGATGACCGGCATCGTCGAGGAGCTGATACTCGGGCCCGCTCCAGTAGATGTGATCGTACTCCTCCGTTGCCCGATAGAAGATCCCGGCATTGCCGCCCTTGGAGAGCTTCCAGTCGAGCTCCAGCTCGAAGTTCGCGTACGGCTCGCGCGTGATGATGTCGTCGGTGCTCTCGGACTTGGTAAGCGTGTCGCCCACCATGTGCCATGCGCTCGGGATGCTGTCGGCGCGATAGCCGCGCCAGAGCTGCGCCAGATCGGGACCCGCGAGCGAGCGCCAGCTGGACGTATCTGTAGTCATTTTGTCGGAGGCCGCGGCGCTGCTACTCGGCGTACACGCCGGGATGAGAAACGACATTGTGGCAATCGCGAGCGCCGAGCGCATGGTGCGCGGCGCGAATGGACGGGTCATTCGTGTGCTCATCGAAGGTGTCGGCAACATTATCCCGCGCGGCGCGGGAGCGCACAAGGGCCGAGGCGGCTCGAGGCGGGCGCTCATTGTCTCAGGCGATGCCCCACTGGCGCCGCCGCTTCGGAGTACCACGCGCGTGCGCCGTGGCAGAGCGGATCAGCCGCGGAAGAGATTCGTGCGCTCGTCGCGCGCGAGGATCAACGCCAGGAGCAGCGCTCCCACGGTGATCCCGGCATCGGCGATGTTGAACACCCAGAAGCGGTGCGGCCCGACACCGACATCGATGAAATCGACGACGCCGCGCGCGAAGCGGAGCCGGTCGAGGAGATTGCCAACCGCACCGCCGCAAACGAGAGCGAGCGCCATGGCCGTTACCACCTCCGAGCGTCCCGCGCGCCGGTAGAGTAGCGCGAGGAAGACGAGGATCGCGGTCATCGCCGCGATCAGCACCGGGCGCGTCCACACGCCGAGGTAGGGCTGCAGGTCGAACCCGAATGCCGTCCCCGGGTTGTAGACGAGCGTGAACTGCAGGAGCGAGCCCAGCACCTCGTGCGACGTGTACGACGGGCTCAGCCTGTCTACCGCGATCTCCTTCGTCGTACAGTCGGCGAGAACCAGGAGAGCGGCGAGCGGCCAGAAGATGCGCGACTTCGACATGAGAGAATTATGGCCCCGTGGCAGGCGCCATGCCACGCCCGGGCGGAGCCGCGTCGTCCCCGGCCGGCAATGTCATGCGCGCACGGCCGGAGCGATCCTTGCACGCGCTGCTGAAACCGTGGAGGGCGCATGACCGTCGATATCACATAGGGAGGGTCGATGATCACACTCGCTCTTCGTTCGGTGTCGCTGACCGGTTTCCTTCTCTGGGCCGGAATCGCGACCGCGCAGTCCATGAGCGCCCCTGCCGCGCACACGGTGCGCCGCGACGTGCCCGCCGATGCCGCGACACACGCCGCGACCGACGTGGCGATGGCGGACGTGCTGCGAGACGGAGCGCACATGCGCCTCACTCCCACGCGCGTCGCCACCGCCGAGGATTCGCTGCGAGCCGACAGCATCGTGTTCGTGCTGCGCGATGCCATCGCGAAGTACCGCGATGTGCGGGTTGCCGAAGCTCGAGGCTTCCGCATCTTCGCGCCCGGCGTTCCGCAGCGTGTCTACCACTTCACCAGCTGGGAGAACGCCGTCCGCGCGGAACTGACCTTCGACGCCACACGCCCCACATCGCTCCTGTACACGAGGGACTCCGCCGGCCGGTTCCAGCTGATCGGCGCGATGTACACCGCCCCCGCGCGGTCTTCCGACGATGACCTGAACGCGCGCATCCCACTCGGCGTCGCGCGCTGGCACATGCACACCGACATCTGCGTGCCGCGCCGGCTGCGCGACCACGCCGAGTGGGCGCGCACCCGGAACGGGCTTCCGGTCTTCGGCCCCGCGAGCCCCATCGCAACCGAGGCGGAATGCCAGGCCGTGGGCGGGAGGTTCCGGGAGCGGGTCTTCAACTGGATGGTGCACGTGAACGCCTTTGCGAGCAACGCGTGGAGCGAGCACAGCCATTGACCTGATCCCCGCCTCTCTTAACGCACCCTGCGCTTCTCCGTCTCCCCTCCCGTGCCACTGGCTCGCGCAGCGGGCCCGGCACGAGTCCACCGCAACGCGGCCGGCAAGGCGCGCGTACGGTTGCAACGCCTCTGGCGCACCGTGCGCCAGGCGTCCACTTCCGGGAGGGTACCACGTATGAAGATGCTCCGCATTTCCGCGCTCGGCGCCGCGCTGGTCCTCGCAGTCGCACCGATGGCGAACGCACAGACTGGGGGAGGGACGGGTGGCGGCGGGCGCGGAGGCGCCCGGATGATGGAGATGCTCTTCAAGGGCATCGATCTCACCGATGTGGAGAAGGCGCAGGTCGATTCGATCCAGGCGGCGTACCGGGCGAAGATGCCCGCCATGACACCCGGCCAGGCGCCAGATCCTTCGGCGCGCGCGGCACGGCGTGAGACCATGCAGAAGGAGACTGCCGATCTTCGGAACGTTCTCACACCCGACCAGCAGAAGGTGTTCGACAAGAACGTCGAGGAGATGCGCAGCCGGCGGCGCGATCGGTCCGGCAGCTAAGCCCTACCCCCACTACAGCAACGACGACGTGTAACTACACGGCGACGGCAGAACGCCCGATGCGAGACTGCCGCCGCCGTTCGGCTGTCGGCTGCGGTGACCCACTGCCGCCGGCTGTCGACATCTCGTCACGGCCGATATCCGCCCGCCCGACCATTCTCCTCACCCCTCCATGAAGCCGCTCGGCGTACTCCTGCTGCTCTTCCTCGCGCTCGCCCCGGTGGCCGCGCGCGCGCAGGTCGGCTCGACCACCGACATCCTCACCGGGCTCGTAGTGGGGCCCGACAGCCAGCCACTCCCCGATGTCAGCGTCGAAGCCGTCTCCGTGGAGACGGGCATCTCCCGGAGCCACACCACCAACGAGAAAGGACGCTGGACAATCGTTTTCCCCGATGGCGGCGGGAGCTATCGCGTCACGATCAAGCGACTCGGGATGGCACCGATCACCATCACCATGAGCCGGCAGGGGGATGAAGACCGGCTCGTGGCGAACGTGGAGCTCAGTCCTACAGCGGCCCGGCTGCAGGAGGTGGTGGTACGCGCGAACAGTCGCGGCGATCCACGCCGCGGCCGGGAGGCCGGTTCCACGGAGACCATGCTCAACCCCGACCAGCTCTCGCGCATGCCGATCGACGCGAGCGACCTCGCCACGCTCGCCACGCTCGCACCGGGCGTGATCGGCTTCGACGCCACGGATTCCACCGCGAGCGCATTCTCCGTTCTCGGCCAGGGGTTGGACCAGAACTCCATAACGCTCGACGGCCTCACTTTCGGATCGGGAAGCGTTCCGCAGGAAGCGGTGCGCGCCGTCCGCGTGATCACCAACAGCTACGACGTGAGCCGCGGGCAGTTCAGCGGCGGCCAGGTGGCGTCGACCACGCGGGGCGGCACCAACTTCGTCCAGGGGTCCTTCAACTACTCGTTGCGCAACCCGGCGCTCGAGGTGACGAACCCCGACGAGAACGGCTTCAGCGGTGGCTACCTCCAGAACCAGCTCAGCGGCGGGCTCGGCGGACCGATCATCAGGAACAGACTCTTCGCCTTCGGCAGCTTGCAGCTCCGGCGGCGCGTGGACCAGCTCCGCTCGCTCACGGCCGCCGGAGGAAGCACCCAGAGCCAGCTAGGTGTGTCGCCCGACTCCGTTGCGCGATTTCTCGGTGCCCTCGATGCGTACGGTCTCTCGGCCAGCTCTCCGGCAGTCGACCCCGACCGTACCGGCGATAATCTCAGCGCGCTCGTGCGGCTGGACTACCTCCTCACCGACATGCAGACGCTGACCATTCGCGGCGACTATCGCTGGCAGGGTCAGGACCCGAGTCGCGTGGGCACCTTCTCGCTCGCACAGACAGGAGGAAACACGAAGAGCTGGAGCGGCGGGATCATGGCGACGCTCACTTCGCACTTCGAGAGCGGTCTGGTCAACGAGCTGCGCACGTATCTCTCGCGTAGCGATCGCAGCTCATCGCCCTTCCTCACGCTTCCGCAAGGACGCGTGCTCACTGCGTCGGAGCTGGCAGATGGAACAATGGGGACGGCAACGCTCTCCTTCGGCGGCAACTCCGGCATGCCGCAGTCGAGCGGCGATCATGGCCTCGAGATCACCGACGAGCTCTCCTGGCTCGCGGGTGACGGTCACCGCTTCCGGTTGGGAGGGTTGTACAACAGCAGCCGCCTGGAGCAGGACCAGACCTCCAACCGCTACGGCACCTTCTACTTCAACTCGCTCGCGGACCTCGACTCGCTGAGGCCCGCCTCCTTCACGCGAACGCTCGCGCCCCGCCTGCGCTCCGGCACGTCGCGCAACGGCGCCATCTACCTGGGCGATACATGGCGGCGCTCGGCGGCGCTGCAGCTCACTTACGGCCTGCGCCTGGAGGGCTCGCGCTTCGGCGGTGCACCGGCATACAACCCCGCCGTGGACTCGATCTTCGGTTATCGAACCGATCGCTTCCCATCCGAGATTCACCTGAGCCCGCGCATCGGCTTCACGTGGACCATAGGAGCGAGCGACCAGCTCCAGGGCGCACCGACGCCCGCGGGCGGAGGCGGCCGCGGTGGCCCAGGGTTCGGGCGCTTCGGAGGCTTCGGCCAGGGCGGTGCGAACGTCATTCGCGGCGGCCTGGGCGACTTCCGTGGCAACACACCCACGGGTTTGTACTCCACTGCGCAGGGCGCGACGGGGCTCGCCGATACCCAGGCGCGCCTCGACTGCGTGGGCGATGCGGTGCCCGTCCCCGATTTCCTCTCGTACGAGGAGAGCGCGGACAACATCCCCACCGAGTGCGTCCCGGCCAGCGGACCGATCCCGCCATCGTTCACGCCGCTCGCCAACGTTACCGTCTTCGATCACGACTTCGGCGCGCCTCGTACGCGACGTGCTTCGCTCGGCTACCAGCGGCGTCTCTTCGGCCGCTACACCGTGAGCATCGACGGTACCTACGCGCGCGGGGTGAACCAGACCGGGCGCACCGATCTCAACCTCGACAGCTCACCTGGATTCATACTCGCCGACGAGGGGAATCGCCCCGTGTTCGTGCAGCCATCCGCGATAATCCCTTCCACGGGCGCGATCTCGATAGTCGGATCGCGCCTGCACCCCGGCTATGGCCAGGTGATGCGCATGGACTCACGGCTGCAATCGGAGACGGAGCAGCTCTCGCTGAGCGTGAACGGCTTCACCACCCGCGGGCTCATCTTCCGCGCCTCGTACACGCTCTCGCATTCGCGCGACCAGGCATCGTTCGAGGAGACCGCCGGAAATCCCAACGTTCCTACGTGGGGGCCGAGCGACCTGCAGCGGAAGCATTCGCTCGTAGCGACCGTCTCCTATCCGCTCTTCCCATCGCTCGAGCTCACGCTGATCGGCCGCGTCATGAGCGGCGCGCCGTACACGCCCACGGTGGGCGGTGACCTCAACGGCGATGGCTCGCGAAACGATCGCGCCTTCGTGTACGACCCGGCTACGGCTCCGGACACCGCGATCGCGAATGGGATGAGCCGCGTGCTCGCCGCCGCGCCGGCCGGAGCGCGAGAGTGCCTGAGTCGCCAGCTGGGGGCCATCGCGTCGCGGAACAGCTGCACCGGCCCCTGGCAGGAGACGCTCGACATGCAGGTCAACGTGCGTCCCTCCTTCCTCCACCTCGACCGCCGGCTCACGCTTTCGCTGTCCACGGTCAACATGCTCGGCGGGCTCGATCAGCTCTTCCACGGCGCCGACGAGCTGCACGGCTGGGGGCAGACCCTCCGCCCCGACCCCACGCTGATGTCGGTCGTGGGCTTCGACGACTCCGAGAACCGCTTTCTCTATCGCATCAACGACCGCTTCGGCAACACGCGCGGCTCCGCCAACGCCTTCCGCGCTCCGTTCCAGCTGGCCATCCAGGCGCGCTTCGCCATCGGGCCCGATGCGGCGCGCAGTCGCCTGCAGGCCGCCTTCGGGCGCGGTGGACGTGGTGGGGCGAGCGATTTCTTCTCGCGGATCGACCGGCTGATGCCCAGCCCGGTCAAGGCGATCCTGGCGCTACGCGACACGCTGGTACTCTCCGGCGATCAGGTCGCCAGGCTGCAATCGCTTTCCGACTCGCTCGATGCGAAGAACGCCGTGCTTTCCGATTCGGTACGCGCGATTGTCGAGAAGGCGGGCAACGGCGCGAACCCGCGCGAGCTCTTCACGCAGATGTCGCCGAAGCTGAACGAGATCCGCGCCAACAACAGCGCGGCGCTCGGCGAGGCGAAGGAAGTTCTCAGCGCGGAGCAGTGGGAGAAGGTACCCGACGCCGTGAAGAATCCGAGAGGTGGTCCTGGTCAGGGGCGCCGAGGTGAGCGGCGCGCGCCGCCCGGCGGGGAGTAGAAGCACCCCGCGATCGGCTGCGCCGTTCCACTCGAGCAGTTACGGAGGACGAGAGGTGACCCCGCGCCCTCGCCTGCAAACACACCGGCGGATGCGACTACAGCCTTCCCTTCTCGAGCAGTGAGCTCGCTACATCGTCGAAGCGGTGCCACACCGCCTTCGCCAGCGCGCCACCCACACTTACGCGACGAACGCCGAGTGCGGCGAGCTCCGGCACGCTCAGCTCTGTGGTGGAGAGAAGGACATTCACCGGCTTCGGCGCTACCGCCGCTACGACTTCGGCGATCGTCGCGCGATCGCGAATCCCCGGCGCGTAGAGGCAGTCGGCGCCAGCTTCGGAGTACGCGCGCAGCCGCTCGATGGTGGGATCGAGCTCGGTCCTCCCGGTGAGGAATCCCTCCGTGCGCCCCACCAGTACCACGTTCTGACCCGAGCGGTCCACCGCCTCGCGCGCGGCGCGCATACGATCCACTGCAAGCTCCATCTCGTAGAGATCGCTTCCCGTACGGTCCTCGATCGACACGCCCGCGATGCCCGTTTCGATGGCGCGAAGCACGTTGGCAGCCACACCATCCGGCTCGTC
Source organism: Gemmatimonadaceae bacterium (assembly GCA_036565685.1). GTDB lineage: Bacteria > Gemmatimonadota > Gemmatimonadetes > Gemmatimonadales > Gemmatimonadaceae > JADGGM01. The sequence goes on from DATCXR010000352.1 coordinate 25,590, forward strand.
AGCGAAGCCGGCCTCGAAGTCGGCGTTCACCGGAAGATCGGTAGCCTCGCAGAGCATCTTCAGGTGCGCCAGCACTTCGTCGAGCGACATCTCGCCATCCTCGCGACCCAGCGCCATCGCCGCCCCCGAGCTGGTCGAGGCGATCGCCCTGAAGCCGAGCTTTTCCAATCGCTTCGCGCTGCCGACGTTCCACGGATTGGGGAGGATGAAGCAGCCGCTCTCGTGCAGCTGTCGGAATGCAGCGCGGCGTGCCGCGAGGTCACTCGTCATGGAATGGTCGTCGAATAGTGGTTCAGTGGTTCGTACCGATGAAGCCGCGCCGCCCGATGCTCGTTTCGCGGTCGAGGGCGTATCACGTGATGGAACGCTTCGTCGCGACGGTACGGTTCCCTGGGAAAGCTGCGTGCTCGCGAACGCGGCGTGCCTGCGCGAGATGCCGAGCGATGTGCACCACCTGGAGCTCGAGCGCCTCGCCCAGATTGAGCTTGAGCAACGGCATGGCGGGTGAGGGCACTCTCGCCCGCACGATGTCCGCGCCGGATGCACGCGCGAGAAGAGCGTCGAGCTCCTGAATCGATGCCCTCAAGCGCTCCGTGGAGCCAGGTGCAGGCTGGGCGGAAGGTCGAAACGGGCGCGGTGCCTTGAGCCGCCGCTCGCCCGTAGTGTCACGCATCATGTCCACGAACTTCCGGCCGATCCACGTCGGGCGAAATGCCGAGGTGCTGGCGCTCGACGATGGGTGGCGATCGATGGCCGCGGCGATCCGCGGATGATAGGAATCGGCAGTGACGACCAGGTGCTCGAAGCACTGCGCCATGCTCCACCTGCCGGGTTCCGAGGTCCAGGCGAGTCGTTCCTCGTCGAGCCCCTCGACCAGTTGGCTGACCTCATCGAGATACGGGCGCGCTGTTGCGCGAAGGGATGAGAGGTAGGCGCCGCAGGTGATCATGCCAATCGTGCTCCGAGAGCTGCACTGGTCACTTCAATACATTTCGGTAAAGCTGCTCGACATCCGGCGAGAAGCACGCGAACACGACTCGCTCCACACCGTGCGTCGCGGCGGTCTCGCGCACCGTGCTCACCGCGATCGGCGTCGCTCGCTCGAGCGGATAGCCGTATATCCCGGTGCTGATCGCCGGGAAGGCGATGCTCCTGACGCCGTTCTCCGCCGCGAGTTGCATCGCCGAGCGATACGCCGAGGCGAGCAGGTCAGCCTCGCCTTCGTGTCCGCCGTGCCACACGGGGCCAACGGCATGGATGACGAACCCCGCGGGGAGTCGGAAGCCCGGCGTGATCCGCGCCTCCCCCGTGGGACAGTGCCCGATCGCCGCACATGCACGCGCCAGCTCCGGTCCCGCAGCACGGTGGATGGCACCACACACCCCGCCACCCGGCGCGAGCGACTCGTTCGCCGCGTTCACGATCGCGTCGGTGTCGAGTGTGGTGATGTCCGCGACTACGGCTGTCAGTTCCATTCGCGATCGCTCGAGCGCGCGGCGATAGACGGGTCGGGCGGGCGCACGCTGCGCACGGCCTCCACGAGCTCGAAGCGCGATGACCACACCGTCGTCCTCTTACGCCCCGCCTTCGCTCCCTTCTCCGCGCTCCGCCGCGGCGCTCGCGGCGGCGGCCTTCGCGGTAGAGAGGTAGCCGGGCTTGAGGTCCAGAAGATTCGCGATCTTTCGCGTGAGGTACTGCTCGTGCTCGGAGATCGTGCCGTCGGCCAGCACGAGCCCCCACATCACTTCCGCGAGCGTCATCTTCTGACCCAGATCGTAGTTCTTCTTCACGACCGAGGTGAACCTGTACTGGTCGATCGCCTCCAGTCGCTCCGCCTCCGCGAGCTCGAGTAGCCGTCGCCCGCCCTCGGGAGGAAGATCGAAATGGCGTTCCAGTGCGCCCTCGAGATGCTTCTTCTCCTCGGCAGAGAACTCCCCGTCCGCGTGCGCCACCTGCAGGAGAAGAGCGCACGCGGCCAGGTGAACCGGGTCCACATCCGATGCGGCGCCGTCCCTTGCGTCGTCCGCCTCGGTCCCGGAGCCGAATAACCTTCTTATCGAATCGAGAAACATCACGTCCTGCCTGCTGGCGCAGCGGGGCGATGGCCGATCGAGCGATGCGACTGCAGCATCCGCCCTACTGCTTCGTCACCGTCAATCCGCTCACCGTGCCTTCCGTGTTGTGAGCGAAGCGGATCCCGTAGATCCCGTCCGTCGAGGCGAGCTTGCCATCGCCCACGACCTCCGACTTGTCGTAGCTCGCCACGACCGTGCCGTTGATCGCACAGCTAACCGTGTCGCCCTTCACCGAGAGCGCGACCTCCTGGGTCACCGGCTCGCCCTTCCCCGCTGCCTTGTGCACCGCCGCGCTCTGCTCGCCACGGCGCCCGTTCATCTGGAAGGGCTCGGGACCGAAGCCGCGGACTATGAAGGAGCCGTTCCCGTACGCGGCGCAGTAGAGATAGCTCTGCTTGTCGGTTCCCATCTTTTCGCCCGCGATGAATACGCCGTACGGGTGCGGATGATCGTTCAGGTTCATGTACTTCGGTTCCGTGAAAGTCGCCTTCACGGTGTAGTCGCCGCTGGCGGTGTTGGAGGGATTCCAGTAAGTGACTGCCGGACCGGTCGTCACGTGCAGATCCTCGCCCTCCTTGGTGAGCTTCGCGTCGTTCACCGACTGCCCGCGCGAAGCCGCCCTGGCATCAACCTCGCCCTTCCAACCGGGAACCGAGATCCCACCGTCCGCCACGCTGCGTTCGGTTTCCTGGGCGTTCGCAACGCTCGAGCTCGCGGTCAACGCGAGAGCGGCGAGCACGGCAGCGGAGACGTGAATACAGCGCATGATAGAACCTCCGATTACGGGTGAGTCATCGGGCTCATGATAATACGCGGGGAGCGAAGCTCGCCAGCGATCGCTGAGCTCTACGTTGGCGGACGCAACGGTAGGATTCAGCTCTCGTCCGCCTTCCGCGTCTCCGCTCTTCCCACAGACACGCGAGCATCGCCCAGGTTCTCCTGGATGAACCTGGCGCTCAGGTGCACATCGAGCTGAACCAGCGGAGCGTCACCGATGCATCTGAAGCTGTGGACCTCGCCCGCCTTGATCACGAGAATGTCACCAGCACCGGCCTCGAACTCTTCTCCGTTCACCGTCCAGAGTCCGCGACCCGACTGGACGAACTGGACTTCGTCGTACGGGTGCCTGTGTGGCCCCGGTCCGCTCCCGGGCTTGCCATTGAACAGGAATACCGAGACGCCGACATCGCCCTGATCGGCGCCGACGAAATTGTACGAGCTACCCCGGAGTGGCAATTCTTCCTGTCGAATTCGAAGCATGTTTTGAAGTTGCTTAATTGTCGCTGTAACGCGGCACGTTTAACGAACTCTGGTCGCGGGCCTGTCACGACCGTACTGATGGAGAACGAGACCTGTCACATTACCGTTCCCGTCGCGCGAAAACGTGACCTGCGCGTCCACCTCCTTCACGAAGAAGGCCTTCCTGCTCTCCGGCCACAGGTGCAACGCGCCACCACCCGTACTCGATCTCGCGAAGAGCGCCCCGTCGCGCAATGTGACTTCCAGCTCGACTCCTCTGGTGAACTGATAGACGCCGGCGTAGGGCGACAGCGCGGAAACCGGCAGATTTATGGCGATCCGCCGTTTGGGCGGTAGCGCCGAAGGGGGCAGCATGCCGAGCAGTCGCATGTAGACCGCGAGCTGGCTGTAGTGTTCCGCCAGATCCGTCTCGAACGCGAGCAGGGTACTCGTGTGCGCTGCCGACTGGAGCTGGGTCACCTGCTCCATGGCCGTGTCGCAGAAGCGGAGCGAAGCTTCGAGGCGTGCTACGAGTGTGTCCTTGGGCCAGCGCGCCTTGATGGTGTCTGCCAGAGAGTCCTTGGCAGTCCTCGGATGCTTCAGCGTTCCCATGCGCCCGCACAGAGCGTAGTTCGCATCTTCGAGATGCTGGGCGATGAAGCCGATCGTCTGCTGTGCCGGTGTTGGGCGGTAATCGTATCGAGCTTCAGGGATGGAGTCGAATGCCGCCACTAGCCGGCCGCCGAAAAGATCGGCGAATCGCTGGAATTCGAGTATCACGCCGTCGGGCGGCCCGTGCTTGGCGGACGACTGCCCCGCGAGCGCCGTGGGCAGCAGGAGGGCGATGATGATCAGGGCGCGGCAGTGCACGCCGCCTGGCTTGGTCGGGTGGTTGGGCATTTCGCTGGCTATGTGAATTTGACGCGGCGGCGAGCGGCTGGTCGCACCCCCGTGCGGATTCTAATCGGCGCGTGTATCGATCGGCGCCACGGGGCACCTGGGGACTCGACCGTCTCGAAACGTCATTCCCCTCGATCTCACCTTGTCGGCTCCGCCTGGCGCCGAATCAGGAGGGGAGGAAAGAGCGTCAGCATCGCCACGAGCCATCGAATCTCCATGCTTCTACTGGCCAACGAGCAGTGAGAGGGTGAGAAGGCTGAGCGCCAGGAAGTAGAGCGCCGCGCCCACCGCATGGGAGTACTCCCAGTGCCGCCGGAGCTTCTGCCAGTTCTCCGGCAAGGTGGTCCAGTTGGCCGTTTCCCGATTCGCCGGAAACGTGAACGCGAAGAACACGATCAGGCTGATGAGGATGCACACCGCGGCCGCTACGGTGAGGTAGACTTCGGCCGGTCTGTCGTGCACCGTAAGGGCCAGCAGAACGCTGGAGAGCAGCGCCCCCACCACGGCGACGCCGAGCAGCGCCCAGCCGCGGTAGATCCGCTGGACGATGAGATACTCCTCGTGCGACATCTCGATCTTCCTTGGCAGCTCCAACAGATGAGCGAAGCCGCCCGCCATTGCGATGGCCGTCAGCATCACGCTCGCGAAGCGCAGCAGGTCCGGTATCATAGCTCTCGTGGCCGTCGTCATCTGAAACGGAGTTGACCGGCGGAGAGCCGGCTCGACGGCGCAACGATGGCGAATGGGAAGTGGGCCCGCCAGAACTGGCTGCCTTCACCCCCCGCCCGTGAGCCGCGTACGGAAGCGCGCGATGGCGTGGAGGATTGCCTCGGGCACGAGCAGACTGTCAGAAATAGCCGCAATCTCTTCGGCATCCTTCCACGCCGCTTCGAGCGCTTCGAGCTCTCCCTGCAAGGCGACACGCTCGGCGTCCTCGTGCACCGCCATCTCCAGCGCCAGCCGCTCGAGAGCGGCGAGGCTCAGCGCACCGTACGCGCTGTTGAGGAACGCGTTTCCGGTGCGCCAGCGCTCCTCGCGCAGCTGGATCGTCTTCCGCATGAACGCCGCCGCGTCGCCGGCCGCGGTGATCATGTCTGCGGCGTCGCTCACATCCGTAGCCGAGCCACCGTGCGAGTTCATGTGTGAGAGCAGCTGCCCGGCCGTCTGCATCGCCTGCTGGCCTTTCAGGTCCGCTATGCCGTGGTCGTGGACTACGCGCACGACCCACCCGCTTTCTTCGGACCTTTCGATGAACTCGATACGCGACAGGTGCTTGGCACGCACCAGCTCCAGATTCCCACTGCCATCGCGGACGCGGGCCACGATCCGCTCGTACTCGTAGCGCTCGAGGACGTTCGAGAGGTGCGAGTAGAGGGGTGGGCCGTAAAGTCCCTCCGTTACCGCGGCGACGCCTACCACCGCTAGGCCGCCCGCGGCGAGCGTGAGGCTACCAGCCGCGGCGGCGAGTGCCGTCTTTCCGGTCGCCTTGAGCCGCCGAGCGCGAAGTCGCTCGCCGTAGCGCCACGCAGCGAACTCGGGGCGCAGCGGCTTCCCTACACGGACGAGGTCGAGCCCTTCTCGCAGTGTGGCGAGGCCTATGTTGTCGGTGGAAACCCGTAGCGGCGTTCCCCTGAACGCCCGCTCACACTCCTCGATCGCCTCCCACCGTTCATCGATTGGTGCGAGGTTCCAGTTGCGACAGTGGGTGCACACCGCCCACAATCGCCCCTTCGTCGAATCGAAGGCCAGCCGCCGGCCGACCGGAAAGTGCTCGACGATCTCGTTCGCGCCGAGTGAAACGTTACAGAAGAGGCAGGTGGAGTACATGCGCTGCGGCTCGAATCGTTGGCCCCGCCG
>DATCXR010000356.1:0-7431 GCA_036565685.1 Gemmatimonadaceae bacterium
GGCGGCGGCTGCTGCCGCGAGAACGACAGTCGCCAGCGCGCGTCCGAACGCGCTCGCGGACGCCGCTCTCGCGCCGTGCACCTTGCCGCAGATCGCACCGCGCGACACGATGGCCGGCGTGCTGCGCGCCGCACTGCGCGGCGCTCCACAACTCGTTTCTGAACTGGACTCTGTGAAGCTCATGGTCGGGGCCCTCGGCCTGGTTTGACGTCACTCGAGCAGCTTCGCGGAAGCTCGCTAGCCGAGTATCGGATGAGAAGAGGGGCGTGATGGTTTACACCATCACGCCCCTCAGTGCGCCCTGTAGGAATCGAACCTACAACCTAATGATTAAGAGTCATTTGCTCTGCCAGTTGAGCTAAGGGCGCATTCCCTTTCAATTGCCCACGCGCCAGGGAGGACTCGAACCTCCGACCCACAGCTTAGAAGGCTGTTGCTCTATCCAACTGAGCTACTGGCGCTTCTTCAGTCGCGAGCCCGTACCGGAAGCACGACGTTCCCTCCTCCACACGATCCTGCCGCGGGATTCGACCTGCCAGGTCGGGGCGACCGGATTTGAACCGGTGACCTCCTGCTCCCAAAGCAGGCGCGATACCAGGCTACGCTACGCCCCGCACAGTCTACGAACATACTTGGAGCCGGGCACGAGGTCAACTCCACTCCCGCAACGCGGTTACGAGCTGCGCGAACGCCTTTCCGCGATGGCTCACACGCTCCTTCGCGACTCGATCGATCTCGGCGAAAGTGTGGTCGGTCCCCTTCAACTCGAAGAGCGGATCGTAGCCGAAGCCCCCCGAACCGCGCGGCGCACGCAGGATGTGACCCTCGCATTCGCCGCGAAAGAGTCGCTCCTGCTCACCATCCACGTACGCGGCCACGCATACGTAGCGACCCCGTCGGCCGTCTACGCTCGCTTCGCCGCTCCGCTCGCGCTCCACCTTCGCCAGCTCGGCGAGGAGCTTTTCGTTATTGGCCGCATCGAGTGCGACGCCCGAGAGTCCGGGGCGCGCGCTCCAGCGCTTGCTGTGCACGCCGGGCTGGCCGCCAAGCGCGAACACCTCGAGCCCCGAGTCATCGGCCACCACGGGCCGCGCCCGGCCCGATCGCTCGAAGAAGTGACGCGCCTTGGCGACCGCGTTCTCCTCGAAGGTGCCGTAGCACTCGAGCGTGTTCTCCACGTCCTGCTCTTCCGGCATTCCCGCCGCGTCGAGATCCAGTACCTCGATTCCGGCCGCAGCGAAGATCGGACGCAGCTCGCGCAGTTTGCCGCTGCTCCTAGTCGCGAGCACTATCGCGCGTGTGCCGGCGTCGCGGCTCATCGCCCCAGCACCTCGGCCTGCTTCGCGAGCAGCTGTTCTATACCTCCTGCGGCCAGATCGAGGAGACTGTCGAGAGTGCCGCGATCGAAGGTCGTGTGCTCACCAGTCCCCTGCACTTCCACGAAGCGGCCGTCGCTGGTCATCACCACGTTCATGTCCACTCCGGCGCGGACATCCTCGGGATAGTCGAGGTCGAGACGCGGCTCGCCATCCACTATTCCCACGCTGATCGCGGCGACACGGCGCCGTACCGGCGTCGATTCCATCGCTCCTCTGGCCACGAGCCAGTCGAAGGCATCGATCACGGATACGCACGCACCGGTGATGGCGGCCGTGCGCGTCCCGCCATCCGCCTGGAGCACGTCGCAGTCCACGCGCACGGTGTACTCGCCGAAGGCGAAGTCGTCGAGCATGGCGCGCAGGCTGCGCCCGATGAGGCGCTGGATCTCCTGGGTGCGGCCGCCCACCTGGCCGCGCTCGCGTGGCGTGCGAGTGGTTGTCGCTCGCGGCAGCATCGCGTATTCGGCGGTAAGCCATCCCTCGCCACGCCCCTTGCGCCACGAAGGGACGCCCGCCTCCGCGGAAGCCGTGCAGAGCACGCGCGTGGAACCGCAGGTGATGAGGCAGGACCCTTCGGCGTTGGGCGCCGCGCCGCGCTCGAGGGTGACCAGCCTGGGCGCATCGTTGGCGCGACCGATACGCGATACGACTTCACTGTGGGGCACGGAGTCTCTCGATGATGGAAGTGGTGGAGTGGCCCACCGTGAGTGGGACGATGACGACTCTCCCGCCGCGCGACTCCACTTCGCTTCTACCGACGACGGTTTCGGGCGTGTAGTCGCCGCCCTTCACCAGCACGTCCGGGTGGAGCGCGCGTATCAGCTCGAGCGGGGTGTCCTCATAGAAGATCACCACGGCATCGACAACTTCCATGGCGGCGAGCACGTAGGCGCGGTCGGTCTCCGTCCTCACCGGGCGGCTCTCGCCCTTGAGGCGCCGCACGGACGCATCGCTGTTCACCCCTACGATGAGCGCATCGCCGTGCGACCGCGCGGCCCCGAGGACATCCACGTGACCCGGGTGGATGAGATCGAACACGCCGTTGGTGAAGACGACGTCGCCCGTGCGCGCCTCGCGCCAGCGAACGGCGTCTGCGAGCTTCATGATCTTGGCCGAAGGCGAGCGCGGACTCAGAACGCGCGCTCCACGTGCGCCGTGAGCTCAACGTCCTTCGCGATGCCGGGGAGCTCCAGCGTCTCGTAGTAATCGGACCAGATGAAGATCATCCGCTCTCCCCGGCGGATGTGGACGCGCTTCGCGCCGGGTGGAAGACCCAGCGAGTCCGCGAGCGCCTTCAGGTGCGAGGTGATCTCCGCGTCGGTGCGGTGCGATGCGAAGCGCGCCTCCTGCTTCATGGCATCCTGAAATGCGTAGCGCCGGTAGTAAACCTTGCCTACGTTCGCGCCGAAGTAGCCGATCGTGACGAGGATCAGGAGCGTGAAGAGACAGCCGAGCGTCGATGCTCCCCGTCGCGGGGCGGTCACCACTGTGACTGCGCTCCGGCTATCACGTCGTTCACGATCTTCTCGATCGCATCATCGCGACCGTCCTCCTCGGAGCCCTCGTTATAGGTGGCGTCGCGCATCAGCCCCTTCTGCGACCAGAGCATTTTCCCGGTGGCCTGCTCGACTATCTCGACGTCCACCGTTATCTGCACCTTGCGCTGCGCGGTGCTGGCGCGCGAGGGGTCCGAGCTGTAGGCGACGGGAATGTCCGGTTCGTAGCTCACGATGCGTCCGCGCACCACGGCGTCGGCACGCTTCTCCGATGCCTCGCGCAGTCCGAGGCGTCCTTCCACCTCGCGGCGCATCTGCTCGTAGAGGTCGTGCTGGAGCGGAGCGAGCGAGGTCTGGTTCTCGAACGGGAGCACGGCGACGGTCCGGATGTTGGGCGGTAGCCCGCCACCGGCGAAGCCGTAGATGCAGCCCGTGGAGAGGAGGACCGGAAAGAGGAGAGCGAGGAGTCTAGTGCCAGATCGCGGCATCGAAAGCTGAGACGGTATCCGCGCGCGTCACGGTGAGATCGAGGGTGCGGCGCGCGCGTTCATGCTCGTAGTGTACGTGCCCGGCGGAGTCGCGCGTTACCCATTGCTGGATGCGGCCGCCTTCGATCAGCTCGATCCGGCGGAGCTCGTCCGCGGCGAAAGTGGCACGCCAGGCTGGATCACTTCCAATCTCCACTCGGAGCGTGTCGCCGTCAACGCGCGCGGAGGTATCGCTTGCGGGCGGGACCGCCAGCCGCCCCAGCGCCGCCCACAGGAATGGCACGGGCGGGAGATAGGAGCGGATGCGGTCATTTCCTCGGGCCACGAGCCGATCGCCCACCAGCACCGCGCTTCCGCTCCCGTAACCGCCTCCCACGAAGAGGTCGAGGCGAACGCTGTCGGGGGGCGCCACGCGCGCCGCGCCGTCGCCCTTCGCGCGGAAGTCCGGGTCGGCGTAGCTCCAGAGGAAGACGATCTTCCGGTGCACCGGGGGAAGGCGGGTGGCCGGGATGCTCGCCGGCGCGATGGTGCCGAGCATCGGCGGCGCCTTTGGCGCGCACGCCGCCGCGCCAACGAGAAGCGCGATGAGCGGCAGCGCCGCGGTGGATCGAAGAGTAGTCATTGCAGGTGGATGTTACCCGCAATCACGGCCCGGGATCGCCGCGAGGAAGCGTCGCCCGGCACGGCGGATGAGCGCCGTGAGCACGGCCCCACCGGCACGCGCGCCAGGCGAGTCAGGCGGAAGCTCCAGCGCTCGCCTCGAGTCTCGCGCGGATCTCGCTCGGGAGCTTCACCACGCGGTGCGCGGAGTCGAGCGCGACGAGGAGCGTGCGCGCGGTGGCGAGTCGCTCGCCCATCGCCGCGTTCGAGATCACGTAGTCGAAGGTTACGGCGCGCGACGATACGTCGGTTAGCGTGGTCTCGACTCGAACGAGATCATCGTAGCGCGCCGGCGCCCTGTAGCGGATGTTCGCCTCTGCCACGGCGAGCATGATCCCCGCCTCCTCCATCTCGCGATAGCTCATCCCCCCTTCGCGGATGTGGTCCGTGCGACCGAGCTCGCACCAGATGAGATAGTGAGAGTGGTACACCACTCCCATCTTGTCGGTCTCGGCGTAGCGTACGCGCAGCTCGAGCGATGTCGTTCGTGGCATGAGTTGCGAAGTTGACCGGACGGCACGGGTTTGTAAAGAAGCCCATCGCGCGCTAGTATCCCCGCATGCTGGCAGCGCCCTGCTACATCTTCTCCGACGCGCACCTCGGCGCGGGAGACGCCGACGACGATCGCGCTCTCGCCTCCTTCCTTCATCACCTGCGCGGCCGCGCGGGATCGCTCCTCATCAACGGCGATCTCTTCGATTTCTGGTTCGAGTGGCGCCACGTGATGCCGCGGGGCCACGTGCGCGTGCTCGGAGCGCTCGCCGAGCTGCGCGATGCGGGGCTCCCCGTACGCATGATCGGCGGTAACCACGACTGCTGGGGCGGAGAGATTCTCGCGGACGATGTGGGAATCGACTACCAGCTCGGGACGCTCGAGACATCGCTTGGCGGCTGGCGCGCGCATGTGGAGCACGGCGACGGGCTCCGGCCCGTGCAGGACCGCGCCTACCGCCGCCTCAGAACGGTGCTGCGAAACCGGCTGGCCATACGTGCCTTCCGCTGGCTGCACCCGGACTGGGCGAGCCGTCTCGCATCGGGGAGCTCGGACGCGAGCCGCGTGCACCGGGCGCGCGATGGCGGCGCCGGCCTGCGCGCCATAGCACAGGAAATCCTCACCGGTGATGCCCGGCTGGAGCTGGTGGTATTCGGCCACTCTCACGTCTCCGCGCTCGAGCGCGCGCCCGGCGGAGGCGTGTACGCCAACCCCGGCGCGTGGCTCGACTCGCGATGCTACCTCGTGATCACGCCCGCGCGGATCGAGCTCCGGCGCTGGCATGCACCCGGCGCCGGCGAAGCTTCAACCGAGGGTGAGCTTCTCGACTCGCTCGATCGTCTCGCCGAGAAAACGCTGTCCCTGCCGTAGGAAGTGGTCGGGAGCGTCCGACGCCACGAACCTGTGCGTCGGCTTGCCGGCCGGGTCCGCGGCCAGCCCCATCTCGGCGAGCACGCGGCACGCCTCCGCCGCAGTCTCCTCCGCGCTGTCTATCAGCCGCACGCGCTCCCCCATCGTCCGCGAGATGAGCGGCTTGAGGAGCGGGTAGTGGGTGCAGCCGAGGACCAGCGTGTCCACTGCCGCGGCGCGGAGCGGGTCGAGGTAGCGGTGCGCGACGAGACGCGTGGCGTCGTCGTCGAGCCACCCCTCTTCCACCAGCGGCACGAAGAGGGGGCATGAGGCGGCCATGATGGCCGCATCCTCGCGCACCGCATGGATCGCGCGCTCGTAGGCACCGGAGGCAATGGTCCCTGCTGTTCCGATGACACCTATATGCCCCGAGTCGCTGACGCGCGCGGCGGCGCGCGCACCGGGCTCCACCACGCCGATTACGGGGATGGCGAAGTCGGCCTGCAGAGCGTCGAGTGCGTGCGCGGTGGCCGTGTTGCAGGCGACGACCACCACTTTCACGCCCTCCTCGATCAGCCACGCCGTGATCTCCCGGGCATAGCGCGCGACGGTGTCGGGGCTCTTGGGGCCGTACGGGACGCGTGCCGTATCGCCGAAGTAGATGATGCTCTCGCCCGGGAGGCGGGTCATTATCTCACGCGCTACGGTGAGCCCGCCGAGGCCCGAATCGAAAATTCCGATCGGCGCGGTTTCGGGCGCGTGAACGGAGAGTGGCAGCGTTTTCGGCGCTATCTCGGGAATCTGCGGCGTGGCGGGGAGCTCCGGCACCGCGGCGGCAGCGGCGGGAAGCCCCGACTTGGGCGACTCGGCCATCGATACTTCAGAAGGGGATGCTGGTGGAGATGCTGGCGCTGCGCGTGCCCTCGTGCCCCTGAACCTGGATCGGGACATCCCAGAGGTGCGCGGCCACGAATGCGTCGGCAGCGGCGATGAGGTGCGAGAAGACGAGCAGTGCGGTCCAATCCTCGACGGCGCGCTTGCGCGGCCGGACGCGGGCGGCGAGCGGGTTGGCGACGTACGCACCGGTGCCACCTGGATCGAGGACGCTGTCGCGTGCCGCCTCGCGCGCTATGGAGAGCTGCTTCTTCGACTGCACCAGCATCGCGATGGACGTGACTTCGAGCGCGACGAAGAGCGCACCCGCGGTATTACGATCGAGCGACGCCTGTCCCCACCCGGGGATGAGCAGCGACTGCAACAGAGCGCGCCTGGGCGAGATCGGCGGACCGGTAAGACTGGCGCGCTGCGTGGTGTCGGTCGCGGTGCGCGCGGTGGGTCCCACCCGCGCGCTGTCGGCTATCTGGCCGCGCGCTGCCTGCGGCGCGAGGACGATGAGCACCGCCCCGAGTGCGAGCAGCGCGACGACCGCGTCAATGGGTCGCCTCACACGCGCCTCGCACGATGGCGGGAACGTGTGGGAATCGAACCCACCCAACCCGACGTGGTCAGGTCGCAACGGTTTTGAAGACCGCGGAAGCCACCAGGCCCCATCCGCCCCCAGAGATCATGTAAGAACGATGTCCACCTGCTCGCGCGCGACGACGGCACCAATCTCGACCGCCTCCGCAACCCGCGAAAGGTAATCGTCCAGCGCCTGCTCGGGGACCGCGACGAGGAGGCCGCCGGACGTCTGCGGGTCCACCAGGATGGCGCGCATCGTCGAATCGGTGTCACCCCACGCCACTCGCGGCTCCAGGTACTCGGCGTTGCGCCCGCCGCCGCCGGTGCTCACGCCGCGCTCCGCCGCCACGCGCGCGCCGGGGAGGAGCGGGATCCTCGACGAATCGATGGTGAGCGTGACCGAGCTACCACGCGCGATGTGCGAGGCGTGGCCGAGTAGTCCGAAGCCCGTGATGTCGGTCGCGCAGCGCGCCCCCACGGCGAGCGCCGAGCGGCTCGCGACATCGTTGAGCCGCGCCATCCACTCGACCATCGTACGGTGCGAGGCAGCATCCAGGTCGCCGCTACGCGCCGCGGTGGTGAGGAGCCCGCTCCCGAGCGGCTTG
>DATCXR010000367.1:0-28554 GCA_036565685.1 Gemmatimonadaceae bacterium
TCAGCGCACCCGCATCATCCTCCACCGTGATGAGATACCTTCGCGCCCCGCGCACCTGATCGCCCATCTCCGGGAGCTCGGCGGCCGCGCCGGCCACAGAGGGGTCCACCACGCCCGATGGCTCGTCGGGGTCGTAGGCGAGCGAGCGGCCCGGGAAGGGATTGTAGGCGAAGGGAAGGGGAAGTGCCCAGGCGGCGCGCTCGGGCATCCCGCTCACCGGGATGCTCCCGCGCATGGTGGAGAGCGGAGTCGAGAACGCCAGCTTCGCGAAGCGACCCTGAGCAGTCCGTACGAACAGAGTCCCACCCGGGCCGCGCGGATCCACGGTGATGCTCCTCTCGTAGCCGTCTGGCGGCGCATCGCTCGCGTAGCGGAGGAACATTCCGTATGACGTAGCTGTCAGGCGCTGTTCCTCGCGCGAGCGGAAGAGGAGCCCGCCCGGTGGGGCGCTCGCCAACTCGAAGGCGCGACTGTCGGCGCGAACGGAATCCGCCGGGAAGATGTCGGCGTCGCGCGGGTCGAGCACCGGGCGGTTTCTCGCGAAGCTCCAGCCGAAGGGTCGACCGCTCTCGGTGATGCCGATGTATGCCATGCCGCCCGGCACGCGCTCCCCGCGCGGGACCGATCTCACCGCCTGCAGCAGAATCTGTCCGCCACCCGCGACGTAGATCCCCGACAACCGCTGGTAGCCTTCTGCTTCCACGGCGAGTGTAGTTCCGCCGAGCATCAGCGGCCGCGGTCCGGGGAGCGGCACGCTGAACCGTCCATCGACGCCGGTACTGGTGCGAGCGGAGTAGCTCTTGTCCCACACGAGCTGGCCATCGCTCACGCCCCAGCCGCGGGAGTGCGCGGCGATGCTCGCGCCGGCGATCGGCTCGCCAGTGGCGTAGTCCACCAGAGTGCCGCTCGCACTCCCGCGCGAGCAGGCAGCGGTCGCGAGAATGATGATCAGTCGTGCGCCTCGCATGGTGGGCAGGAGCTTATCGGCACCGCAGGTCGTCCACAAGCGCGGTCGAGCGCGATACCTGCTTGCTAGTGGCGTGACGGTGGCGCATACTGAGCGCGGCTTCCACCGCTCTTGCCAGGGCCTGATCCGCCGGACGTCAATCTCTCCCGAGGACTCTTCATGGCAATCGCACCATCGCCCGCCCCCGTGACACGTGGACCGTTCATCCCCGCGTCGCAGAGTCTACCAGAGATCACCATCAAGGCGGTTGTGCTGGGCGTGATCCTCGCCGTGGTTCTCGCGGGTGCCAACGCGTACCTCGGGCTCTTCGCGGGAATGACGGTCTCGGCGTCGATCCCGGCCGCCGTCATCTCGATGGGGGTGCTCAAGCTCTTCCGCCGCTCGAACATCCTCGAGAACAACATCGTCCAGACCTGCGCATCGGCAGGGGAGAGTCTCGCGGCGGGGGTGATCTTCACTCTTCCGGCGCTCGTGCTCCTCGGGCGCTGGGCGCAGTTCGACTACTGGCAGACCGTTCTCATCGCGGGCTTTGGCGGTGTGCTGGGCGTGCTCTTCACCGTGCCGTTGCGGCGTGCGCTCATCGTCGAGCAGCCGTTGCAGTTTCCCGAGGGGATCGCGTGCGCCGAGGTGCTCGAGACCGGTGAGAAGGGCGGTGCGGGGGTGAAGTTCGTCGCCTGGGCGGCGGTTGCCGCGGCGCTCTTCAAGTTCTCGCAGACGGGGCTGCGGCTGATAGCGGGCACCGCGGAAGGTGCCACCTATCTCTTCGACCGGAGGACCATCGCGTACTTCGGCTCCAACCTCTCGCCGGCGCTGCTCGGCGTGGGTTACATCGTGGGGCTCAACATCGCGGTACTTATCTTCATCGGCGGCGCGCTCAACTGGCTCGTGGCGAT
Organism: Gemmatimonadaceae bacterium; assembly: GCA_036565685.1. Classification (GTDB taxonomy): domain Bacteria; phylum Gemmatimonadota; class Gemmatimonadetes; order Gemmatimonadales; family Gemmatimonadaceae; genus JADGGM01. Next base: position 1,861 of record DATCXR010000367.1, read on the forward strand.
CCCGATCATCGTGGCGGCCACGGGTGCTCCGGCGGGGATGTCGGCTACCGACTTCGCGGCGCAGCTCTGGTCCACGCAGACACGGTACATTGGCGTGGGAGCGATGGTGGTCGGAGGGCTGTGGGCGCTGCTGAGGGTGCGCAGGAGTCTGTTGTCGGGCGTGACATCCGGGCTCGCGGCCTATCGCGAGATGAAGGAAGGACGGCAGCGCGACCGGCTCGATCGCGACTTGCCCATGCAGTGGGTGCTCATCGCGATCGTCGTTTCCATCATTCCGCTCTACTTCCTCTATCACTTCCTGATAGGTCGCGCGGCGATAAGCATCACCATGGCGATCATCATGGTGGTGGGCGGCTTCCTGTTCTCGGCGGTATCGGGTTACATGACGGGTCTGGTGGGCTCGTCGAACAACCCCATCTCCGGCGTGACGATAGCGACGCTTCTCTTCGCGGCGCTCATCATCCTCGGCCTCTTCGGCCGAGGGCTCGAGCACGGACCGGCGGCGGCCATTCTCATAGCGGCGGTAGTGGCGTGCGCGGCCGCGATCGCGGGCGACAATCTGCACGACCTCAAGGCCGGCTACCTGGTGGGCGCGACTCCGTGGAAGCAGCAGGTGATGCTCATCGTGGGGACGCTGGTGTCCGCGCTCGTGATGGCGCCCGTGCTGAACCTTCTTCTGAACGCGTACGGGATAGGGCCCGTGACGCCCGAGCACCCGCAGTCGCTGACCGCACCGCAGGCGACGCTTATGCAGTCGGTTGCCGAGGGAGTTTTCCGCGGCGGTCTACCGTGGGGGATGGTGGTGATCGGGATGGGCCTTGCGGTCGCGATCATCGTGCTCGACCTGGCACTCGAGCGGCGGCGGAGCTCCTTCCGCGTTCCGGTGCTGGCGGTGGCGATCGGCATCTACCTCCCCTTCGAGCTTTCGGTGCCCATCCTGCTCGGTGGTGTGGTCGCCTGGTTCGTGCAGCGCGCGCAGCGGCGCCGTGACTGGGGGAGTGGGGAGGCGGCGGAGGAGGCGCGCAAGGAGATCGAGCAGCGGGGGATGCTGATCTCTTCAGGGCTGATCACCGGGGAGGCGCTGGTGGGAATAGCGATGGCGATCCCGATAGTGATCTCCGGTCGTGCGGACGTGCTGGCGTTCTGGGGCGTGAGGGATCTGGCGTGGCCGGGGGTGGTGCTTCTGGCGGTGCTGATCTGGGGGATCTACAGAGCGAGTGTACCGCGGCGGGTGTGAGGCACCGGGGTGTGTGAGGGCGTCCGGGTAAAGTTGACCGGCTGCGGACGGTATCTTGACAACCAGACGCCTTACCTGCATCCTGTGCGATACGAAAGCAGAGTCAGCGCCCAAAAACAAATGACTCTCGACCAACTGTTCGGTAACGCCTCTCTCCCCACCGTTCCAGCTGGTCAGTCGTTGTTCCAGCTTCAATGCGCCCCGTCCCGGGGGCCTTCAGCAGGATCCTCCCAGGGAGGAAGTGCAGCGACCGTCAACTACTGATAGTGCGGCTGGATATTCCCGTTCGATCTCATCGCTGGCGCGGCCAAGTCGCACCGAGTCCAGGTCTGCTCCGGCGCATTGGTGTTTCTCACCGTTCGACGCACAACCCGTTTCCCGATCTTACCAGGCTCGTTCGGCACATCCCAGCAGAAGTGTCGGAGAGAGTGGTGATCGGGCGACGGTGATCGCTTTCGTTCGAGTAGCCCATGATGAGACACGGCAACCGCTGGAACGGTTGCCGTGCCCATCCAAACCCACAATGCGGAGGTGCATCCAGCAACTGGTGATCAGCAACCTCGGCGCGCAGGAATTGGAGCGTTGGTGCGCTCATCCCTACTCCTGGTGCCGAGAAAAGGTTTCAGCTGGACCCGTGCATCCAAGGCGCTTCGTGTAACTAACAGGCAGGACGCTGTTGCACAGGAGACAGGAGGAGGAATGAGGACCATAGTCAGATTGATGGCTGGCGTGGCGTGCTCTCTGATGCTCATCCCCGCATTCGCGGCGGCGCAGCAGGGCACAACGATCAGCGGGAAGGTCACCAGCGAGGCAGGTACTCCGCTGGCTTCAGTCAGTGTTTTCATCGAAGGGATGAACGTGGGCACCATCACCCGTGATGATGGTGCTTACACGATCGTGGTCCCGGCCGCTCGCGCGACCGGTCAGCAGGCCACGCTCACCGCTCGCCTCATCGGCTACAAGTCGGAATCCGCGCCGATCACGCTGAGCGGGAACGTCACGCACGACTTCGTGCTCGCCGCGAATCCGCTTCGCCTGGGCGAGGTGGTCGTGACGGGTGCCGGAACCGAGAACACGCGTGAGCGTCTCGGCACCGTGATCAATACCGTGGACTCCGCGCTCATTCAGAAGAGCAACGAGCCCAACGTGGTGAACGCGATCGCCGGCAAGGCGCCCAACGTGAACATCACGTCGCAGTCCGGCGAGCCTGGTGCGTCGTCGTACATCCGCATCCGCGGCATCAAGTCGCTGTCGGGCAACGCGCAGCCGCTGTTCATCGTGGACGGCGTGCCGATCGACAACAGCACCGTCGCGACCGGCGCCTCCACGGGCAGCACTGTGGCGCCCAACCGCGCCTCGGACATCGATCCGAACGACATCGAATCGATCAACATCCTCAAGGGACCGGCCGCCGCCGCGATCTACGGTGCAGCCGCCTCCGAGGGCGTGATCATGATCACGACGAAGAGCGGCAAGTCGGGGCCCACCCGCTTCACGCTCCGCTCGTCGTACTCGTTCGACGACGTGAACCGCGACATCCCGCTGCAGCGGAAGTTCGGGCAGCGCGCGCCCTGCAGCACGCCGGACTGCGGCGCTTCGGCCGACTCGTACGGTCCGGAGCTGGCGCCCGGAACGCCGACTTACGATCACTTCGGTGAGCTCTTCCACACCGGTCACTCGTCGGTCACGGACCTGTCGGTCTCGGGTGGTAACGACCGCACGACGTTCTTCGCTTCGGCCGGCTACCTCGACCAGAACGGGACGATCATCGGTCCCAACAACTGGTACAAGAAGACCAATGCCCGCCTCAAGGCGTCGCACCGGATGTTCGACCGCCTCACGATCTCGGGCAACATCGCCTACGTCGACGCCAACGGTGCCTTCACGCAGAAGGGCTCGAACACCTCGGGCATCCTGCTCGGTGGACTCCGCACGGCGCCCGACTTCAACCAGTTCCCCTATCTCGATCCCGAGACGGGGCTGCAGCGCTCGTACCGCTTCCCGCACCCGTCTCCGGCATCGGTCACGCGGAGCCGCTCGTACGACAACCCGGTGTTCGTGATCTACGAGGGAAAGAACGACGCTGAGGTGAACCGCACGATCGGGAACATCAACCTCGCGTACGACGCTACCGACTGGTTGAATTTCAATTACACGCTGGGCGGCGACTACTACGCGGATTCGCGTCTCGAGGCGCTGCCGCAGACTTCGAGCGCGTTCCCCACGGGAACGGTGACGCGCGCGGACCTGTTGAACTACGAGGTCGACCACAACCTGACGGCGAAGGTGTCTCATACCTTCTCGCCCAGCTTCTCCGGTACCTTCCTGCTCGGGCAGAACCTGCACGCGAGCCGTTACCGGGGCACGTGGTCGTATGGCTACAACCTGATCGCGCCGCACCCCTTCGCACTCGACAACACGGTACAGTGGGAGTCGGACGAGTCGAAGAACACGGTGCACACCGAGTCGTATTTCGGCCAGGCGACGGCCAACCTGTACGACCAGCTCTTCCTCACGGCGACCATGCGCAACGACGGCTTCTCGACATTCGGAAAGTCGGAGCCGCGTGCGTGGTATCCGCAGGCCAGCGTGGCGTGGACCTTCACGAAGGCGCTCGGCAACGACGACCAGACGGGCGTGCTCAGCTTCGGCAAGCTGCGCGTGGCGTACGGCGAGACGGGCAAGCCGCCCGGGGTGTACCAGACCCTCACGACGTTCAGCAGCGCCTCCTTCAGCAACGGGTGGGGTGATTACATCAACTCCTCGCTCGGTGGGTACGGCGGCCTGTTCAGCCCGTCGGCTCCGGGTAACGACAACATCAAGCCCGAGCGTCAGAAGGGGCTCGAGTTCGGTGCCGACTTCGGCTTGTTCAACCAGGTGGCCGACCTCGGTATTACGCGCTACCGGAACACGTCAACAGACGTGATCCTGCGTGTCCCGCGTCCTCCCTCGAGCGGCTACAGCTCGGCACTGCTCAACGGTGCCAAGCTCCGCAACTCCGGCTGGGAGGCGTCGCTCAACGTCCGGCCAATCACCAACGAGAAGATTTCGTGGGATGTCGGCTTCCAGTGGGCGAAGAACAAGACCGAGGTGCTGTACCTGAATGGCGCCGAGTTCTTCGATGGCGGCAGCGTTTCGGGCGGGACGTTCTCCGGTTCGTACGGAGCCGCGACCGTGGGCTACGGCTTCGGCATCCGCGGCTACGACTTCGCGCGTTGCGGCATCACGACGCTTGTCGACATCTCCGACGGCTGCGCCGGTGCTCCGAAGGGTGCGATGTACATAGGCGATGACGGCTTCCCCGTCTACGACCCCGAGGACAGGCCAATCGGCAACGCGGAGCCTGACTGGACGGGTAGCGTCCGCACGAACTTCCGGTACGGGAAGGTCTCCGTCTCCGCGCTCATCGACCATAAGCAGGGCGGCGTGATCTGGAACGGAACGCGCGGCGCACTCCGCAACTTCGGCACGAGCAAGGATACCGAGATGCGCGGCGAGACCCGCACCTTCGGGAAGGACTACCTGCCTGGTCCGGTGGCCGGTCCCGGTGCCGGTATGCCGGTCGTGATCGATGAGAACTGGTTCCTCGATCTCGGAAACGGCTTCGGCCCCGTCGCCTCGCAGTTCATGGAAGACGGTACCTACACGAAGCTCCGCGAGGTCTCGGTGGCCTACACGTTCGACCAGCCGTGGGTTGGCCGTAGTCTGGGGCTGAACAGCATCGATCTGCGTGTGTCGGGTCGTAACCTGCACACCTGGACGGACTACACTGGTATCGATCCAGAAGCCAACCTGGGTGGCGCCGAAACCCTCATCCAGGGGATCGACTACTTCAACAACCCGCAGACCCGGTCGATCGTGATTTCGGTCGGTCTGAACCGCTGAGGTTAAAGGAGATCTACCAGTGATGAATAGATACTTTAAGGCCGCGCTGACTGCGGCCCTGCCGGCGGCCGTGCTGGCCGGCTGCAACGACTTTCTGAAGTGCGGTGAGTGCGTCACGAACCCGACCAGTCCCATAAGCGCGTCCTCGGAGCAGAGGTTGGTTTCTGTCCAGGCCGCTACGTGGGAGGAGATGAACGGGGATCTGGCACGCCTCATCGCAATGTGGATGCAGACGATGGCGGGGACCGATCGGCAGTTCCTCGCGTACGGTACCTACGTCATCGGCGACGGCGACTACGAGGGCGAGTTCTCGCGTCCGTATCGTCCCGCTCTCCTCGACCTGCGCGCCATTCAGCAGGACGAGAGCGAGAAGGGCGATCAGATCTTCCTTGGAATCGCGCAGGTATACAACGCGTGGCTAATGGGAACGGTGGCCGATATCTGGGGGGACGTTCCCTTCAGCCAGGCCGCGAATCCCGACTCGTTCCCCACTCCGGTTTACGATTCGCAGCAGGACGTGTACGCCGGTGTGCAAACGCTACTCGACAACGCGATTTCCAACTTCGGTGGCTCGGGTACCGTCCCGCTTCCTGTGGATCTGATCTACAAAGGAGACCCGCAAAGCTGGATCGAGTTAGCCCATACCATGAAGGCGCGTTTCTACCTGCATACGGCCGAGGTAGACCCCTCGGCGTATCAGAAGGCACTCGATGAGGCAGAGTTGGGCATCTCGTCGAATGACGGCGACTACGTCATTCCCTACACGTCCAACACCGGGTCGGACAACAACTGGCATCAGTTCATGATCCGGGAGCGTGCCGGCTACGTGAGCCCGGGGGCGTTCCTGATCGACCTGCTCACCACCAACGGCGATCCGCGGCTCAACTCTTTCTTCGTCAAGGGCGACACGACGGTGATAGTTGGGGCAGAGCCTGGAGAGGGTGTTACGGGCGTGTTCGCGGCGCTCAATCCAGATGTTCGCGGCGCGCAGGGGTACCAGCAGCCGCTGGTCACCTACAACGAGAACCTCCTCATCAAGGCGGAAGCGTTGTTCCGCACTGGTGACGAGCCAGGCGCGCTCGCCGCGTTGAATGCGGAGCGGGCCGCGTGGAACGAAGGCACGAGCTGGCATCCGCCGCTCTCGCTTCCCGCGTTCTCCGGACTCAGCGGGAATGCGCTTCTCGAGGCGATCATGACCGAGAAGTACATCACACTCTTCCAGAATATCGAGACCTGGAACGACTACAAGCGTACCTGTATCCCCGCTCTGACGCCCGCGGCTGGCAACGACGTGGTTCCGGGACGCATTCCCTACAGCGCCACAGAGAAGCAGACGAACGGCTCCAATGTTCCGACCGACCCGGAGCGGAACTGGAACGACCCGAACGCTTGCCCCGCGCCGTAACATCGCGGGCTGATTTACCCGTAGCATGAACGGAACGTCCGGCCCGGATGACGGGGCCGGACGTTTCGCTTCTGCTGGTGCCCCACGATCTCGGCGAATTGAGCTATCGTTCTCTTGACGAGCCGAGGAGTAGTACGCGAAGTTCCTATTCCCCCTTCCGACGATGCGATCCATGATGCGCGTTTCGCCCCTTGTTCTCCTGCTGCTCTGCGGCTGTTACGTGAACGTCCCGCTCGCGACGACCCCCGAGCCGGGCGCGCGGGTGCACGTAGATCTCACCGACCGCGGTTCGGTAGAGCTGGCCCAGTATCTGGGACCCCGTGTGGCTAGCGTGGATGGGAGACTCGTCACGAGCGACGATAGCGTCGTCTCGGTCTCGGTGTCCCAGGTGGTAATGCAGTCCGGCGACGAGCAGCTGTGGAAGGGCGAGAGCGTGGCGATCCCGCGCGAGGCGATCGCGTCGGTGCAGGGAAGGAAGATCTCGTTCTGGAGATCGGGGATCATCGGCGGAGCTGTCGCGGCGGCTGCGTTCCTCATCGGCTCGCAGGCTGGCGGCTCCTCGGGAGGAGGTAAGACGGGAGGGCCGCCTCCGGTCGGCCAGTAACGCGCGGCGCTTCGCGCCGCTGCATTACTTTATCGCGAGCGCCGACCTCGAGAGGTCCGTCTCCAGCGACCACTCGAGCTGCATCCAGGGCCGGACCGTCACGGCGTTGGTAATGATACGGTCGCTGGAACCCACGGCATCACCCTGGAGCTGGATGGAGGACGCCTGCCCGACTATCCAGTAGGGGATCGTGAGATCGGTGGTCTTGTTTCCGGTCGCCATTCCCAGGCGCGTGCGCTGTCCGCCGTGCAGAACGTAGACGTTCACATTGACCCAGTTGTGGTTCTCTACCCGGAGCGAAACCGGCCCCGTGGTGAGTGCCGAAGTCTCCGTCTTGCGCCCGCGCGAGCAGCTGGCCGCTGTCACCACGAGCATCAACATCAGCACTGCACGTCGGGCGATTGGCATCGCTCTTCCCCGGGGTGACTGTGACGACGACGTCCTCTGCGGGTAAATCACGGGAATTTCCCGGTCTGCGTCAAGCGTCTCCGTGGAATCCTAGCGAGCTTTCTCTGCCTTCGCGAACCTGTACGCGCGCAGCGACGTCTGCATCCCCTGCTCCAGAGCGTCATGCACGACCTTATTGGCGTAGCTCGCGGCGGCGCTGACGCACTCCGCCGAGATCACCACGCCGCCGTGCGGGCCGACTGGCATGCGGCTGCCCCGGCCAGGTGGGGTAACACCGGCCTTCGCTTCACTCGCTGCCTGCATGGCTGCCGCCTCTCCCGCCACGATCGCGCTTTCCACCGCCGCGATCATGTACGATGTCTCGCGTTCGATGTCCTCCTCGCGCCACCCCAGCCGGTAGCGCTGGGCGCCGTGGAGCTCCGACATCAGTCGCTGCGCCTGGGCGCTGTCACGCAAGAGCTCGGGGTCGTGCCCGCGAGTCTCGGCGATCACCATGAGCTGCGAGGCAATCAGGCCGATGAGAGGGGTGGCGTGGTCGCGGAGCTGGACGGCCGGCAGGTCGCGGGCGCCAGCGAAATCGCCATCGGCACGGATGGCCGATACATAATGCTCCGCCACGGTCTCCGCGTCCGCCGAGAGGCGGGCGCTGAGCGCCTGGAGCGCCAGGTAGGCGTCATCGTCGAGCTCGACGGAGGCGTCTTTCTGATATAGCCGGTCCAGTTCACCACCGCGTCCATCGGCGCCGGAGAGGGCGGGCGCGGTGGATGCGGGTGCGCCGCGCTCCTCCGGCGAGGCGGCCTCCTTCGCGTGCGCTGGCATGGGGAGCCAGAGCGTGAAGGTGGCGCCGGCGTCGGGCTGGCTTCGTGCGGTCAGGTCGCCACCCATGAGACGCGCCAGCCGGCGGCTTATCGCCAGGCCGAGGCCGGTGCCGCCCTGCTCGCGGGTAAGCGCGCCATTGCCCTGAACGAACGGCTCGAAGAGCTGGCCCATGAGCGCCGGATTTATCCCGGCCCCGGTATCGGTCACCCGGATGTATGTCCACGCTAAGCCGCCCTGCTCGGGCGCTCCGGCGGTGCTCGGCGTCCTCGCTCCGATTTGCGTTCCCGGCTCCGGCTCCGCGCTTTGCCCGCATGTTATGGTCACCCTGCCGCCCCGCTCGGTGAACTTGACGGCGTTGGACAGGAGGTTGACGAGGATCTGGCGCACCCTGTGCTCGTCGCCCAGGTAGCTCACGTGGCAAGCCGTGTCCCGAGGAGCTTCTACGGTGACCCCTTTCTCCACCGCCTGCGGCTGGATCAGGCTCACCGCGGCGGTGATGACCGGTTCACTCTCCCTCACGTCGCGGCGCACTTCGAGCCGGTCGGCGTCCACCTTGGCCACATCCAGCACATCATCCACGAGCTGGAGCAGGTGCCGCGCACTCGACTCGAGTCGCGCCAGATGCGCATGCTGCGCCGGGGTGGCGGGTCCGAGAACGCCCAGGTCGAGAAGCTGCGTGTAGCCGAGGATCGCGTTGAGCGGGGTGCGAAACTCGTGACTCATGGTGGCCAGGAACTCCGATTTGAGGCGATTCGCCGCCACCGCGGTGCGACGTGCTGCGTCTGCCTCACGGGTGCGCTCGGCAAGCTGGTCGGCCGCGGTCCGTAGCTCCTCTTTCTGCATCTCGAGCTGGCGAGCCGTGTCCCGAAGCCGCTGGTTGGCGAGCTCCAGCTCTTTCTGTTGCGAAAGCAGCTGCGAGTGCGCACGCTCCAGCTCGGCCCGGGCGCTCTCACTATCGATGAGGAGTCGCTCCACCTGTACGCGCGCGCGTACCCCTTCGGTCACGTCCATTCCATGCGCGAGGATCGCCGAGACGGTGCCATCGGGATCGGTCAGCGGGTGGTATATGAAAGTGATGAAGCGCTCCTCCGGCGGCGAGCCGGGCCAGCGCGCCAGCTTGACGGGGACCTCGTGGCCGACGTACGGCTTCCCGGTGTGTAGCACGTGGTCGAGGAGCTCCACGAAGCCCTGGCCGCGAACCTCCGGGAGCGCTTCGAGCACAGGCTTCCCGATGAGCTCTCGCTTTCCTACGGTGGTGTAGTAGGCGTCGTTCACGAGAGTGAAGACGTGATCTGGTCCCCGGAGAACGGCCATCAGCGCGGGCGCCTGCCTGAACACATCGGCGAGGCGAGCGCGCGCACTCTCGGCCACATCCAGCGCCCGCATCGTATCCACGCGCTCGGCAATTGCCTGGAACTGGGCGATCACAGCCTCCGTACGCTCCGAGACGATGTTGAGGAAGCCCACGATCTCGCCGGCGGAGTCGCGGATCGCGCTCAGCGAATAGGTGAACCAGCCGGGCTCGCCTGCAGCATCCTCGGAAGCCTTCGGGGAGCGACGCGTGAGGAAGCGCACATCGTTCGCGAGAACCGGCGGTACGCCGGCACGAATTTCGTCGAACAGCGGGCCGATCTGGGGCCAGACCTCTTCCCATACCGTGGCTCCGCGCTGTCCGAACGCGGCGGGATGCTTGGCGCCGAGAATCGTACGGTACCCGTCGTTGTAGATCAGAACCAGCTCGGGGCCGCACCAGAGGTTGATCGGAAAGGGCGAATCGAGAGCGACCCGGACGATGGTGCGGAGGGCCTGCGGCCACTCTTCGACGGGACCGAGCGGCGACGACCCCCAGTCGAAAGCCCGCCCCCGCTCGTGCATCTCGCCGGGGCCGGCGAAGAGCCGTTCAGCGCTCTCCGCGTCCGGTTGCCTCGTGGGGTCGTGCTTGCCGTTCCTTGAAGAGTCGCGCGACTGCATGCCGGTTTCTCAGGGCGCCGTAGATGCCGCAACGGCGCGGCGAGGATGGGGCCGCGACTCGGACCGCGGGACCCAGAACAAGTCGTGGATGGATCAAGCAAGTGGCGCGCCCTCGCTCGCGACCGGCGTTAGGCGGGTTGAACGGGGGGGTCAGTACGTGCATCGTGCATTGGGCAACTATAGACCGACTTCGGTCGACGTCGTCATCCCCGCGAAAGCGGGGATCCATATTCGGTCGAGTAACATGGATCCCCGCTTTCGCGGGGATGACGGTTGCAATAAGATCCGGAATCTCACCTGCGCCCATACCCCGCAACTCGCCAACAACGATGCCCACTACCCGAGCCACCCTGTTAGCTCTCGTCCTGGCTGCCGCCGTACCCGCGGCTGCAGTAGCGCAGCGGACTCCCGCAAGATCCAACGCGCGCAACGCGGCCGCGGACACCGGCAAGATTCCCACGGCCGCGAACGCTCCCGCGCCAGTGCGGCCCGAGAGCGTGGTGACGCACCACTCGATCACGGTCGGCGGCCAACGGATCGACTACACCGCCAGGGTCGGCAACATCATCCTGCGCGACACCGCCGATGAGCCTATCGGTAGCCTCTTCTACACTTCGTACACGAGAGACGGGGTGAAGGATGCGAGCCGCCGGCCGATCACCTTCGCGTACAACGGCGGGCCGGGGTCATCGTCCATCTGGGTGCACATGGGCGCCTTCGGTCCGAGGCGGGTGTCCATCCCCGACACCACGCACGCGGCCCCACCACCTTACGACCTGGTGGACAATCAGTACACCATCCTCGACAAGACCGACCTTGTCTTCATCGACCCCATCGGCACGGGCTTCTCCGAGCCGATCGGGAAGGGGAATGGAAAGGACTTCTGGGGCGTGGATCAGGACGCGCGGTCGCTCGCGCAGTTCGTGAGCCGCTACATGAGTCAGAACGAGCGGTGGAACTCGCCGCGCTATCTCCTGGGCGAGAGCTACGGCACCACCCGCTCGGCCGCGCTCGTGAACTACTTGCAAAGCCGTGACAACATGGACTTCAACGGCGTGATCCTCATGTCGGCGGTTCTCGATTTCCAGACGATCACCTTCGATCCGGGGAATGACGAGCCGTACATCCTGTACCTGCCGTCGTACGCGGCGGTGGCGGCGTACTTCGGTGCGCTCCCGCAGAAGCCTGCGAATCTGACCTCGTTCCTCGACGAAGTGGAACAGTTCGCGACCACCGACTACGCGACGGCGTTGCTGGCCGGGTCGAAGATCTCTCCAGCGCGACGCGACTCGATCCTCGACCGGCTGCAGCGTTACACAGGACTGAGCAGGGATTACCTGGACAAGGCCGACCTGAGAGTCGATCCGGGCGAATTCGAGAAGGAGCTACTGCGTGAGCACGGAGAGGTAGTGGGGCGGCTGGACGCGCGCTACACAGGTCCCACTGGGGATCTGCTCGCTCAGCGCGCGCCGTACGATCCGCAGTCGGCAGACATCAGCTCGGCATATACGTCGCTCTTCAACCACTACCTGCACACGGAGCTGGGCTTCGGCAAGGGAGAGCAGTACGTGGTGAGCGGTCGCGTGCAGCCGTGGGACTGGACGCACGGTGAGCGCCGCGGGTGGCCGGGTCACACGAACGTCGCGGTAGATCTGGCCGAGGCGCTGCAGCGCAACACACACCTGCACGTGCTTCTGAACAGCGGCATCTACGATCTGGCGACGCCCTACTTCGCGGCCGAGTACACTATGGATCATCTGGGGCTGCCGAAAGAGCTGCGCGACCACGTTCAGATCGTCGAGTACGACGCCGGCCACATGATGTACGTCCATCCGCAGTCGCTCGCAAAGCTGAAGGAGAGCATCGCATCGTTCATCGATCGGACATCGGGCGCGAGCGGAGCCTCAGCGGCGGTGGCTGGCGGGAGGTAGAGAGAAAGCAGAAAGCAGTGAACTGCCTCGGGGGGTGAGAGGAGAGAGGAAGAAGGAGACAGGGAACAGGAAACAGGAAACAGGTAAGAGCTCCTGGGGAGAGGGCTCTCACCCCCGAGGCAGTTCCCTGTTCCCTGTTTCCTGTCTCCTGTTCCCTGTTTCCTGTGTCTCCTTGCCGTTCCTGCTTTCCGCTTCCTGCTTCCCCCCTCCTCTCCCCTAGATTCCGTCGCATGAGCGATCGAGAAGAAGACCTTCAGCGGTTGGCGGAGCTGGTGCGCGGGGGCAAGGTGACGGTATTGTCGGGCGCCGGGATCTCCACGGAGTCGGGGATCCCCGACTACCGCGGGCCCGAAGGGAAGCAGCGGGTGACTCCGATGATGTATCAGGAATTCGTCGGCTCGGCCGTGAACCGCCAGCGGTACTGGGCGCGGAGCTTCGTCGGGTGGCGGCGCTTCGCGGCCGCGGAGCCCAACGCGGGGCACTATGCGGTGGCCAGGATGCAGCAGTCCGGTCTGCTGGGCGCCATCATCACGCAGAACGTGGATGGCCTGCACCAGCGGGCCGGCGCGCGCGATGTGCTCGAGCTGCACGGGTCGCTCGCCCAGGTGGTGTGCCTGAACTGCGGCAACCGCTCCGGACGCGCGGAGCTCGAGGAGCGGCTGCGCATTGCCAATCCGGACTTCGTCGCCACGCCGCACGAAATCCGGCCCGATGGCGACGTGGTGCTCGACGACGAGGAGGTGCGGCGCTTCCAGCTGGTGCGCTGCCTGGTATGCGGTTCCGACCTCCTCAAGCCCGACGTCATCTTCTTCGGCGAGTCGGTGCCGAAGGTGCTCGTGGAGCGCTGCTTCGCCGAGGTGGAGCGGTCGGATACGCTGCTCGTACTCGGCTCGTCGCTCCAGGTGATGTCGGGCTACCGCTTCGTACTGCGCGCCGCGGAGCTCGGGACTCCCGTGGCCATCGTCACGCGCGGGATCACACGTGGCGATGACCAGGCCACCATCCGCATCGACGCACCGCTGGGCGAGACTCTGGGACGCCTGGAGGAGCTCACGGTCTATCCACGGGCAAGCCGCTCGGCACGGACGCCGGGATGAATCGCGAGAGGTCGCGCGCCGCGTCGTCGGTGAGGGCACCCATGTACGCAACGAGCTTGTCCACGACGTCGGGAGTCAGCACCACTCCCTCGAGCAGGGTGTCGCGGTTGGCAAGGATGTCCTGCTTGTTGCTCGTCAGGAGCGTGGTCTGCAGCGACGCGTCCAGATCCTTCGGGTCGAACTCCAGGAGCTTCTTGTCCGATTCGCTGTAGTGCTCGATGAATGCACGCAACGTGGTGTACGCGCCGTCGTGACCGTACGGTGGGGTGAGCTCCACGTTCCGCAGCGGCGTCGTACGGAAGAGGTACTGGTCGGCCGGGTTGCCGGTGACGTTCATGCGGCCGAAATCATCGGTGAGCGTCGCACCATTCCCCTCGCCCGGGCCGAGCTGCACGACGGCAACGTCGTGGAACTTGTCGTCACTGACGGTCGAGCCGTTGTGGCAGGTGGAGCACTTCGCGACGAGGAAGGTTTCGGCCCCCTCGAGCTGCTGCGGTGAGAGCGCGTTGTCATCGCCTGCGAGGAAGCGGTCCCACGGCGAGTTGGTGAAGGTCATCTGGTCCACGATGAAGCCGGCGATGGCGTTCGACGCGTAGGCGAAGTTCATGTCGTCGAACTTCACGCCCGGGTACGCCGTCTCGAACATCGTGCGGTACTCGGGGATCGCGCCAAGGCGCTTCATCAGCGCGGCCCAGATGAGATCAGCGCTGTCGTCGGGGAAGTCGGTGAGCTCGTTCCCCGACTGTCCACGCATCTCGGCGCGACTGAGCACGGGGAACATCGGCTGCGCCGAGAGAGCGCCGAACTCGAAGACGCTCGTCATTGCCGGCGTGAGCTGCGCACCGACGGGCGTGTGGAACTTGCCGTCGTCGCCCACCTCCACGCGTCCATCCCAGAACATGTGCCGGAACGCGCCGAGGTTGAACATCGGTGGCGAGTTGCGTGGAATGAGCGTGCCGTCCGGGTGCGTTCGCGCCGGACCGAATCCACTACCGCCGGCGCCGATCGAGAGACTGCGGCCGTCGCTGGTGGAGAAGGCGGGGAGGTGGCAGCTGGTGCATGAAACATCATGGTTGCCGCTCAGGACCTTGTCGAAGGCGAGCGCCTGGCCGAGCTGGACGAGCGCGGTCCGCACGGGGGCGGGCTTCGGGAAGGGAACCACTCCCCGGGCCGCCGCGAGCTCCCGGACCAGCCGCGGCGTGGCCGGGTCCATGGGCGGTGCCACGGTAACCTGATCGCTACATCCCGCGAGTGAAGCGGCCATCACCAGCGCCGCGGCGCCCGCGCTCCAACTCCTGCGATACATGACGACCTCCATTCCTTTTGCTTACCGCTGTTCACGAGCGAGCGACGCAGCCGGGGGGTGGCTGCCGCTTCCTGCTCGATGGTTAGATCGGAATCGGGCGGAGAAAGGCGACAGGGGAGGGGGTGACGGAGGGCGCCGGGTGGGAGTATTATCGTGGCCGCGCAGGTACCCCCCGAACGAAGGTTGACCATGGCGTCCATCGATCGCGAGCGCTGGTCGGAGCTCGAGCCGTTGCTCGACCATGCTCTCGAGTTGTCGCAGCCCGAGCGGGAGTCGTGGCTGGTGGAGCTTCGCACGCACTCGGCGGAGCTCGCGGCCGAGCTGGAGGCGATCCTTCGAGGGGAGGCGGAGGCCGACCAGCGCGGCTTTCTGGCGCCGGCTACCGGGGCGGAGCTCGCAGGGATGGAGTTGGGCGCGTACACCATAGAGCGCCCGCTGGGACAGGGTGGGATGGGGTCGGTATGGCTCGCACGTCGCTCGGATGGGCGGTTCGAGGGGGTGGCGGCGGTCAAGCTGCTCAACCTCTCGCTGCTCGGTCCCGGCGGGCGTGCGCGCTTCGAGCGCGAGGGGTCGGTGCTCGCCCGCCTCGCGCACCCCAACATCGGGCGGCTGCTGGATGCGGGTGTGACTCCGGCCGGACAGCCGTACCTGGTGCTCGAGCACGTCGACGGGGAACCGATCGACAGATTCGCGGCCGAGCGATCACTCGCGACGGAGGAGCGGCTCCGGCTCTTCCTGCAGGTGCTCGCGGCGGTAGGGCACGCGCACGCGAACCTCATAGTGCACCGCGACCTCAAGCCGTCGAACATTCTCGTCACCGCCGACGGAGCCGTGAAGCTGCTCGACTTCGGCATAGCCAAGCTTCTGGCCGGTGATCTCGAGCGACGACCAGATGCGCTGACGGTGGACGGTGGGAGGGTGCTCACTCCGGAGTACGCGGCACCGGAGCAGGTGAGCGGCGGTGCCATCACGACCGCCACCGATGTGTATCTGCTCGGCGTGCTGCTCTACCTGCTGGTATCCGGGCGTCACCCGACGGCGGAGGGGTGCGCTTCGCCCGCCGACGCGGTACGCGCGCTCTTCGAGGTGGAACCCGCGCGGTTGAAGCTGGGCGATCTCGACACGATCCTGCGGAAGGCGCTGCGCAAGGAGCCGCGAGAACGCTATCAGACGGTGGCCGAGCTCGCGGATGACATCACTCACTACCTGCAGAACGAGCCGGTGGGCGCGCGAGGAGCATCGGTGCGCTATCGCACGGGGAAGTTCGTGCGCAGGCATCGTGCGGGCGTGGCCGCGGCGGCGTTCACGGTCGCCGCCCTGGTGGCAGCGACGATCTTCTCCGTGCGCCAGATGCGGGTGGCGAGAGTGGAGCGCGATGCTGCGGTGTACGCCGGTAAGCGCGCCAACGCACAGGTCGAGTTCGAGTCGCTGTTGATGTCACAGGTGGGGGATGGGCCGATAACGATGCGCGAGATATTGGAGCGGAGTCGTCGCGCCCTCGAGCATCAGTACGGTGCGGATCCGCGCTTCCTCGCCTCGCTCCTCGCCCAGCTCTCACAGCGGTACGCCGAGCTGGGCGACAGCAAGATTCGCGGCTCGCTCCTCGCGCGCGCGGAGTCGCTCGCGATCGCGGGCAACGATCGCGATGAGCTGACGCGCATTCGCTGCTACACCGTTGACAACCTCCGCACCGAGGGTCGCTACAAGGAAGCGGAGCGCGCGATTCAGCGGGCGGACTCGATGATCGGAGCGGACACCGACCCGCGAGTGGAGGCGGGCTGCCTGCAGGTGCTGGCAGATCTCGACAACGAGGCTGGGCCCGGCGGTCGCGCGCTTCCCGCCATCCGCAGGGCGATAGCGATCCGCGACAGTCTGGGCGAGACGCGGGACGTGGAGTACATAGGGATGATCGCCACGCTCGCGTACTCGCTGGATAGAGAAGGACGCCCACGCGAGGCGATACCGATCTATGCTCGAGTAGCGGCGATTCTGGACAGCACTGGCCGGGGTGAGACGATCTCGCGGGCGATCGTGGATCACGACATGGCGAACACGCTGGAGGAGCTGGGCGAAAGCGCGTCGGCGGAGCTGCTCTTCCACGAGTCGCTCGCGCGCATCATGCGAAGCGATCCGACAGCGCAGATCCCCACCCAACCGCTCATCCACTATGCGCATGCCGCGCTCTTCGCCGAACACCTCGACTCCGCAGAGAAGTACTTCGCGATACTCGCGCAGCAGTCGCGGAAGGAAGACAACTCGTACTGGGAGGGGCGGGCGCTCTTCGGGCTCGCACAGGCCCAGCTGCGCCTCGGCCAGACGGCGGCTGCGCGGCGCAGCGTGCAGCGATTCCGCCAGATCCGGCGTCAGGGGCGCATCGCACAGGTGGACGATGAGATCACCGACTACCGGATGCTCGCTGCATGGCTCGCCATCGCCGCGCGGGACAGTGCCGGCGCGAACAGGCTGGCGGTGGAAGTGCTGCGCGCGAACGGGTATTTCGACGGAACGCGGCGGAGGATTTTTCACTCGACGCTGATCCTGGCCGCGGAGACCGCCCTCGAGCTGGGCGACGCCGAGGGTGCGCTGCGTTACGCGCAGTCCGCTCGCGAGACCGCGACCAGCGATTCGCTATCCACGCGGCGCAGCGCGTTAGTAGGCGAGGCTCGGCTCCTGGAAGGGCGCGCACGTCTGGCGCTCGGCGACACGGCGGCCGCGCGGACGGATCTCCGGCTCGCGCTCGATGCGTTGCGATACGGTGCGGGCGCCGACCATCCTCGCGCGATCGAAGCCGCGAGGCTGGGGTCAGGTCTGGGATCGTGAATCGATACAGCTGGCTTTGGCCAGCTGTATCGATTCACGATCTCAGACCTGACCCCGTCGTCAGCCCGTCAACGTTCTGTGGAGGAGAAGTCGTGCCTTGCGCCAGTCGCGCTGGACGGTTCGCTCCGAGACGCCGCGCAGCGCGGCGATCTCGGTGAAGGGGAAGCCGCAGAAGAAATGCAGGTCCACCAGTTCGGCGAGCGCTGGATCAACCCCCGCCAGCTCGTCGAGCGCGTCGCCGAGCTCCTCGAGCTCGCGCGCGGTGCGCAGGGCATCTTCGGCGGGGATCTCGTCGCCGTCCAGCGTGATCTCGAGCTGCCTGCCGCGCTTCCTGGCCCGGCGACGGCGCGCGTAGTCGATCACCAGTCCGCGCATGGCGCGTGACGCGTACGCGAGGAAGCGCGGCTGATCCTCGAAGGAAACCGTCTCGCGACCGGCGATGCCCAGGTAGGCCTCGTGCAGGAGCGTGGTAGCTCCGAGGGTGAGCGAGGAGCCGCCGCGGCGAACGTGGTGCTCGGCGAGGCGATGCAACTCGCGATAGAGCACCGAGAAAAGCTCGTCGGTCGCGGCACTGCCGCCACGGTCGGCGTTTCGGATCAGCTCCTCGATGTCCACGCTCATGTAGCCTCAGCTCCCCGCGCTCACGTCGCGATCGGGAGCCGGGTACGTCTCGGGCTTCTTCGCGACCGAGGTCACGACGGTGGGGGCCCGGTCGGCCACGACGGCCGGCATCACTTCGCCGGCTCCCGCCAGAGGGACCGGCAACTCGATCGATGCACCGACAGGCGCACCGGCGAGCGAGCGACGACCGATGAATTTCTCCCTGAGGTCGAGGAAAGGACGCTCGATCGCCACGAACAGTGTAGCGGAGAAGAGCACGGAGCAGGCAAGGGTGACTATCAATGCCACGGAAGCACCCGCGGCGGCGGTGCCGGTCGCGCGTTCGGCGGCGCGCGAAACGGCGGGTGTTATCCAGCGAAGGACCGCCAGGTGGTTGAGGTACATCCCGTACGAGAGTCGCGAGAGAGTGTAGAAGGGCGTGGCGCGGAAGACGCCGAGCGGGCCGGCTTGCCAGGGAATGAGGACCACCATCAGGCCGCCAAATATCAGTCCCAATGCAAGGAAGGGAAAGACGATGTTGTCGTACTCCCGTAGCGCGATCCCGAGAAGGATCGCGGTGAAGCCCAGATAGGGGAGCGGAGAGCGCAGGATCGAGCGCTTCCCGAAGAACCACTCGGGGCGGAGCACCGACACCAGCGCGGCAAGGAGCCCGATGAGGAGCCCCGCGCTGTGGAGGTGGAAGGGAGTGTACATCGCGTTCTTTACCGCGACCGGATCGAGCCCCCTGGCGAGGAGCGAGTGCGCGGTGACGATGCGCGCGACGATCGTACCCGCGATGGCCAGTGGGATCAGACGCAGCCAGCCGCGCAAGCCCACCCAGCGCGCGAGGAGGACGATCGCCAACGGTGCGATGATGTAGAACTGCTCTTCGGTGGACAGCGACCAGCCACCCTCCACCCGGCCGCCGACGTAGTTGCTGAGAAAGACCCAGTCGCCCCAACGGTAGTGCCATGTGTTGGTGAGCGCCGGGGAGATGATGATGAAAGCCAGATAGAGCGGCCAGATTCTGAAACCGCGGCGTAGCACGAACCGCTTCACGTCTATCGTGCCCGACCGCTCGAACTCGCGCCAGAGCTGGCGACCGATCAGGAACCCGCTGAGGACGAAGAAGAGGTCCACTCCCGTCCAGCCGAAGCGGAAGGCGGGGGAATCGAAAACGCCGCTCAGCGTCGGGAACTCGATCTTTTCGAGCTCGGCGAAGTGCTGCGTGACCACGAGGAGTACCGCGATGGTTCGCAGTACGTCCAGCGACGGCAGCTGGCTACGGGGCGCGGTTACCAGATCACGGCAGCCCGCCCGGATACAGGACGGAATATCCATTGTACACGCGTACGGGCGAGAACGGCGCGCAGCGCACTCCCGCGGCAGATGGAGCTTGGGTCAATTCGTTCCCGGCCGCAAGTGTTTGGATGGCCGGGCTCGGCCTACTGCCGAGCTCGGCGGACGGGGTCAGGTCAAGACCTGACCCCGTCCGTGCGGACTACTCGCCCGCCTCTCTCCCCTGCGCAACCGGCGTCTTTTCCTCGCCGGGTTCTCTCACCCCACTGCCGCTTTCCGCAGCAGCCATCCCGCGGCGACGGAAGCTCCACGGGATCGTGCGGAGGCGCAGCTCGATCTGCAGCGATGTGCGATTCGCGGCGGCGAGCCGGCGGGCGTGCGTTGCAAGGAGGTCGCTCCGGGTGACGATCCCCACGAGTTTCTTCGGATCGGCAAGCGTCACCACGGGGAGCCGGCCCACCTGTTCGCGCACCATGTGATCCGCCGCTTCGCGGGCGGTGTTCGTGTCGTAGATGATCACCGGCGCTCGCGTGAGGATGTCCTTCACCCGGCTGTCGATCTCCAACTCCAGGTTGAGCAGGTTCCGGCGCGTCACCACTCCGACGAGGTTTGCTTCGTCGTCCACCACCGGGAATCCCTGATGCAGCGAGTCGGGATCGCGCGATGCCATCCAGTCGCGCACGTCCTCCACGTAGTCGTCGGCCTTGAGCGCCACTACCTCCGGAGATGCGATGTCGCGGACGGGAATCTGGGAGAGGAAGTCCACTTCGTAGTCGGCCTCCACGTTCGTGCCGCGGCGCGCGATCTTCTCCGTCATGATGGTGTGCTTCATCATGAGCAGCGAGGCGAGGTACGCGGTGCTGCACCCGCCGAGGAGCGGTAGGAGCCCCAGCGGCTGGCGCGTGGTCTCGAACGCGAAGACCACGGACGTCAGCAGCGCGCGCGACGCACCGGCGAAGATGGCCGCCATTCCCACCAGCGCGGCAATGCGCGGATCGACGCCGAGTTGCGGCGCGAGCGCTACCACCGCGGTACCCAGCACCGCACCGAGCCCGCCACCGATGGTGAACAACGGCGCGAGCGTTCCGCCGGATGTACCGCTCCCCAGCGCCACCGCCCATGAAATGAACTTGAGGACCACCAGGAAGAGGAGCGCGTTTCCGACCAGATCTCCGGCTACGATCTTCTCGATGTTGTCGTAGCCCACGCCCATGGTATGGGGCGCGAAGTAGCCGATGACGCCGACGACAACCGCGCCTATGGCCGGCCACCACATCCAGTGGATCGGCAGCTTGTCGAAGGCGTCTTCCACGAGGTAGACGGCCCTGGTCACGTAGACACCGGCGACGCCGATGAGCGCGCCCAGGACGATGTACGTCGCCAGCGCCTCCCCGCTCGGCTGGGCGAGATTGGGCATGGGGAAGACCGGTGCCGATCCCATGAACGCCATGCGGACGCCGGTGGCGGTGGCGCTCGCCAGCGCTACCGGTACGAGCGACCGGGCGCGATACTCGAAGAGGAGGAGCTCGATGGCCAGGAGCACCGCCGAGACCGGGCTGCCGAAGGTGGCCGCCATACCGGCCGCGGCACCCGCAGCGAGGAGGATCTTCCGCTCGTCGGCCGTTATTCGTACTAATTGACCTGCGAGCGATCCCAGTGCGCCGCCGGTGGCTATGATGGGGCCCTCGGCACCGAAGGGGCCGCCGGTACCGATGGCGATCGCCGAGGATACAGGCTTCAGGATCGTGATTCGGGGAGCGATGCGGCTCTGGTTGAAGAGCACCGTCTCCATGGCTTCGGGGATTCCGTGACCTCGGATGGCTGGGGAACCGTAGCGGGCCATGACTCCCACTATGAGACCGCCGATCACGGGTACGAGGATGACCAGGAGCCCGAGATGATTATCGGCCGGTGATGCGAAGGATGTGGACCACCGGCCGTGAAACGCGATGTTGGTGATCAATCCTATGAGGCGCATCAGCACGATGGCAATGAAGCCGGAGCCGAAGGCCACCAGGATCGCGATACCGCTTATCAGTATTATGCGGCGTTGGTTCTCTGTCCGTTGATGTGGGACGTGCGCGGCGTCGAGCGCGGGTCCGAGCGATGGGGCTATGGGGAGCCCGTCGGTCGTCGAGGCGCGCGATGCCTCGTGATCTGCCATGAGCTTGTTCTCTCTCTCTTGCATTCGGAGCCCCAGCGGGCGGCGCCGTAGCGGTGCCGGCGGGGCTCGGGGTATCGAAGGGTATGCGAACCGGCCAGTGGCCCGCCAGCACGCGATTGGACGTGCCTGGTCGAACATTGTATTGACTCCAATATATCAGCACGGGTCACGCCACGAAGAGGGGTGGCTCGGGTCAGAGCGGCGCCGTCACTCCCGCGCAAGCGGGAATCCATGTTCCTCGAGCCGGGATGGGTCCCCGCTTTCACGGGGATGACGGTTTGTGAGACACTAACCGACGTTGGATCGTCTCATCATCAACCCCTTCGGGAGGCAAAGTGCCTGCAACAGCGCTCCGCCCACGCTCCGCCACCGAGATCATAGACGCCTCCTTCCAGCTTCTCAGGCGTCACTACACGCAGCTCGTAGCCGTGGCGGTGGTCGCGCTCCTGCCGTACATAGTGCTGGTGGCGGTGACCGGCGGGACGGGCTCCGGATCGCCGGCCGCTATCCTCGTGGTCCTGGCTCAGTATCTCTGCGCGGCTCTCGCGGAGGCTGCGGTGATAGTGGGTGTCTCGGAGGCGTATCTCGAGGGTAGCGTGGACATCCATCACGCCATCGTCAGCACGGCCGGCCGGCTTCCCACCATCATCCTGGCCGGCATTTTCCGGGGGCTCGCGGTGTTGGTGGCAATGCTGGCGTTTGTCTTCCCCGGCATCTACGTGCTGTTGCGCACCTTCGCGATCATCCCGGTGGTGGTGCTCGAGGAGAAGTCGGCCGGCGAGTCGTTCCGGCGCTCGTGGGATCTCGCCAAGGGGGAGGTGTGGAAGGTCTTCGTCACGCTGCTGCTCGCGTGGCTGATCTTCTTCGTCCTCTACCTCCTGCTGGTGATGATCGCCGGGATGCTCGCCTCGCGGAACGAGCGGGCCTCATCGCTGGTGGTGGCCGTGCTTCTGGCGCTCGTTTACCCGATCACGGGCGTGGTGACCACGCTCCTCTACTACGACATCCGGGTCCGTCGCGAGGGCTTCGACCTCGAGCTGCTGGCGCGCGAGGCCACGCCAGCGGTGCCGAGCACCTGATCTATCTGTCGCCGGAGCTCCTCGGCGCCCGGCTTCAGCGCGCCGAAGTGGCGCCAGATCAGTGTGCCATCGGGTGCGATGAGGAAGGTCTCGGGGAGCCCTACCGTCTGGTAGAGTCGCTGCATCCTCCCTTGCGCGTCGCGTCCGATGGTGAAGGTGGCGCCGTGGTCGGAGGCGAACTCGCGGACGTTCGCGTCGTCGCCCATGTCCACGCTCACCGCGAGAACGCGGAGCCCCTTCGCCTCGTAGTCGCGGTGGAGCTGCTCGAGCTCGGGGAACTCCTCCTGGCAGGGCCCGCACCAGGTAGCCCAGAGGTTCAACAGGGTGAGCTGCTCGTCGGGCCCGACGCTGGCGCTGTCGCCATCCAGCGTGCGGATGGTGAAGGCAGGCACCGGCTCTCCCGCGGCCAGCGGGCGGAACCTGGCATCGGACGACTTGCACGCACCCAGCACGAGCAGAAGCGCGACGGACGCGATTGCGAGGCGTCTCATCGCAACTCTCCGCTCCGCACCAGCACCTGGCTCTCGCCGACCTTCTCGAGCCCCATGGACGCGTGCGGGTCCTTCATGTTCGGGCGAGCGGCGGCGACAGTGCGGGCGTAGTCGGCGCTCTGCTCCGTCCAGGCGACGGTGAGCGCGTTCCCGTTCATGGCGAGCACAGGGAAGCTCGCCGCGCGACCTTCGGCGCTTATGTAGCGTAGCGGCGCGAAGCTGCCGCCGCCGTCGCTCGAGACGCGGAGCGCGATGCGCGGAGTCTGTAGCGTGCCGTCGTCCCACGCGACCGCCACCGTGCCGGAGTCGCCGATGGCGAGTTGGACGTGGGCCGGCTGCGAGAATTCTTCGGTGCCGAGCGGCGTGACGTCGGTGAAGCTCTTGCCTCCGTCGTCGGAGCGCGCGTAGAAGACGCCGGCCGCGCCCTCCTTGCCGCTCCACCAGGTCACGTGCAGTCGCTCATTGGAGTCCACGGCGAGCGCCGGCCCGGCGTGCGGACATGCATCCACCTGCCAGTTGTCGGTCTGCACGCGCACAGGCGTGCCCCAGGTGCTGCCGCGGTCGTTCGAGCGGGCCACCACTATCTCGCGGATGTTGCCGGGAAGGACCGCGCGCCACGCCGCGTACACCACGCCGCCCGGCGCGGTCGCGAGCGCGGTCCGGCAGCAGGGGCATGCCTCGCTCGTGGAGATCGGGTGGTTGGGAGCCCACGTCTTGCCGCCATCTTCGGAGCGAGTTGCGAAGGCGTGAGACTGGCCGCTGCGACCGTCGAGCCAGGCGGCGTAGATGGTGCCGTCGCGCGCTATGTGAAGCGCGTGGAAGTTGTGCGAGCCGAATGCGCTGTCGTCGGTAATGGTGACGGGCTGCTCCCATGTCTTTCCGCCATCGGGGGAGCGAGCGAAGCGGAGCGCGCCGAGTGGAAATCGCTTCCCGGGCGTCACCTTGCCCACCACGTAGAGCGCATCGAGCGAGCCGTCGCTGGCGTAGGCGATCTTGGGCGGCGCCTCACCGTGCGGCTCTATGGGCCCCAGAGAATCACGCAGCTCGGAGGGCGGACCACCGCCGACGGAGACGTAGAGGCGTCCGTCGCTTCCGCCTTCCGGCGCGGATACCCACGCCATGGCCTGCTTGCCGCTGTCCGAGACCGCGAACATCGGCGCGGCACCTACCGAGGTAGGTGCGCTCACCGTCCGCGGCTCGGAGAGCTGGATCTTCTCGTGCCCGCCGCAGCCCGCGAGGAGCGTCGCCGCCGTACCGATTACGGCGAGCGCATTCACGCGACGGAAGTCGATCGTAGTCATTTCTGTGCGGTCCTCTGCCAGTCGTAGCTGACGCCGGCGTAGATGGTGCGAGGGGTGCCGGGGTTGTACTGCATCCCCTGGAACGGGGTGTACGTCGCGATCTCCGCGTAGCGCCGGTCGGCCAGGTTTATCGCGCGTGCGAAGATCTGAATGCTCGGCGCCACGTAGTAGTTCGCGTGCAGGTTGAAGAGCTCGTGCCCGGAGTAGTAGTGCGTGTTGGCCGGGTCCGCAGGGTAGCGACCCGTGTGGCCCCACTCGAAGGCCATGCGCCCGCCGTGCAGGAAGCCGGGCGAATAGGTGAGCAGCACGCTGGCGAGGTCGCGCGGCGCTACATCGATCAGCTTGCCGTCGTAGCTCACCGTGGAGTTGGGCGACCAGCGCACGTACTCCTGGTGCGCGATCGAATAGCTCGCATCGAGCCGCAGCCGAGTCACCAGCTGCGCGCCGACGCTGGCTTCGATCCCCTTGTGCCGCGTCTTCCCGGCATTGGTGGCCACGCGCTGGTTGTCGGGGCGCACGTAGTTGATGATGTCGTCGTGGATGATCATGTCGTAGGCGGAGAGCTGATAGACCAGCTTCCCCCACCCCTGACCACGCACGCCCACCTCGTAGCTGTCCACGGTGACCGGCTTCAGATCCACCGTGTTGTCGGCGGAGCCCTGCTGGAAGAGCTGTCCCTGCGATGGTGCGCGGAAGCCGTGCCGGTACGAGGCGTAGAGACTCGAACCGCCGCCCAGGTCGAAGGTGGCGCCGAGCTTCGGGCTCAGGTGCGTGTAGTTCACCGTGGTGCTGGGCGGCACCCTGTGCTGCTCGTCGCTCGCTTCGTTGCTGGGGAGCTTCGTGTCGTAGACGTAGCCAGCCAGATCCAGGCGCAGCCCGCCGTTGACCTTTAGGCGCGACGTCGGCGTCAGCTCGGCGTGGATGTACGGCGAGACGGAGCGATAAGTGACGTCGTAGTCGTACTGCCGCGCGCCGGTCTGGTAGCTCGCCCAGATGCTCTCGGGGCCCTGCGTCGAGGTGATGATCTGATCGGCCGTGAAGCTTCCCGGGCTGTAGTCCAGGTCCACGCCGCCTATGAAGCGCGCGTGCATCGGCTCGAAGTCGCGGCGGTACTTGGCGAGCAGCCCGGCAGAATAGTTTTTCGTATCCCAGATCTGCGGATCGTAGGTGAGCTGCCAGTACGGGATTAGCTGCAGCACGTCGTAGCGAGCGTACGGCGTTAGACTGACCGTGGCATTTCCCGCGTCCCACTCGAGCGCCGACGAGAAGCGCAGCGCGTCCACCTTGCGGAATGCGATCGGCGAGCGGTTCACCGCGCTCTCGGCGTCGTAGTCGGCCTGGTCGAGCGTGTAGACATCGTGCTGATGGACGTGCGTGCCCGTGAGCACCGTGTGCGCGGTGGGGCCGCTCGCGCCCTCGCGGTCCCAGCGGAGCGTGGCGCTCTGGCGATCGTAGTCCGCTCCGTCGCGCCACCCCTGGCTGCGCGTGAGATTGAGATCGGCGCGGATGCCGCCGTCGGAGAATGGGGTGCCCGCGGTGGCCAGGAGTCGCTCGTAGCCATAGGTACCACCCTCGAGCGAGAACCTGGCTTCGGGCGTCGCGGGCGGCGCCTCGGTGAGCACGTTCACCACGCCGGCGATCGCATCGCTTCCATAGAGCGCCGTGCCTGGCCCCTTGAGCACCTCCACGCCGCCGGCCTGCGGGAGGTTCACCTCGTAGAGAGCGTTGTGGTTGAAGAAGCCGGTGGCGCGCGTGGGGACGCCATCCTCGAGGTAGAGGTACATCGGCTTCGTGGTGATGGGCTGGCGGATCGCCATGCTGTGCCCCTCGCCCGAAAGCTCGGAGACGTGCACGCCCGGGAGGCGATCGAGGAGCTGTGCCGGATGCGACGCGTGCGCGTCACGGATCTGGTCGGCGTCGAGTACATCGATCGTGACTGACGACTCGCCCCGCCGCTGGGCCTCGCGAGTCGCGCTCACCACCACCGGCTCGAGCATGGCGGCCGACTCACGCAGCGCGAGCTCCACGCTGGTGGTGGCGCCGTCGCTGATCTCGACCTGTCGCTCGAGCGAGTCGAGTCCGAGTCGTCGCGCGACGATCGTATGCGTGCCCACCGGCACATTGGAGATGTGGAAGCGGCCGTCGGCGTCGGAGAGCGCGCCGAGTCGCGTGCCCTCCACCACCACCGCGACGCCGGGGAGTGGAGTGTTGTCGTGCGCCGACCGCGCCACGCCATCTATGGCGCCCTGCGCCGATGCGGCGGCAGCAGCCGCCGCC
>DATCXR010000369.1:0-15738 GCA_036565685.1 Gemmatimonadaceae bacterium
TTCTCCGCGCTCCTCCGCGTTCTCCGCGTTCCTTACCGAGGGGAGCTTTCTTTCGCGACACAGCCAGTCTCACGATCGCGATGCCTGCTGCCGAAGGACGTTCTCCGCGTCCTCTCAGTTAATCTCCGCGACCTCCGCCTCTGCGGGTCCGCGCACGGAGCCCACCCAAACGACAAACCTTCCCAGCCGTATACTTCCTGCACATACCCGAGGAGCCCCCGGAGCCCAGACCCCAACCAGACGATGCCCATGCGCGACATCCGCGACCGTTACCTGCCACCAGATCGCGAGGCATTTCTGGCTGCGGAGCCGCCCAGTGGACGCATAGTCGTCATCGCGCCGACCAGAGCGGCGTGCGAGACCATTGAGCTGGCGCTGGGGCTGCACATCGAGACGCTCCTGGAGCGCGAGCACGGCGGTGAGATCAGGCGGCTGGCCGCGGAAGGGAAGGGATTCGGGATCGTAGCGGGCACGGGCACGGGGAAGACGCTCGCCATCCGTCCGATTTCCGAGACGATCCTCTCGCTTACCGACCTCAAGGTCGGCGTCGTGAACCGCGAGCGTGAGGCCACACCGGAGACGCCTACCTGGAACGTGGTAATCGTCACCACCGGGATCGCGAGGCGGTGGTTCCAGGATGGAGACATCACGCCGCAAGATACGCTCGTCGTCGACGAGATCCATCAGACCTCGGCCGAGCTCGAGCTCTGCCTCGCGCTCGGGAAGCGCGTGGGCTGTCGCTTCATCTGGCTCTCCGCCACGGTGGACCCGGAATTCTACGCGCGCTACCTGGACTCGTCGGCGGTGCTCGAGACGTACGCCTTCGACCCGGCGCGCGCGGCGAAGGTGCGCGTCATCAACCAGCCGCCGCTGGCATTCCTCGACGAGCGCTTCCTCTCGCAGGTGCAACGCGAGCGGCGCGGCGTGGGAGTCTTCCTCCCTACGCGCGCCGGCGTGGAGGAGGTAGCGAACTACGTGGAGCACCGCTGGCCGCGCATCAGCACCGCGTTCTACCACGGCGGCGAGCCGATAAGCGTGATCCGTCCCTTCCTCTCGGGCGAGGCTCGCAAGCCGTATCTGCTCGCGATGACGGCGGCCGGGCAGAGCGCGCTCAACGTGCAGGGGCTCGACACTGTAGTGATCGACGACACGCGCTTCACCAACATCATCGAGGGTGGGAAGAACGTCCTCACCAAGCTGCATCTGGGGGCGAACGAGATCCTGCAGATGGCGGGTCGCGTGCACGGGCGCGTGGAGGGCGGGCGCGTGTTCATCCTCAGCGACCGGCGCATCGACTTCAGCTCGCTCACACCCACCGAGCCGGAGTTCCAGCTGGCGGGCGACTCGGAGCGCGTGGCACTCACCTGCGCCGCGCTCGGCGTGCGTGCCGACGAGCTCGACCTGCCGGTGCCGTTAGACCGGTCAGCCTATCGCGACGCGGTCCGTCTCCTCGAGAAGCGCGGAATCATCGAACACGGCCGGCTCTCGTCGTATGGAGCGCAGGTGGAATCGCTCCCGGTGGAGCGGGCGTGGGCGGAGCTGATAGTGCACGGCGAGGACGAGCTCATGCCGTATCTGGCCGTGGCCGCGTCGATCGAGTCGTTGCACAGGATGACGCGCGACGAGCGCAACCTCGAAGGCGTGATCGTGCCCGGGAGCGATCACCTCACGGCCTATAACCTCTACGCCGACGCCTTCCGGCTGCACGGCTACATAGGCGAGGTGTACGGTCTGCCGCGCCACCTCTTTGACGAAGAGGTCTTCGAGTGGGCCGAGGATCGCGGCGCGCTCGTGAAGGCCATCGAAGATGCCGCGCTCGGGATGGCGAGCATCTACCGGGCGCTCGGCCTCCCGCTGCCCGAGCGGATGCCCTACGCCGATGACCGGGTGCTGGGGAAGTTCGCGGAGCTCGTCGCCCGGATAATGCCCTTCGACCTGGTGATCGGCGAGCGTACGGCGAGCGGCGAGGAGGCGCGTGTATCGCGTACGAGTGTCAGCGGAAGCTGGGGCGCGGTGGCCGGTTCGCTGCGTTACTTCGCCGACCGCTTCGGGATCCCGCGCGCGTCCATCGAGGGGACGCAGATCGCCTTCGACCGCATCCGGCGCTACGCCACATACGGACCGGCGGAGCTGGTCTACGAGCCACGCCGGAAGAATCATCCGCTCGCCGTGCAGCGAACGCTCGAGTACTTCGGCTTCGAGCTCGGGCGCGAACGCGAGGCGATCGATGAATTCCCGAGCGAGCTGGTGGAGCAATCTCGCCGCACGCTGGCGGAAGCGCTCGCCCGCGGCGAGGCACGCCACCCGGCCGTCAAGCGCAACCACGCGGCGATCGAGGAGGTGCGCGAGCTCCACCGCCGCTCCGGCGGCCGCACGCCACGGCTCGGCTTCAACGACCTCGCCGCGCTCTACCAGCTCAAGCTCGACGAGCAGGATGTTCGTTCGATGTCGGACTTTCGCACGGCAGACCTCGCGCTCGATCAGCCAGTCGACATCCCGGAGGACGAGCGTGCCCGCCTCATGGCGCTCCCGTCGCTCACCACCATCCGCGACAAGGACATCCCGATCGACTACGACGTGGAGGACGGCACGGGCGTCGCCCGCCTCCGCCTCCCCGAGAAGATGGCGCGTACGCTGGTGGACGACGAGCTCCCCGATCTGGATCGTCCGCTGCGCTTCATAGTCACTCGTGGCCAGCGCGGCGCCGTCCGCGCCCCGACCCTCTCCGACCTCCAGGAGCTGCTCGACCGTCCCTGGACGCCGGTGGAGGTGGAGTCGGAGCGCACCGAGGAGCGACCTCGGCGGGGGAGGGGGAGGGGTGTTGGGAGAGGGAGGAGACGGAGGAGATAGGGGGGAGAGAGCAGAAAGCAGTGAAGACGAGGGTTCAGGGGGCAGGGTTCAGGGTGCAGGTACTACGCGGCGATCGAGATCTCGAAGCCGAGGCAGTTCCTGAACCCTGCCCCCTGAACCCTGAACCCTCTAACAGTTCACTGCTTTCTGCTCTCTCCCCGCTGTCACATCCTCTCCCCCACTTACGTCTCCTCATGGGGCGATTTCGGAGGGATAGTTGGCCGCGGCGCGAAGCTCGCAGAAACCTGCGGGCGCACTCGCTACGTAGAGAACTCAGAGGGTCATACCGTCTTCGGTGAGGCGCTCGCGCCAGCGCTCGTCGGTCCAACCGGCGCGGTCCGTCCAGAGATAGTCGCGACCGACCTCCGTGTAGACATATCGGGCGAGGGAGGGAGGGCAGTCGTGCACGTGCTCCACGCGAGCCGGCTCCCACTGCTCGGTGCTGGCGCGAAGCTGACCGGGATCGGTGAGCTCCAGGTACGTTCGCGTTACTTCGATGCTGGACGAAGCAATTCACCTATATGGTTGCGTTGCGAGAAGATAACTCTACGTGTCAGCGAGGTATAAACATGGGACGCAACGGTCCTAGTGGCTCCGTGCTGTCAGGCAGTGCCACAGGGCCGGGAGGCATATGGAGGGATCTTCTAACATGCTGCTGACAAATATCTTGCAGCCATTTGACCCGTCTCCCTTGACATTTGGACTGGCCAGTCCTAAATATCACGACATGGGAGATCGTCGCGCACAGATTGTCGATGCCGCAACGGCCGTGATGGCGACCCGGGGGTTTCAGCAGACCTCCGTGGATGACGTCATCCGCGAGGCCGGGCTGTGCGGGAAGGCGCACTTCTACCACTACTTCAAGTCCAAGGAGGAGCTGGGGTACGCGGTGCTGCGTCACCAGTTCGAGTCGTTCGCCGACGAGGGGTTGGGCATTCTGCGCGATCCGATGGTGGATCCGATAGAGCGCCTCGACCACTTCCTCAACTGGGTAGTGGAAAGCAACGGCGACTTCGATTGCAGCGTCGTTGGCCCCTGTGGCGGTCTGGCCGCCGAGATGGCCAGGCAGCACGAGGGCTTCAGGAAGCAGATAGACGCGGTCTTCGACGGATGGACGGCGCAGCTCCAGGCGCTCCTCTGGGAAGCCAGGTCCCAGCTCAGAGGCGGCAGCGATCCGGAGCGGATGGCGAGGTTCATGGTCGCCACCCTAGAGGGCGCGTTCTTCATGTCGCGGGTGAAGAAGGAATCGACAATACTGGCTGGGGTCGCCACGGAGCTCATGCGCTACGTGACATCCCAGTTGAAAGAGTCGCCGCGCGCGAGCGTGGGCGGCGCGGAACGGCGGGAGGGGGATAATCGATGATATGCATGGCGACTAAAGAATCGACGGGTGCACTGACGATGGACGGCACGGCGGGAGTCGCCATGCGCGGGCTGTCGCGGCAGTCGACCGCCCTCGAGCGCAGGAAGCGGTTCGAAGGCGAAGTCCTCGAGCACCTGGACGCGATGTACAGCTTCGCGCTCAAGCTCTCGCGCTCGCGCGACGAGGCGCAGGACCTCGTCTCCGAGACGATGCTTCGCGCGCTGGAGCGGTGGGAGCAGTACCAGCTCGGCACCAACGCGCGTGCGTGGCTCTTCACGATCCTCTACAGAATCTTCGTCAGTCGCAAGCGCCGCATCGACGCCCGCGAGCTTCCCCTCGCGGAGGAGTCGGAGGGTGGCTCGGCGCGCGAAGTGGTGGGTGATGCCGACCCCGAAGGTCACTTCTACGACTCGTTCGTGGATGAAGAGGTGACCCAAGCGATCGACGATCTGCCGGAGGAGTATCGCACGGCGGTGGTGCTGAGCGACCTGCACGGTCTGCGCTACGCGGAGATCGCGGCGGTGCTCGACATTCCCGAGGGCACGGTGAAGTCGCGGCTCTTCCGCGGCCGGCGCATCCTGCAGAAGAAGCTCGTGGACTACGCTGTCGAGATGGGATACATCAAACAGCCGGTCGCGGAGCACTAGCACCGAGCCGGCGGGCCGTCATCATGGAGGCCCGCCGCAGCCGGTGTATTCCCGACCGTCCACAGTTACCGTAACCGTCGCCACGAAAGCCCCGCCGCTCATCGAGTCGCTGCAGGGCTTTTCCTCTATCACGGCAGTGAGGTGGTGGCCGGACGCCGTGACGTCGTAGCTCTTGCGAGCCATCGCGGAGTCCGGGCTCACGAACGGGAACTCGTAGCGATGTTCGCCGTAGTCGGTGATGAGCAGGATCTTCGCTCCGTTCGCGATGTCCATGTGCCAACCCGGCTCGTTGCCGACGGCGCGGAAGTCGGCATCATCGAGGCGCTCGGCCTGCGCCGCGCTCGCGGTGGACGAGGGCTCCCGGGCGGCGCGCGGAGATGTGGCGCACGCGCCGAGCAGCGATAGAGCACTACCGACGATCAGCGCCCGGATCGTTCCGCTGAGGGCTCCGCTCGCGAAGGTGTCTGACATTGTGCGGTCCCTGGTTCGAGGAGTCACGCGCTCTCGTCAGGAGCAATCAGTGTGCCCCATTCGTCCGGCGTCTGTGCCGCGCTGCCTTGGCGCGGTTGCCGCAGGTGGCCATGTCACACCAGCGGCGCCTCCCGTTCTTGGTGCTGTCGTGAAAGACGCGCGGACAGCGCGGATCGGCGCACCGCCGCACGCGTGACAGCTCGCCCAGCACGAGCGCGTCGGCCGCCGACTCGACGAGCGGAATCATCAGCCCGGCGAACGCATCGCCCACGGGTACGAAGCTGCGAACGAACGAGCCATCGGTCCGCGTCTCGAGACGCCTCGTGCCTGCGCTCCTTCCGAGCACGCGATTGATCTCCGCCACCACGTCGCGCCGTACACCATCCTCCAGTGCACCACGCTCGGCGAGCGCGCGCAGCGCGGCCCGAACCCGCCGCGCATCGGCGAGGGCCGCGGTGGCGCCGGCGGGTTGCTGACGCGCGCGCCGGCGCATCCCCGCGGCGCGTTCCGCGTCGAGGACGTCGGCCGCTTCCATCCACTGCACCAGCAGATTGAAGTCGCGCAGCACGTCCACGCGAACGCCTCGCTGGACATCATCGGTGTTGATGAAGTCTAGCCAGAGGCGCTCGCCTACGAATACGAACGGTTGGGCGAGTGCGGAGACGCCGTTGGACTTGCTCATTGCGCGAACCAAAAACGGGGAGACAAGTCTATCCCCGCCGAACGGACGGGGCAAGGACGGCGGCCTGGTGTCGGCACACCGTCGGTGCGCGGCCCGGGTGGCCGGAAGCTTGCCTCCTTCGCCGCGATCATCCGTAGCTCGCACCTCTACTGGAGCGCAATATGAAGCGACTTCCAATTGTGACCGTCATCACGTTCGCCGTCGCCGCCGGCTGCGCGACATCTCCGCGCGCGGCGGGGCCCTCGACCAACGTCAGCCCCCGCGACACCACCGCGATGGACACCACGACGCGGAGCGACACCATGCGCACGCTCCCCGATACGAGCAGCACCGCACCGCGCCTGCCGATAGCCCGCTGACGTCCGGCCGGGAAGCGCCGGCGTGAGCGCCGGCTCGCCCGAGCTAGGTTTGGTGCCACGACCCGATCATATTGCAGAGTGTGCATTCGCGGCAGGCAGCCGCGCTCTCTTTACACGCCACCCTCTGTGGGTCATCGAGCCGTATGAAGAAGCCATTCGTAATCGAGGAGTACGTACGCTGGGGCGACATCGACCTGGCGGGGATCATCTGCTACGGCGCCTACATTCGCTTCTACGAGCTCGCCGAGACGGAGATTTTCCGTGCCGTCGGTCTCCCCTTCCGCGAGATGTTCGAGCGCTACGACATCTGGCTTCCGCGAAAGGTGATGCACACCGAGTTTCACTCTCCCGCGCACCTCGACGAGCGCCTGCAGGTGGTGACCTACTTCAGCCAGATCGGCCGTACTTCGCTCACGATCAACTTCGACGTGATGGGCGCCGCCGACCACAAGCTCCACGCCTCGGCCTACCAGGTGCTGGTCTGCGTCTCCCGCTCCACCTTCGCCAAGCGCCCCCTCCCCGATGACGTAGTCCACGCCGCCGAGCGCTACCTGATGCAGTGCGAGGAGGCGCGGAGGGCGGCGTGATTGCCAGGGTTCAGGGGGCAGGAGTCAGGGGTCAGGGGTCAGGGGTCAGGAACTACGGGTAAAAGGAAACAGGATACAGGAAACAGGTACCGGCTCGTGGGAGAGAACCCTCACCCCCGAGGCGGTTACCTGTTGCCTGTTTCCTGTATCCTGTTCCCCTCTCCCTCTGAACCCTGAACCCTGAACCCTGAACCCTTCGCCTCCAGCGCCTCCTCCGCATACGCCACCCACCCCGTCCCCTCGTCGGCCACGAGCTCCACTTCGGTTCCCAGGGGGACGGTGATATTGGGGACCTCGTGGCCGGCGGGGAAGTCGGTGAGGACGGGGACATCGAGGTCGGAGACGAGATCCAGCATGAAGTCCTCGAACTCATCTTCTTCGGAGCGATCGATCGAGAGCTGACCGAAGACTATGCCGCGCACCTTGCGCAGGAGACCCGACGCGCGGAGGTGGACGAGGCGCTCGTCGAGGACGCTCATCGGATCGCGCGTCTCCTCGAGGAAGAGGATCGCGCCGCGCGTGTCGATCTCGTACGGTGTCCCGATGGTCTGCTGCACGAGCGAGAGGTTTCCGCCTATGATGCGGCCAACCGCGCGCCCGGGGCGCACGGTTCGCGCGATCCCGCGTCCCAGTTTCGTCGCGGGGCGCGGGATGGTGAGCGCGGCGAGGAGCGACGCCATGGTGGGGTCGCGAATGGATGGGATCAGGTCATCTACCGTCGGGCCATGGAAGACGCGGAGCCCCGAACGACGCATCAGCCAGAGATGGAGCGCCGTGATGTCGGAGTAGCCGACGAAGGCCTTCGGGTTGCGACGGAAGATCTCCGGCTCCAGGTAGGGGAGCATCCGTACGGCGCCATAGCCGCCGGTGCCGCCTATCACCGCTTTCACCCGCGGGTCGAGCCAGACGCCCATGAAATTCTCGGCGCGTCGCTCGTCTTCGGCGCGCGTGAAGTGGCGCATTCCGGAGATTTCGGGGTCGAGGATGACCGGAAAGCCGGCGCGCTCGAGCGACTTGATCCCGCGAAGGAGCCAACCAGGACGCGGAGCGTACGATGGAGCGACTACACCGATCGCGTCGCCCTTCACGAGCGCGGGTGGTCGCAACAGTGGCTGCGGTACGTCTTCATCGCTGGGCTCCGGCACGCGAGCAAGCTAGCCGCGCGTGTTCGCTGCTTCCAGATATCACGCGTGGTGGTGGCGCTCGCGCGCGGCGCGCTACAGCTTTCGTGTCTCGCGCACTCCGTCGCCGCGCGACCAGCCGCAGGACGGCGGTTCGCGCGCCTCACCGCTCACCGGATCATCAGCCCATGCTTCGTCACACGGCGCTCGTACTTGCTTCGATCCTGACATTAGGCGGCGTGCAGGGATGCGCGCGCGGCGCGGCCAGCGAAGACACCGGTGAAGGAGCCGCACCGGCTGCGCGACTGTCGAAGGGCTCTGTGGTCCCCGGCGTCGAGGTGCTCCTCCGCGACTCGCTGCGCCTTCTCGATGGAAAGCGTGTGGGTCTCATCACCAATCCTTCGGGGCGTGACCGGGAGGGGAGGAGCACGATCGATCTCCTCTATCGTGCGCCGGGTGTGAAGCTCGTGGCGCTCTTCGGTCCTGAGCATGGGCTGCGCGGCGCCGCGGAAGCGGGTGCCAAGGTGGCGTCGAGCGTGGATTCCGCAACGGGCATCCCGATCTATTCGCTCTACGGCGACATAAGGGTGCCTACGCCCGAGATGCTCGACAAGATCGACGTGCTGGTGTACGACATCCAGGACGTGGGCGCGCGAGTCTACACCTTCGAGTGGACGATGGTGCTCTCCGCCGTGGCCGCCGCGAAGGCCGGGAAGCCCTTCGTGGTGCTCGATCGCCCCGATCCCATACGCGGCGACCGCTTCGGTGGCGGAGTGCTGGATACCACGCAGCGCTCCTTCGTGGGTCAGTATCCAGTCGCGCTGCGCTACGGCCTTACGCCCGGCGAGCTGCTGCGCTACCTGGTGGGTACGCAGCAGGTGCAGGCCAACGTCACGGTGGTCCCGATGGATGGGTACCGCAGGTCGATGTGGTTCGACGAGACGGGGATCCCCTGGGTGAATCCGTCGCCGAACCTGCGCGATCTGGACGCCACGCTCCTGTACACCGGTACGGTGTTCTTCGAGGGAACGAACCTCAGTGAAGGTCGCGGCACCGATCGTCCCTTCCGGGTGGTGGGCGCCGGCTGGCTGAAAGACGCCGGCGCGATCGCCGCCGCATTGAACGCCGAGCAACTCCCCGGCGTGACCTTCGACTCCACCTCGCGTACTATCACAGAGGGTCAGAAGTGGGGCGGCCAGACTATCCCGATGATCGAGGTGAAGGTCACCGACCGCGACAAGCTGGAGCCCGTGAGCGTGGGAGTGCATCTCCTTCAAGCGATCTACTCGCGTCACGCCAAGGAGTGGGAGTGGCGCGCCTCCCACTTCGACCGTCTCGCCGGCACCACCTCTCTCCGGGAAGCCCTCCTCGCCGACACGACTGGTACGACCGCGATCGATTCTCTTCTGGCCCGGTGGGATCGAGAGGCGAAGGAGTGGGGGGAGCAGGTGAAGCCGTATTTGATCTACGAGTGAGTTACATTTCCCATCATGTCTGAACCCATCACCTACTACCGCAAGGGGCTAGGGCTCAAGGCCGAGGTGCAGGGTACGCTCGACGCGGATTACTCGGGGCGTCTGGTGGATCTCATGCGCGAGCGGGAGTTCGAGCTCACGGCTGGAGATACCACCGTGCGGCTGGCGCGCGAGTTCGGCTTCTGTTACGGCGTCGAGCGCGCGGTGGACTACGCCTACCAGGCGAGGGCCAAGTTCCCGGGGCGTAGAGTGGTGCTCGTGGGTGAGATCATCCACAATCCGCATGTGAACGCCAAGCTGCGCGCGATGGGTGTGGAGATCCTGATGCCGGCGGAGGAGTCGGGCGCGCACGAGGGCAATGGCGCGCAGCTCGCAAAGGGGAAGGCGCTGCCGCGCTTCGACTACTCGCGCATCGAGCCGGACGATGTCGTGATAATTCCCGCGTTCGGTGTGGCTATTCGTGACTTCGAGATCCTGCGCGGGATCGGCTGTGTGTTGGTGGACACCACCTGTGGCTCGGTGCTCAACGTGTGGAAGCGGGTCGAGCGCTACGCGAAGGACGGTTTCACGGCGCTCATCCATGGGAAGCACTATCACGAGGAGACGCGCGCCACGGCTTCGCAGGTGGAGAAGTACGAGGGCGGTTCCTTCCTCGTGGTGCGCGACATGTCCGAGGCGAAGCTGGTGTGCGAGTACATCGAGGAGCGCGGTGATCGTGCGAGCTTCCTCGAGCGCTTCGCGCACGCGGCGTCGCCGGGCTTCGACCCCGACGTGCACCTGCGTCGCATCGGCGTGGCGAACCAGACCACCATGTTGGCGGGGGAGTCGCTCGCTATCGCCGCCGAGGTTGGCGCGGCGATGGAGCGCGCGCACGGCGCCGAGTATCGCGCGGCGAACTTCCGATCGTTCGACACAATCTGCAGCGCTACGCAGGAGCGTCAGGACGCGGTGAAGGAGCTCCTCACCGAGCCGTTGGACGTGATGGTAGTGGTGGGCGGCTACAACTCGAGCAACACGATGTCGCTCGCGGCGATCTGCGCGGAGCACGTGAGCACCTATCACGTCGAAGATGCTACCTGCCTCGATCCCGAGCGCGGCACCATCCGTCACAAGGTGGCCGGGAAGGCGACGAACGGCGAGGTGGAGACGTCCGGCTGGCTCGCGGCCGAGGGGCCGGTGCGCGTAGGGATCACGGCGGGAGCGAGCACGCCCAACAACAAGATCGGCGAGGCAGTAGCGAGGATCTTCGCGACACGCGGCATCGATCCCTCGTCCATCGAATGACGGCGCGCGCTCCGGCTCCCGGCGTGCCGTTTGGTACGGCCGAACTACGCGCCGGTAGCACGAAGGCGGTGATCGTCCCGGCGCTCGGCGGCAAGATCATCTCGCTGGAGTTCGCGGGGCGCGAGTGGCTCTGGGGCGGCGACCTCGCCGGGCGAAGTGCGCCGGTGGACGGCGCGCCGTACGACGAGTACTCTGACGGCGGCGGTTACGACGACCTCTTTCCCACCATCGCGCCCTGCACGCTCCCGTCGCACGTGACGCGCTACGGCGGACTCTCGCTCCCCGACCACGGTGAGCTCTGGTCGCAGCCCGCGACGTTCACACTCGAGACACGGCCGGAGGGGATGTTCGCCACGACCGGTTGGCACGGGCGCAGGATGCCGTATCGCTTCGTGCGCGATGTGTTCGTGAGCAACACGGACTCGGTCGAGATGCACTATGCCGTGAGCAACGACGGCGATGTGCGTCTCCCGTTCGTGTGGTCGGCGCAGGCGATGCTTCCGCTCACGAAGAGCACGCGGCTCGTCCTTCCCGAGGGGACGCGCGCTCGCGTGTGGTCGCAGGAGGGGGTGGAACTGGGCGGACAGGGCGCGTATCTCCGGTGGCCGCGTGCGGTGATAGGCGGGAAGCTCGTGGACCTCACGCGTCCGGACGAAGTAGCGCGCACTTACGCGTGCAGGATCTACTTCGATCCCAGCGCGGGTCGAGCGGCGGTGGAATCCGACGGCGGGCGGCTCGAGGTTTCGTTCGACGTCGAACAGGTGCGCCACGTCGCGCTCTCGATCAACAAGCCCGGGTGGAGTCCGTTCGGGAAGCGGCGTTCGGCTCGCACCATAGCGCTGGCGCCCTCGATCGGGTCGCCGGATTCGTTGAGCGAGGCGCTGGGTGCCTGGCGTGACGCCGCGTGGCTCGAGCCGGGGGAGACGCGCGAGTGGCGGCTCACCTGGCGGGCGAGCGCGGTGGAATCACCCGCGGACGATGGCGAGGGAGCCGGCGAAGAGCGCTGAGCGTCAGCTCTTGATGTACTTCCAGTTGCGCGTTTTCCCCTCGGAGATCCACTCGATAGCCGTTTCGAGACGTCGCTTCCTGGTTTCTTCGCGCTTGGCTTCGGTGAGCCAATCGATGTACTCGCGCTGCTGACTGGGGGAGAAGCTGGCAAAGGCGGCGCGCGCGGCGCCGTTGCGGCGGAGGGCGCTCTGGAGATCGTTGGGGATGGCCGTCGGCTTCTTCTTCGCTGTCTTCGTGCCGGTGGGGCTCGGCTTCGTTCTCGACACTCCCTCTTCGTTGAGCCGCATCGCCTTCCTGATGTAGCCGGTGAGGATGGCCTTCGAGGGGAGGTCGGCCAGCGACTCGATCCGCCCGAACTGGCCCATCGCGTTGGCGGACGGTTCGGAGTGCTCGCCCAGGATGAGCGCACCCTTCCAGAAGTTCAAGGCGCAGTGCTTCTTGAACGACGCCATGCTGCAGAGCATTCCGCGATACATGAAGTGAGGGAAGCGCCACTTCATCGTTTCCTCCACATCGGGGCAGGCTTCGTGGACCACCTCGCGGATGTGCGTGAGGATCGGTCTGGCGAAGGGCGCGGAGGCATCGATGTACGTGTCGATTCTCGGATCTCGAGTTCCCATCTGCTCGTGCTCCGTGGGCGTGGGTGGGGCACCCGGTTGGGCGTGATGTCGCGGGAGAGCTACTTCGGCGGCCAGCAGCCGAGCTGGATGCGCAGTCCAACGAGCTGACCGAGGTGATACGAGTTGTGATCGATCACCAGAAGCAGCTCGCGCAGGTAGGTCTGCCCGGTGCCGTGCGGGATTGCGGCGAAGAGCTCGATGGAAGGGTCGAGCGCGAGGCGCTTGAGGTCTTCCCCGTCGCGCCGGAAGGCATCGGCGCTTCGGGCCCACGCGCCATCGTCGGGCGGCGCGGGCGTGGGTGGCCAGTAATCGTCGGGCCAGTTTCGCTCCCAGTACCCGGGGTTGCGACAGAAGTCGAGGATGTCCTCCTGGGCGATGCGGAGGTGCTCGAGGATCTCCCAGGGAGTGTGCGCGGCGGCGTCGGGTTTGGCGCCGCGGAGCTCGGCCGGCATGTTCTCCACCGCTGAATCGAAGTCCACGTGTGCATCGGCCCAGTCGAGCGCCCTCGAGAGGTGGGCGCGCAGTATCGATTCGTTCACGTTGGCCTCCGGTACCGGCGGGGAGAGTCTGTCGTAAGATAGAGAGGGTGGGGGAGGGGAGCGGAAGGGCTCCGGAATGGTCCCGGCGCCGATACTGCGCCGTGCGCGCCGCTGTTGCGTTCGGTTGGTACGCGCAGTTCGGATTGGATGATGGAGCTGGCCGTTTGGCCGGCGAGCTTACGGGATGAACTCCGAGCGGGAGGAAGGAGCGGCGACCCTGCGTGGTGCGCGGCTCATGGACCAGGTACGTGGAGTGGCGCGCGAGCGCGAGCTGCGGGAGCGGACGGTGAAGGCGTACTGCTCCTGGATCGTGCGGTACGTACGGTACTGTGGGCTGCGGCATCCACGTGTGCTGGAAGCGAGCGACTGCGAGCGATTTCTGGACTCGCTCGCTCGTGAGAGGCGCTTGGGAGCTAGCACGCTGGCCCAGGCGAAGGCCGCGCTCTCGTTCCTCTATCGAGACGTGCTTGCCGAGCCGGAGCGGTGCCGTGTTCGTCCCATCGCGCGCGGCGCGGTGACGGCGCCCCACACGATTTCTCCGGACGAGGCGGAGCGGCTACTCGCCGCGCTGTCCGGGCGGAATCGGCTGGCGGCATCGCTCATGTACGGCGCGGGACTACGGTTGACCGAGTGCATTGCTTTGCGAGTAGGCGACGTAGATGTTCGGCGGCGCCGTGTGCACGTATACGACTCGGACGGACGGAGGCGAGTCGTCGCACTTCCGATTGCGCTGTTGGGAGTCACGGAGCGACAGATCGAGAGAGTGCGCCGGCAGCACTTCCTCGATGTGAGACGGGGCGGCGGATGGGTCGTCGTTCGCGGTGCGGCAGCGGAGAGGGGAACGTTCGCGGTGCGGCAGTGGCGAACATCGTGGCTCTTTCCAGCCAGCAGGCAACATGAGGATCGCGCTACCGGACAGTGGCGCCGGCATCACGTTTCTGCGACCACCGTGCAGCGTGCGATCGCCGCAGCGGCGCACGAGGCTGGCATCGGCGAGCGCGTCACGGCGCGAACGCTGCGCCACTCGTGCGCGACGCAGCTTCTGCGGAGTGGCTATGACGTGGAAGTGGTGCGCGAGCTACTGGGCCATCGCGACCTGTCCACCACTTTACGGCACCTGGGCGGGATGGAGCGACGTCCAGCAGTCCGCAGCCCGCTGGATCAACTCTCCGAACTTCCCCGGGCACGTGGGGCATCTTCTGCCGATGCTCGGCGCTCCATGGATTAACCGGCGCGCCGCGCCGCATAACGCATGGTGGCGCTGTCTCCCGTGGCCAGAAGTCGTAGCGGCACCACGGCCTATGGTTGTAATGTTTCCGCTCGCACGAACGCCATCGTTTATGCGGCACTCGCAGTGCCGCATAAACGAGGCTTGCGACGAATAACGGAATTGGGTAGAACTGTCTAATTCATAGTTAGGCCGACAGGCACACTATCCGACGTCGCCTCTCGATGACATCGTCCTCACCTTGGGCTCCGTTCGAGGAGCTGCGACAGCAGGCGATCAACACCGCCATCTGCTACCTCCCGATCTCATCGCGACGCGGCTATTCAGCCGAGCTGCGGAAGAGCAATCAGGCGACGGTGATGAAGCTCCGCGATAGCCTGATCTACCGGAGCGAAGCGATTATCTGGCACGTCACGCTGCTCTCCCGCATGCAAGAGCAGGCTCTGGCCAAGTTGCACAGCACGTTTCCGGACCCCAATGCGCCGCACGACATCATGCGAGCGGTCGCGAGAGAACAGCAATTCGTTTTCGACGACGTGGTCTTCAATTGCATAGCGTTGTTCGACTACGTCGCGAACATGGTGGGGTTCGCGTACTACGGTGATCGACGACGGAAAGCAAAGTGGGACCGGATCCAGAAGTATGCTCGGGACAAGGAGTTCGACCGTCGA
The DNA here is from genome assembly GCA_036565685.1 of Gemmatimonadaceae bacterium. Lineage (GTDB taxonomy): Bacteria > Gemmatimonadota > Gemmatimonadetes > Gemmatimonadales > Gemmatimonadaceae > JADGGM01. Next base: position 14,906 of record DATCXR010000369.1, read on the forward strand.
GATCACGCCACCGTGCGAATCGCTGGAACTGCAGTTGGAGAGCTGATTCGTGACAGCCAGGAAGCCTTCGTATCTCCGCTGAGTGACTACCGGGCGGACCTGATCCACTACGAAACGGTACCTGCGAGCGGAGGTGTTACAACCAGGTTGGAGAGAAACACCAGTGGTGCGTCCGATCTCAGCTTCGACCTGAACATCACCGTTCCGAAGCCTTTCGCCCGACGATTCGCAGTTCCTGGATACGAGACCGACGCAACGAAGGCGACTCTCGTTCGCGCCGTAGAGTGGGTTGCTGCGGAGTCGCACGCCCGATGCAAGACAATCCTTCGCGAGCTCGAGCGAGACCTCCGACGCGAGGCCGGTCGTGATCCAGATGGAACGGACCGCGTAATCGACATGTCATAGATGCGTACGGATGTGCAAGGCGGCCTAACGAGTCGTTGCACCGGACGAGCGGGGGCGGGACGTCCATGTGAGCGGCTGGCGAGTGTATCTCAGCTCGCACATCTTTGCGCCTAGAGAATCAGCGCTCGCCGGTGAACTCGGCGTTAGACGGCACTCGGCGGAGCGTTACTTCGCACATCGCCAAGGGCAAAGAGAGAAATCGACTGATGGACGTGGATATAGAGAAATGAGTAACGAAGTACGACTCCGCGACATCGAGCCCGCCGACCTCCCGATCTTTTACGAGCATCAACTCGACGTCGAAGCCACGCGCATGGCCGCCTTCTCCGCCCGCGACCGCGCAGCGTTCGATGCCCATTGGGCGGCAAACATCCTCGGTAACCCGAGGGCAGTCAACCAGACGATCCTCGTCGACGGCCAAGTCGCGG
>DATCXR010000384.1:0-2431 GCA_036565685.1 Gemmatimonadaceae bacterium
GAGAACGCAGCACCCACGCAGCCGCCGTCAGTGCGAACACGAGCCCCGTCAGCTTCTCCGGTCGGCTGGGGGCTCCCAGCTTCGCGCGCTCGCCCGCGATGATCGCCGCCGCATCTCCCGAGAGTTTTCCCGGCGGATGCAGGAAGCGGGTGAGCACGATCCACGCGAGCGGCAGCATCACCGCCGCCACCGGGAAGCCCACGGCCATCCATTCCAGGAAGCCGATCTGGCGACCGAACATCTCACTCACCGCGCCGGCCAGCACCGCGTTCGGCGGCGTGCCGATGAGTGTCGCGATCCCACCGATGGATGCGGCGAATGCCACGCCGAGCATCAGCGCGATGCCGAAGTCGTAAGGCCCTTCCTGATCCTGCGGGTGGAACATCTCTCCCACGGCCAACGCTATCGGGAGCATCATGGCGGCGGTGGCGGTGTTCGAGATCCACATAGATATGAACGCCGTCGCCAGCATGAAGCCCAGCACGAGACGGTTCGGGCTCGTGCCCACCCAGGCCATGATCCTAAGCGCTATCCGCTTGTGGAGACCCCAGCGCTCCATGGTCACGGCCAGCAGGAAGCCGCCCATGAAGAGGTAGATGAGGTCGTTGGCGTAGGGCGCCGCCGCATTGCTCGCGTCCAGTACGCCGAGCGTCGGAAAGAGCGCCAGCGGCAGAAGCGCGGTCGCGGGGATCGGGATGGCCTCGGTCACCCACCACACCGCCATGAGCAGCGCCACGGCCGCGGTGCGCCATCCCGCAGTGCTCAATCCGGATGGGGGCGGAGCGAGGAGCATCACCACGAATACGGCGCCTCCTATGATCAGGCCGAGGCGCTGCGCTCTCGTGTACCGGCTTTCGGCACTTCCGTCGTCCATGTCGTCTCCTCTGAAGGCCAGGTGGGTTGGCGATTGTGCGGAGCGCGCGAAGCGAGGTCAAGGTTATTCGCGGGAGGACGATACTGTCCACTGCCGTTACGAGCGGGGCTTCGTCCGACCGCTACACCCAGCGCCGCACCCGAGCCTTGTAGCCGCGATACGTGTCGCCGAATCGCCCTTCCAGGTGCGCTTCCTCGCGTGCGACGACGCCGTAGCGGATGATGATCGCCAGCGGCAGCGTGAGAATGACGATCCACGGGCTGCGCACACCTACGCCGATGCCGATGTAGACGAGAAACATCCCGACATAGATCGGATTCCGGCTCCAACCGTGAATTCCGCTGGTCACCAGCACTCGCGTGGCCCTCGACCCCGGAACGGGAGTGCCGGCGCTGGAGAAGTTGCGGACGGCCGCGGCGAAGATCGCGACACCAAGCACGATCGACGCGCCAGCAATGATCCGGTGCAGGTCGGTTCTCGGAAGCGGGAACGTCAGAGGAAGTACATGGTCCAGGACGAGGCCGAGCAGGAGCGCACCGAGAAAAAGGAGAGGTGGTCGCATACCGCCGCGCGAGGTTTCCGCGTCGTTTGCGTGCAGTTCGTTCGTGTCCGTGCTCATCGCTCTTCCTCCGGATGGCAGGGATGAGGCAGCAAAACTTGCCCCTGATGACAACATGGGTGTCATTTTACACGTTGACAACAAAGGTGTCAATTGGCGATACTGACGCAATCACCGGACGGGAGCGATGATGACGAAACGATCTGGACCGGCGGCGAGTCCAGGCGTCGACGACAAGGGTGTCGCGGTCGCCGAGCTGATGCTCGAGATCGCTCAGTGCTTCTTCAGGGTCAGGGCGCTCGGACAGAAGGCAGGGCTGATTACCAACTGGGGCGGCGGCGCCTTCGGCTTCCTCCGCAGCCTCGCGCTGCTTGGCCCACTGACGGTGCCACAGATCGCACGGATGCGACCTACGAGCCGCCAACGCATGCAGCGGCTGGCGGATGAGCTCGCGGCCGACGATCTCGTGGAATTCATCGAGAATCCGAGGCACCGGCGCTCGAAGCTCGTGCGGCTGACGCGGAAAGGCGAGGCCACCTACCGCCGGATGAATTCCCGGTTGGTCGCGATCGCCTCCACCATGGGGAGCACGCTCAGCGAAGCCGACGTCCGCGACACCACCGCAATCGTGCGGCGATTGAGCGAGGAAGTGAAGAAGCAGTCGGAGCGCCGATAGCCGGATGGCGAGTGGGCCGCGTTCGCTGCTATGGACGCGTGCCGCGCGCCTTCCCTACCTCTGCGGAAGGTTGCGCCTGCGAGTCATGCCGACCGCTCCGGTCACGAACGATGGCGGGCGTTCTTCGACCCCTCCGTGACCGCATCCCGATCTGCCTGCTGCGCGCCGCCATCCGTGGAGAGCGTCGAATCGCGCTTCTCCTTCAGCGCGCCTACCGTAGTGCCGAACGTGCGAGCGAAGTTCGTCGCGAATACATCGGGCTCGACCGCCATCGGCCGCCGAAGCGACCCCTTCCCGTTACGCATCTTTCTCCCTTCCGAAT
>DATCXR010000392.1:0-2736 GCA_036565685.1 Gemmatimonadaceae bacterium
CGAGGGTGGGATGCTCACGGGGAGCGTCGAGTTTCTCGAGCGCGCGCGGCCGGTTTCGCTGCACGGGATGACGCGCGATGCTCTGCGGCGCTACGAGAAGGGCGGAAGCTGGCGCTACGAGATCCAGGCGCCCGGCTTCAAGTACAACATGACGGACATCCAGGCTTCGATGGGTCTCGCTCAGCTGCGGAAGCTCGAGCTCTTCGACGAGCGCCGCCGCGCAGTGGTGGCCGCGTACGACCGCGCGTTCGCCGCCGAGCCGGCGCTCGAGATCCCGGTGGAGCGCGACGATGTACGTCACGCCTGGCATCTCTACGTGCTCCGCCTGAACACGGAAGCGCTCACGATCGATCGCGACCGGTTCATCGACGAGCTGACGAAGCGCAACATCGGAACGTCCGTGCACTTCATCCCCGTGCACACGCACCCTTACTACCGGGACCGCTACGGCTTCGCGCCCCGCGATTTCCCGGTGGCGTACTCCAACTTCGAGCGGATGTTGAGCATTCCGCTCAATCCGCGCCTCGGAGCCGCGGAGGTTGACGACGTGATCGCCGCCGTGCTGGACGTGGTAGACAGCCACCGAAGATGACGCGCACGAAGCGGGTCATGGACGTGTGCTGCTCCCTGGTCGGGCTCATCGTGCTGGCTCCGCTCTTCGCTCTGGTAGGATTCGCGATAGCGGTCGACGTGCGGAATGGAAGGGGTGGCCCGGTGCTGTTCGGCCAGGAGCGCGTGGGGCTCCACGGCGTGAGTTTCCGCATGTGGAAGTTCCGCACTATGGTGGCCGACGCCGAGCGCAGGGGCGCCCAGCTCACGGTGGGCGCCGACCCGCGCGTCACGCGAGTGGGCCGCTGGCTGCGGCGTCTCAAGCTCGACGAGCTGCCACAGCTGCTCAACGTCCTGCGCGGCGAGATGAGTCTGGTGGGACCGCGGCCCGAGGTGCCGCGCTTCGTGGCGCTCTACACCGAAGCGCAGCGCGCGGTGCTCGACCTCGTCCCCGGCATCACGGACCCCGCCTCCATACGCTACCGCGACGAGGCCTCCGAGCTCGCGCGCTCCGCCGATCCGGAGCGCTGCTACATCGAAGAGATCATGCCCGAGAAGATCCGTATCAATCTGGAGTACGCGGCTCACGCGACTCCCTGGTCGGACTTCGTCGTGGTGTTCGCGACCCTCGGCCTCATCGCGGGGCGTCGGGCGAGCGGCGGCACGACTGGCGCACTCACACGCTCGACGCTCGGCGCATGAACGTTATGTCTACGCAAGTCCCGGAGCATGTCGGGCCATGATGCCTCCTCTGCTCGTTCGGCACCGCCGCCCGCTAATCCTCGCCGGTCACGCCTTCGTGGTGGTGGCTGCGTACGCGGCTGGCTTCCTCCTCAGATTCGATGGTCCGGTGCCACCCGACGCGTTGCACGCCTTCGAGGTGACCGTGATGCCGCTGGTGATCATCCGGCTGGCGGTGCTCGGCGCCTTTGGTCTGCATCGCGGCTTCTGGCGTCACTTCGGGCACCGCGATCTCGTAAGTCTGGGGAAGGCGGTGGCCGTTGGCTCGATGATCTTCACCATGGCACTCGTGGCGGGCAACCGGCTCGGCCCGGTCCCGCGGTCGGTAGTGATCCTGGAAGCGATGCTCACCTTCCTCTTCGCTGGTGGCTCGCGCCTGGCCGTGCGCTCCGCGCGCGAGTGGCTCGCGAAGCGCAACTCCGGCGAGCGACGGACCACGCTCATCGTGGGTGCAGGCGCGGCCGGAGAGCGCCTCCTCCGACAGCTCATGCACGGCGCGGGGACGGGGATGGAGCTGTGTCCGGTCGCGCTACTCGATGACGACCCGGACAAGTGGTCGATGTCGCTCCACGGTGTACCGGTGGTCGGCCCTATCAGCCAGCTCCGTAACGCGGTGGCTCGCTTCAACGCCCAGCTGGTGGTCATCGCGATCCCGCGCGCCACGCCGGCCGAGCTGCGACGCATCGTGGATCTCTGCCTTGCCACCAAGGTGGAGTTCAAGCGGCTCCCTTCCATGCGCGAGATGCTCCAGGGGAGCGCGCGCAGCGGCGAGCTTGCCGAGGTGGAGCTCGAGCACCTCCTCGTGCGCGAGCCGGTGGCGTTCGACTCGGATCTGGTGGCGCGCGACCTGGCCGGGAGCGTGGTACTCATCACCGGCGGTGCCGGGTCGGTGGGCTCGGAGCTCGCGCGCCAGATCGCGCGCGTGGGGCCGTCGCGGCTGATTCTCGTGGAGCAGGCGGAGAGCGCGCTCTATTTCGTGCACCTCGAGCTCGAGCGGACTCACCCCGAGATCGCGACCATCCCGATCGTGGCGGACATCACCAACCGCGAGGTGCTCTCGCGCATCTTCGAGAGGCACCGGCCCGACCACGTTTACCACGCGGCGGCGTACAAGCACGTCCCGATGATGGAGGCGAACGCCGCCGAGGCGGTGCGCAACAACGTGCTCGGCACTCTGCAGGTTGCCGAGTGCGCGGCGCGCTGCGGGACGAGCAGGTTCGTGTTGATCTCCACCGACAAGGCCGTGCGGCCGTCGAGCGTGATGGGCGCCACCAAGCGCGTGGCCGAGCGGATCGTGCTCGGCTGGCCTTCGCTCAGGGCATCGAAGACCGAGTTCCGCGCGGTGCGCTTCGGCAACGTCCTCGGGAGCGAGGGGAGCGTGGTGCCGCTCTTCCGCAAGCAGCTCGCTCGCGGCGGACCGATCACCGTGACGCACCCGGACGTGCG
>DATCXR010000403.1:0-1803 GCA_036565685.1 Gemmatimonadaceae bacterium
GTGGAGCGGCCGGCCCGACGGCGAGCCGTGGGTGAGGGTGAGCGCTTCGGAGCGCGCGGCGGACGCGGAGCTGGTGGAGTCGCTCGCGGGCGCACTGGCGGATGCGCGGAGGCCAGTGATAGTGTGCGGCCCATCGGCCGATCCGGCGATCGCAGCTCCGCTGGCGGCGGTGGCGCGGCGGCTCGACGCACCGCTCCTCGCGGATCCGCTCTCGGGGCTTCGCTTCGGCGTAGATCCGGCCACGCTGGTCGTGGATGGCTACGATGCTTTCCTGCGCGCTTCGCTCTCTGGCGAAGCATCGGGAGCGCTCGCGCCCGACCTCGTGCTGCGCGTGGGCGCGCTCCCCACATCCAAGGCGCTGCAGCTCTGGCTGCGGAAGCATTCCGCGGTGCGGCAGATTCTTCTGGGAGATTTCGGTTGGTCCGACCCCGCGCAGGATGCGGCGTGGGCCGTGCGCGCCCAGGTCGCGCCCACCTGTGCGCAGCTCGATCGTGCGCTCGCGGAGATGCTCGGCGATACGCCGCTGGCGGACGCCGACTGGGCTGCGCGCTGGCGCAGGGTGAACGCGCACGCGCGCGAAATCCTGGCAGCAGAGCTGGAGAGCGACGATGAAATGAGTGAGCCGCGGCTCTTCGCCGAGCTGGCCGCTGCGCTTCCCGCCGGCGCTACGCTCTGGGTGAGCAGCTCGATGCCCGTGCGTGATCTCGACAGCTTCGGCGCGCGGCGCGATGAGCGCATCCACGTCCTCGCGAATCGCGGAGGCAATGGAATAGACGGCGTGGTGTCGAGCGCGCTCGGCGCGGCGGCGGCGAGCGATGGCCCAACCGTGCTGGCCATCGGCGACCTGGCATTCTACCACGACATGAACGGGTTGCTCGCCGCAAAGCTGCACGACCTCGATGCCACGGTGGTGCTCGTGAACAACGACGGCGGCGGGATCTTCTCCTTCCTTCCGCAGGGGAATCCGGAGCTCGTTGCGCCGCGCGACTTCGAGGCGCTCTTCGGCACGCCGCACGGGCTGGACTTCGCTCATGCCGCCGCGCTGTACGACGCGCGGTTCGTGCGACCGGAGAGCTGGCCCGAGTTTGGCGCGGCGCTGGCAGCCGCGATCGAGGCGCCGGGGTTGAACATCATAGAAGTGTGCACCACCGACCGAGCCGCCAACGTGGAGCGCCACCGCGAGCTCTGGGCAGCGGTGAGCGCGGGCGTGGCGGAGCTGCTGTGAGCCTCGCTGCGGTGGCATCGCGCCAGATCGAGCTGCGCGACGGTGTGCGGCTGGAGGTGGTGGAGAGCGCACGCGATTCACTGTACGGTAAAATGGATCCCCGCTTGCGCGGGGATGACGGAACCTCCAGCCCGTCATCCCCGCGCAAGCGGGGATCCATTCCAATCCTGCTCCTCCACGGCTTCACCGGCGCCGCATCCACCTGGAACGAGCTGCTGCCGGAGCTGGGTGCACGGCGGAGAGTGATCGCGCTCTCGCTCCACGGCCATGGCGGCTCGGATGCTCCCGATGATCCCGCGCGCTACGCCGCGCACCGAGCGGCGGAGGACGTGCTCGAAGTACTGGACATGCTGGGCATCGCGCGCGTCGCATTGCTCGGCTATTCCATGGGAGCGCGCGTGGCGCTGCATACGGCGCTTGCCGCGCCCGAGCGCATCGGCGCTCTCATCGTGGAAAGCGGCTCGCCCGGGATCGCGGACGATGCGGAGCGTGCCAATCGTCGCGCGGCGGACGATGCGCTGGCAACGGACATCGAGCACCACGGCGTGGAGGCGTTCGTGGATCGCTGGGAGCGGCTG
>DATCXR010000479.1:0-3547 GCA_036565685.1 Gemmatimonadaceae bacterium
AGGGGCAGGTAGAGGGCCCGCCCTACGAGCCGTTCGCTGCTTTCTGCTGTCTGCTTTCTGCTTTCTTTTCCTTTCACTATCTTCCCCGACATGCCTCCGTCCCCCACCTCCCCCGAGCGGGCGTTCTGGAAGTCGCTCAAGGCGAGGGAGTTCGTGGGGGCTTATTGCATCTATGGGGAGGATGATTTCCTGAAGGAGAGGGCGGTGAAGGAGCTGGTGGGGGCGGCGGTGGAGGAGGGGACGAGGGACTTCAACCTCGATGTGCGAGAGGGCGGGGAGCTGGATGCGGAGACGCTGGGGACGCTGCTCTCGACGCCGCCGATGATGGCGGAGCGAAGGGTTGTGGTGGTGAGGGATGCGGCGGCGCTCAGGAAAGATGCGAAGGGATGGCTGGATAGGTATCTCGAGCGCACGGCGCAGAGAGAGGGTGTGCCATCGGATGTGGTGCTGGTGCTCGAGTACGCCTCGGGGGAGAAGGGGAAGCCGGACAAGAACATCCTCGCGCGGACGCTGGCGGCGGACTTCGCGCCGCTGAGCTGGGAGCGGCTGCCGAAGTGGATCGCGCACCACGCGAGCACGGAGCTCGGTGTGCCGGTTACCGACGCGGCCGCGGAGCTGCTGCAGCAGGCGGTGGGGAACGATCTGGGGGCGCTCGCGGCGGAGCTGGACAAGCTGGCCAGCTACACCCGGGGAGAAGAGATAGACGAGAGCGCGGTGGCCGCGGTGGTGGGGGTGCGGCGCGGCGAGACGCTGGCCGATTTCCTCGATCTCGTGGCGCGGCGCGATGCGGGGGGTGCGCTCGCGCTGGTGCCGCACATCCTCACGCAACCCAAGGTCAACGGCGTCACGGTGGTCATGGCGCTCACCACGCAGACGCTGGCACTCGCCTGGGGCGAGGCGGCGATCGCGCGCGGTCTCTCGCCCAGCCGGCTGCAGGGCGAATACTTCAACTTCCTCAAGAGCGGCGGCGGGCCGTACACCGGGCGGCCGTGGGGCGACGCGGTGCGCGCCTGGTCGGCGACGGCCGCGAAGTGGGATGCCGCATCGCTCGACTCGGCGCTCGAGGCGCTCCTCGCCGCCGACATCGCCCTCAAGGACACGCGAGTCTCGTCGGATGAGCAGACGCTCGCTACCTTGGTGCTCTCGCTCTGCGCGGGCGTAGCGCGCGGCCCGGGACGGCGCGGCGCATCGCGCGCCGCCGCCTGAGCGCATAGAGGATCATCACACGGGCCGCGGCGTAGACTAGATATAACAGACTACCGCAGCGTTCCCCTCCTTCGTTCCTCCTAACCGCTGTAGCTGGAGCCATGAGACACCTCCCCGCAATTCTCCTCGCCGGCGGCGTGATGGCCGCCGCGCCCCTGTACGCGCAGAACGAGGCGCCGGACAGGACGCCTGCGCAGGCGTCGACTCAGGCCCAGGCACCCGCGCACGCCGAGACACCGGCGCCGGCCGCCGCCGAGGACGACGTCTTCGAGCGCGCCCGCCGACTGGTGGCGGCCGGGCAGGGAGATACGGGGCGCAACCTCATCGAGAGCGAGCTCAATGCCGCCGACTCGGGGTCGGCGCGCTACGTGGAGGCGCTCTACTGGCGTGCGGTACTCGCGAAGACCGCGGCCGATGCGGAGCGCGACCTGCGCGCGATCGTCATCTACTACCCGCTTTCGCCCGAGAGCGATGACGCGCTGATGCGGCTCGCGCAGCTCGAGATGACGCGCGGCGAGGATGATCAGGCGTTGGGGCATCTCGAGCGGGTGGTGCGGGAGCATCCGCGCAGCGCATCGCGCCCGCGCGCGAGCTTCTGGATGGCGCGCATGCTCTTCGACAAGGGGAAGGACGCACGCGCCTGCGCCAGTCTCACCGACGCGGCCGCGAACACGCCGCCGGGACAGGTCGAGCTGCGCAACCAGATCGACTATCTGATGCCGCGCTGCGCGGGCATGGATACCGGCACGGCGACGCCAGCGACACCGGCGACGCCAGCGACGCCAGTGAAGTCTGCTCCTGCTTCGAGCACGCCGGCGAAGCCGGCAACGCCGGCGACGTCAGTGAAGCCGGCGACGAGCGCGCCACCGAAGTCCGCCGCGGGCGCGTCGGCCGCTCCAGGGAAGAGCGCGACACCGTCGAGCCCGCCGAGCGCGTCGAGCGCGCCGAGCGCAACGCATGCGGCGGTGGGCGCGACGACGTCGCAGCAGTTCACGGTCCAGGTGGCGGCCTTCTCGAATCACGAGTCGGCGGAGAAGCTCCGCACGCGGTTGAAGGAGCTCGGCTTCGACGCGCGCATCACGAATGACGCGGCGCTGTATCGCGTGCGCGTGGGGCGCTACGCGACGAGAGAGGCCGCCGACTCGATAGCAGCCCGCATGAAGACGCAGCACGTGGATGGCTACGTCACCGCGGCGGAACCGAAGCGATGATCTCGACCGGCGGGCGTGATGCGCGCGCCGGTGCCAACGCCATCGCGCACGCTCCGCTCTGAGATGACTCGCGCGGTGGCGAAGGACGCGGGTACTCCGCTCATGCAGCAGTACCGGGAGATAAAGGCGCGTCACTCCGACGCGATCCTCTTCTTCCGCATGGGCGACTTCTACGAGATGTTCTACGACGACGCGGAAGTCGCCTCGCGCGTGCTGGGTCTCACGCTCACCTCGCGCAACAACGGTGGTGCCGCGGAGGTGCCCCTGGCCGGCGTGCCGGTGAAGGCGGTGAACGAGTACCTCCGCCGCCTGGTGAGCCAGGGCTTCCGCGTGGCGATCTGCGAGCAGGTGGAGGACCCGAAGCTGGCCAAGGGGATCGTGCGCCGCGAAGTGGTGGAGACGATCACGCCTGGCGCCGCTTTCGCCGACGACCTTCTCGACGGCGCGCGCAACAACTTCCTCTGCGCGCTCAACGCGTCGCGGCCGGTGGCCGGGATCGCGGCGGTGGATCTATCCACGGGCGAGCTGCGCCTCGCCACGGCGAGCGCATCGGACGTGGCACCGGTGCTCGCGCGCCTCGCGCCGAGCGAGCTGCTGGTGGCGCGCGAGAAGAGCGGCGACGCGGCGGAGCTGGATTTAGTAACATATAGCGACGAAAATGTCCTCGTGACCGAACGCGAGGCGTGGGAGTTCGATCCCGCGCTCGGCGCCGAAGAGATCACGCGGCAGTTCGCGGTGGCGTCGCTGGAGGGGTTCGGGATCGGCGCCGATGATGCGAGCGCGGTCGGCGCGGCGGGAGCGCTGCTGCGATACCTGCGCGAGCTCCAGCCCTCCGGCGTGCCGCATCTCGCGCGACCCATCGTGGAGCGCCCGGGAAGCGCGATGCCGCTCGACGACATGACGCGCCGCAACCTCGAGCTGGTGGAGTCGCTGCGCGGCGGCGCGCCGGGCGACACGGCGGGGACGCTCCTCGGTGTGCTCGACCGCACCACGACGCCCATGGGCGCGCGGCTCCTCAGGCAGTGGATCCTCACTCCGCTCATCGATCGCGCAGCGATCGAGGCGCGGCTCGATGCCGTGGAAGCACTTGCCGCCGACTCGCTCGCGCGCGCCGCGCTCCGGAGCGCGCT
>DATCXR010000481.1:0-1871 GCA_036565685.1 Gemmatimonadaceae bacterium
GGTAGCCGACAGCGCCATCGCACGGGCAGCGCTCCTGCACGCGACCGGCCGCGTCTGGTGAGCTTCGAGAGCGTCGAAAGCGCCGTGGAGTCGCTGAGCGATCGCGAGGTGGTATTCCGCGTAGTGGGCGTCACGCGAGTCTATCAGGTGGGCGAAGTACAGGTTCAGGCGCTCCGCGGTGTGGATCTCGAGCTGTACGCCGGAGAGATGATGGTGCTCCTCGGTGCATCGGGGAGTGGGAAGTCCACGCTCGTCAACATCCTCGGCGGGCTCGACACGCCGACCTCGGGGGAGGTGCTCTACCACGGCCGGGATCTCGCCAAGGCCGACGACGCGGAGCTCACCGAGTACCGGCGCGACTTCGTCGGCTTCGTCTTCCAGTTCTACAACCTCATCCCGAGTCTCACCGCGCGCGAGAACGTCGCGCTCGTCACCGAGATAGCTCGCGACCCGATGACGCCCGAGGATGCGCTGGGCGTGGTGGGACTGGCCGAGCGCACGGACCACTTCCCGGCGCAGCTCTCCGGCGGGGAGCAGCAGCGCGTGGCGATCGCGCGCGCGATAGCGAAGCGGCCGGCCGTGCTCCTCTGCGATGAGCCCACCGGCGCGCTCGACTCGCGCACCGGCATCGTGGTGCTCGAGGCGCTCGACCAGGTGAATCGGGAGCTCGGGACTACCACTCTCATCATCACGCACAACGTCGTGCAGGCGCGCATCGCCGAGCGGGTGGTGCACCTGCGGGATGGGAAGATCACGTCCATCGAGCGGAACGAGCGGCGCGCGGACCCGAGAGAGCTGGTCTGGTGAGAGTGCGCGTGCTGGATGTGAAGCTGCTGCGCGATCTTCTGGGGATGCGCGGGCAGGCGCTCGCCATCGCCGTGGTGATCGTGGGGGGAGTGACCACGTACGTCGCGGCGACGAGCGTGGCCGACTCGCTGGAGGGCACACTCGCTTCGTACTATCGCGACTACCGCTATGCCGACGGCTTCGCGTCGGTGCGGCGCGCGCCGGAGATGGTGTCGGATCGATTGAGGGAGATCCCCGGCATCGCCGACGTGGACACAAGGGTGGTAGCCGCCGTGAACCTCGAGCTCCCCGGCTTCGACGAGCCGGTGACGGGGACGATAATCTCGATTCCCGACGGCCGGAAGCCGCTGCTCGACCGTCTCTTCGTGCGCGAGGGGCGCCTCCCCGGTCGTGGCGAAGAAGATGAGGTGGTGCTGGACGTGGCCTTCGCGGACGCGCACGGCTTCCACCCGGGAGCGAAGATTGGCGCGGTGATCAAGGGACGCCGGCGGATGCTGCGCGTGGTGGGAGTGGCCATGGCCCCATCCCTCCTGATGCACGTCCAGCCCGGCACGCTCTTCCCCGACCCGCAGCATTACGGCGCGCTCTGGATGAACCGTCCCGCGCTGGGGGCCGCCTACGACATGCAGGGCGCCTTCAACGACCTGCTCTTCACGCTCGCTCCGGGTGCGACGCTGGAGGATGTGGCGCAGCGCGTGGAGCTCGTGCTGGGGCGCTACGGCGGGATCCAGGCACACGGTCGCAGCGAAGAGCCGTCGCACTCGCTCATCACGCAGGAGTTCCAGCAGCTTCGCGTCATCGCGACGGTACTACCGGCCATATTCCTGGGCGTCGCCGCCTTTCTGCTGAACATCGTGGTGACACGGCTGGTCGCACTCCAGCGGGAGCAGATCGCGGTGCTCAAGGCATTCGGCTACCGCGACCTCGAGGTGGGTCTCCACTACGTGAAGCTGGTTCTGATCATCGCGCTCTCCGGGATGGTGGCGGGCACGCTCCTCGGAATCTGGGCCGGGCGCGCGCTGGGCGGCGTGTACCTGCAGTACTACCGCTTCCCGTACCTCGAC
>DATCXR010000452.1:0-10051 GCA_036565685.1 Gemmatimonadaceae bacterium
CTCGCCGCACATCGCCCAAGCGAGCCCCACCGAACTGCGCCTCGGCCCACTCGTCATTGGCCAGCATCTTCCACTCCTGCTACAGCTAGCTGGCTCACCCCGCAAGATTTGGGTAATGACAAGGCGAAAGCGGGGATGACGCCGTTGGCGCCATGGAGGCGCAGCCCCCGTCGTTCAGGTGCGGGCGTCTGCTTGCGCCGCGCGCTCACGCCGGGGCTGAACGCTTCGTCTCTGCTCGGCGTGATCGCCTTCGGCAAACTCTTCGATCATCTTCGCGTTGAATGCCGGAATGTCGTCGGGCTTGCGGCTGGTGACCAGACCATGGTCCACCACTACCTCCCGGTCCACCCACCGCGCTCCAGCGTTCTCCAGGTCCGTTTCGAGCGACGGCCACGAGGTTACCTCGCGTCCGCGCACGACGTTCGCTTCGACCAGCATCCAGGGAGCGTGGCAGATGGCTGCCACCGGCTTGGTCGCCTCGAAGAAGGAACGCACCAGGCTCACGGCAGCGTCGCTGGTTCGCAGCCTGTCGGGGCTCATCACGCCTCCAGGTATGAGCAGCGCGTCGAAGTCATCTGCCCTCGCCCTGGCGAGTGGGACGTCCACCGCTATCTCATCGCCCCAGTGGTCGTGCTGCCATGCGCGCACGCTCGTTTCGGAAGGCGATACCACTCGCGTTTCGGCACCCGCGTTCTCGAGCGCCTGCCGCGGCTTCTCCAGCTCTACCTGTTCCACGCCGTCGGCTGCCAGGATCGCCACCCTCTTGCCGTTCAGTTTTCCCGCCATCGCGCGTACCTCCTGAAAGATGCGTCCGCGCGGCGAGAGCGCCGCGCAGGGCGGGGATGCGGAGCATACCACAGACCGCGGAGCGCGCGAGATGCGAAAAGGGCGCCGGTGCCAGCAGCACCAGCGCCCTGTGACAACGGGACCAGGTCTGGAATTACCGGCTTACCGGCCGCCGCCGCCGAAGCGGAGACCGACCATGATCGGTACATACTTGGCACTACCACCGTCTGAGCCGCTGAAGACGTTGTGGAAGCGGGCCTCGCCGAAGGCGGAGAAGCCCGCGAGTCTGTACATGAGTCCGCCGCCAAAGTTGATGCCGAAATTGGTCGAGCCGTTGTCGACATCCTCACCGGCCACGTTACCCGACTGGCTCGCATGATACAGTCCCACACCGGCCAGGAGGTAGGGCGTGGTGCGCGACTCCGACCCCGGAGCCGGGTGGATCATCCAGACACCGTCACCGGTGATGGAGAAGAGATTCAGGTTGTCGAACCGGACGGTCTGCGAACCGGCCGTGAAGTCCTTGCCGGACATGCTGCCATAGGAAACGTCGGCGCGCAGGCCGAACGGCTGGGTACGGCTCGTCCAGTCCACGAATCCCTGCAGGTTCCAACCCGTGCTTGCGCCATCACCGATGCTGCCCACGGGAACGAGCAGCCCGGCGGCGAGGCCGACGCCGATCGGATAGTCTGACTGGTTGGTCATCTGCTGCGCGCTCAGCGAATGAATCGGCAGAGCGAGCGCACCGAGCAGCGCCAACAGAGATGGGATTGCAAGACGACGAGGACGCATGGCGTAATTCCTTGTCCGGGGTTGACCAGCCCGACACGCACCTTGATGTGTGTGCTCGGAAGAATTTAGCTGCGACGCCCCTCTGGCGCGAGGACCGTGCCTGCCGCGCGAAGTCGACGTGGTACTCTCGCGAGAGCACCGCGCCAAAGCGCGCAGCGGGGGCGGAGAAACGCACCGACATCGTACTATGTCGTGCGTGGACGAGCCGTCACCCGGCGGCGCGCGGGAGAGTGAGCGTGAAGCAGGAGCCGGCGCCCGGAGTGCTCGATGCCGACAGTTCGCCGCCCATCCCCCGGGCGAGATCGCGGCTGATGGCGAGGCCGAGGCCGGTACCCTCGTGCGAGCTCGTGAGGCGGCGATCGAGCTGGACGAAGGGCTCGAACATTGTCTCCAGCTTGTCGGCGCTCACTCCGCGCCCGGTGTCACGGACGTGGATCATCACGCCTTCCGCGCTCGCGTCGTAGTCGATTCCGATCCTCCCACCCGGCTGGGTGAACTTGATGGCGTTGGAGAGGAGATTTATCAGGATCTGTTGAACCTTGTCCGGGTCGGCGCGCGCGATGGCCGGCGCTCCATCGAGCCTGCACGAGTACTCCAACGAGCGAGCGCGAACCAGCGGCTCGACGAGCGGGCCGAGTCCCGCGAGCAGATCGGCGACGGGTACCTCGCGCAGCTCGAATTCGAGGTGCCCCGCCTCGAGCCGGGCGAAGTTGAGGATGTCGTTGATGAGCGAGAGGAGGTGCCGCTGGTTGTGCTGGATGCGCGCCAGATCATCAGCCTGCTGCGGCGTCACCGGCCCACGAAGACCGAGCGTGAGCAGCTCGGTATAGCCGGCGATGGCATTGAGCGGTGTGCGAAGCTCGTGGCTCATGGTAGTGAGAAACTCGCTCTTCACCCGGTTCGCCGCCTGCGCTTCCGCACGCGAGCGGCGCTCCTCCTCGTACAGCCAGGCGTTGTCCATCGCGACCGACGCCCACGATGCGATGCCGGTCGCGACACGCTCGTCACGCTCGGCGAAGATCCCCGGGAGCGAGTGTGCGAAGAGGAGACGTCCGAGCACGCGACCCGTGCGCGAGATAACCGGTACGCCGAGGTAGGAGCGAACCGGTGGGTGCTCGACGGGGAGATCCGCGAACGGGCGGAGCCCGGAGTAGCGTGGGTCGTGAGGGAAGTCGTCGCTCCTGACGATGGCGTCCGCATCGGGGCCTACGGCGATCGGGCGCGCTCCAGCCGGGATATCGCGGCCGCTGCCGGCGGTTTCGGCGGACGTCGTGGATGCGCGCGGCTTGGAGATGCCGGCGAGAGCGTACATCGTGCGAAGCTCGCCATCCGCGGCGATGACGCTGTAGATGAACGCGCCGAATTCCGCGCCGGTGAATGCGGTAGCCTCGTCGGTCACGCGTTGCATCAGGCGCTCCAGGTCCAGCTCGGCCGTCACCACGCTTCCGATGCGCTGGATGGTTTCCACGAGGCGGGCTTCGTCGCGCAACGCTTCCTCCGCCTGGATGCGAGGGGTGATGTCGAGCACCGTGCCGGTGAAGCGTACGGCACGCCGGTCGTCTGCCGGCCCGTCGAAGAAGGCGCGACCGCGCGCATCCACCCAGCGGACGCTCCCGTCGGGCCAGCGGACGCGAATGTCCGCGCGCAGCTCCCCGTCGCCGCGGGGATCGAGCGCCGTGCGGATCTTGGAACGCACGAGCGCGTGATCCTCGGTGTGAACGCGGTGCAGGAGCATGTCGTAGGTCACGCTCGTATCGGCGGGGAGCCCGAATACCGCCTTGCAGCGATCCGAGAGGTCGAGTGCAAGGTTCGTCATGTCGCTGTCCCACGTTCCGATGTCGGCGGAGGTGACTGCGAGTCGGAGCCGCTCCTCGGCGGTGCGCAGCTCGGCGGCGAGTGACCGCGCTTCGCGCGTCTGAAGCTCGAGCTGCGTCGTGTGGTCCTGCAACTCGGTCGCGAAGCGCTGAGACTCGGCGCGTGCGAGCTCCGCCTGCCGCCGCAGCTCGCGCTCTCGTTGCGCCGCTTCGGCGTACGCCCGCAGACCGATGCGCGCGAACATCGCGGCCACCAGCGCACCGAGGAGCACCAGGACGGCCACGGTGACAGCCACGCGCGCTGCTTCGCTGTCGAACTGCAGAGCGCTCGTGGCAATCGTGGTGGCTGCGAGGATGTCGGGCGCGGTGAGCATTGGGCGCGACGGCTGGGCGGGTTGCAGCGGTGGGGGCGGGAGAGCGCGCGGGATCATCGGTGCGCGCCGCTACGGAGCGGCGAGGACCCTGCACAATCGACTGCAGAAAACATGCTCACAGCCGGGCTCGCGAGAACGGGCGCGGGCGGTCAGCTTCCCGACGAGGAAGGCGCTACAGGGAGCGTGAACTGGAAGGTGCTCCCCCGGCCGACCTCGCTCTCGACGCGGATGCTGCCGCCGTGCGCCTCCACTATTCCTTTGGAGATGGCCAGACCCAGTCCTGTGCCCCGCTGCTTGGCGCCGCGGCGCGCCTGCCAGAAGCGGTCGAAGACGTGTGGAAGCTGCTCGGGCGGGATGCCGCAGCCGCTGTCACGAACCGCGAAGCGCACGTGTGCCGGATCACCCACCGGAACATCGGCGCGCACCGAGACTTCCCCGCCCGAAGGCGTGAACTTGAGAGAGTTCGCGACGAGGTTCGCGAGAACCTGCAGGATCCGCTCACAATCGGCGAGCACGGGCGGGAGCGGTTGCTGCGCGGCCATCTCGAGGCGGATGCCGGCCTCGCGCGCCGCTGACGCGAACATCATCTCCAGTTGCTGAAGGAGGTGTTCCACGTCCTCCGGACGGCGATCGATGGAGAGCTGCCCCGACTCGATACTCGCCATGTCGAGGAGGTCTTGTATCAAGCGATTCATCCAACTGGCCGACTCGGCGATCGCCGTCACCATGTAACGCAGGCTGTCATTCGCGCCAGCAATTCCCTCGTCGAGAGCGCTCGCGCACATCGTGATCGCGCTGAGCGGGTTGCGCAGGTCGTGTGATACTATGCCGAGTATCTCCTCGCGGGCGCGCGTGGCATCCTGCGCCATTCCGTAGAGCCTCGAGTTATCCACCGCGAGCGCGGCGCGGCGCCCGAGCTCCTCGGCGAGAGACAGGTCTGCCGGCGTGTAGGTGGGCGACTCCTCGGTGGCGATGAACGCGATGGCTCCGAGCGTCCGCCCTCGTGCGAGCAGCGGCACCGTCATGTACGAGCGCGGGCGAAGCTCGAGTAGCAGGCGGAGATGATCGGGGTGCTGGGTTACGCGCTCGAGACTGCGACGTGTGGCTTCACGCACGAGCACGGGCCGCCCGCTGACCATCGATTCGCGGGTGAGGTACGGCTCGTCCGACCGACGCGGGAACTCGTGCAGTCGCTGCGCGGTGGCGATGAGCTCCGGGCTGGCGGCGGCCGACGCTACGCGGCGCGCCGTATCGCGTTCCAGAACGTCGATGAAGCAGACGTCCGCGATCCGCGGCACGGCGAGGTCGGCTAGACTCTGCAGCGTCTTCGAATAATCGAGCGAGCGATCGAGCGCCTCGCTCGCATCCGCCAGGAAGGAAGCGCGTCGCTCGGCGGCTTCGGCTGTGCGGCGTGCCTCGCGCTCACGCTCCACGAGCCGGGTGCGATCCTCTTCAGCGCGCCGTCGCTCCGAGATGTCACGCAGCACCGCCGTGTAGATCGCTCTGCCTTCGATTTCGATCCTCGAGATCGACGCCTCGGCCGTGAACTCTTCACCATTCTTGCGGACGCCGGCGATCTCGCCGCGCTCGCCCATGGGGCGTGCCGCCACATCCGATCCCGAGAACTGCCGCATCTGCCGGCCGTGGGCCTGTCTGAACCGCTCGGGAAGGAGGGTGCCGAGTGGCTTGCCGATTACCTCGTCGGATGTGTAGCCGAAGATTCGCTCGGCGCCGCTGTTGAAGAGGATGATGCGCTGCGCCGTGTCAGCGCAGATGATCGCGTCCGCCGAGATCGCGATAATGCCGCGATAGAGCGCCTCGGGGAGCTTTACACTCGCGAGCGCTTCGGGTGGCACTTCGTCGGGAAGGGGAGTCCGGTCGCCGGCTCCAGGGGTGTCGTCCAACAGGGCTCCTCGCTCGGAAACGGGGTGCGCGATGCACACGGCCATCCCTTCCGAGGGTATGGCCATGGGCCCGTCAGAATTCAATATGTGCGACTCCCGTGCGAGTGGTAGGCGCAACAGCCATCCTCCTGGAGCGTCGCTGCCCCTGGTGAGTCCGCTCAGCCCCCCTGCAGGCCCACCTCCCGCGCGTTCGCCCCCGGGGCGGGCGCCGGCGAGGAGGTCATCACCGTCTCGCTCCGGCGCTTTTCTCTCGGCTCCCGGCGTGCTTCCAGGCGGAGGCGCAGCGCCGTGCGGAGACGAACGCTCGCGACTCTTGGAGAAGGCTCCATATACGTACCGTCCCGGATCAGTCGATGAATGTGATGAGAGTGCTACCTCCATCGTTGGAAACGCGCAGTGCGTGATCGCGACCGTCCTGATCGGTTAGAACTTCGACGCCAGCCGCGTCCGGCACGACGTGAGTCAGATAGCGACTCGCCAGGCCACGCATCCCGAACATCAGCTGCACCTCGTTGCCGTGCCGATCGTACGAAGCACCTATGAGCGGCAACGCGTTCCCTTGCAGCTGCGCCCCTAGGTCGGGGTCGTCGATCTCCACGAAGCAATTGCGTCCGGAGTTGCGACGTGTGAAATCCAAGAGCGCATGGGGCCAGTCGTGGAATGGGACGCCGCGTGTCTGGCCGTCTCCCAGGTGCATTCTCGACATGGCACGGGCCAGCGCGCTGCCGGGCACCACCAGCACCGAGCATGGCGCGCCGCGCACCAGACATGTGGCGACACTCCCCAACACCAGCCGGTTGAAGAACCCATAGCCGTGCGTGCCCGAGACCACGAGATCCACGTTCGCTCGCGATGCGAAGTTGACCAGCTCGCGACCGGGGTCTCCACGCAGCACGACAGTGTGCACGGTCATCGCCTCGGCGCCGATCGCCTGGGTCACCTTGTGGAGCTCGCTCTGGAGCGGCTCCTTGCTCCGGGTGACGTGCACGACGTAGACGGTGGCATCCGGGTCCACCAGGGAGAGCGCCACCCGCGCGGCGTAGATGCTGTAGGGGCTGAAATCCGTGGCGATGATGACGCGCTTCGGCAGCTCCGACGCACCGGGTTCGGCCGCGAGCACCGGAACGTCGGCGAGCTGCAGAACGCGCAGCACGGTCTCGCCCTCCATGAGTCGATCGATCAGGCCGTGCCTGCCGCGCCCGAGCACGAGCAACCGGGCGTGGCTGGCGTGAGCCGCATGGGCGATGACCTGCGGCGCTACGCCATCGGTGATGGTCACCGGGTAGTCGGCGTCGCGAGGCACGAGGCGCCTGAGCTGATCGTGAATCTCTTCGCGCAGCATGCTCCGCCGCGGCCCGAGCATGGCCGGGTCGGCGGGGAGAGTGGCGATGTCGAACGTCTGGATGACGAGCGGTTCGAGGGCGGCCACCACGCGAACCGGCGCCGCGGTTCGGGAGGCGTAGAGCTGGGCCGCGACGACCGCGGAATCCGACTCCGGGGCGCCATCGGTCGCCACCACGATCGGTCCGGTGGGCAGGTGCAGCGCTTCGGGCAGATAGGCGTCGGTTGGCGCGCGCTGCTGGGTCAGCTGGGACGACATTGTCTCACTCCTCTATCGCGACGCGTATTCGTCGCCACGGTACCCGGCCCGAAGGCCGCTCGCGCCGCCGTCGCGATCTTTGCGGCGCACCCTGAATCTGGAGAGGCGGCCCGCCATCGTCTGTCGGCCTAACGGCGAAAGCTCCGGGGGGAAAACCGTACATGGGGCGGCTCCGCCCGGAAGGCGCGGAAACGCTCCACGCGCGCGCCGGCACCGGTCCAGCGGCGGGTCAGCCCCCGAGGAGCTGCGCCTCGAGCGCGAAGCGTACGTACGCGGCGCGGTTCTCCAGGCCGATCTTGGCCTGGATGCGGCGCTTGTAGGTGTTGACCGTCTTGGTGCTTATACCGAGTTGCGCGGCGATCTCGGGACCGTTGAGGCCATCGGCCGTGTAGCGCAGCACGGCCTGCTCTCGCTCGCTGAGCGTGTCGTACAGCTCGCGCGCGCGCCCCGCGTTCGCGCGCGCCGGCCGAGCGGTGTCGTTCGACGCGAGCCGCCTCGCGACGGACGGGCGCACGTAGGTGTCCCCCGCGGCGACCACGCGGATCGCATCGACCAGGTCGCTCCTCGTGGCATCCTTGGCGAGGTAGCCGGCCGCGCCCGCGCCGAGGAGTGGGAGGAGGCGCTCGCGCTCCTCGTGCATGGTGAGGATGAGCACACGCGGAGGCTGCGGGAGTTTGAGGAGATCGCGCGTGGCGCTCTCGCCGTCTCCACCCGGCATCTCGAGATCCATGATCACGACGTGGGGCGCCAGGCGGGCGGCGAGCGCCACTGCTTCCACCCCGCCAGTCGCCTCGCCGACTATCTGCACGTCGGGCGCCGCGCCAGTCAGCATGGCTCGCACGCCGGCTCGCACTATCGCATGGTCGTCCACCAGCATCACGCGGATGGGCTCCGCACTTACGGGCGCGCTGCGGTGCGCGTAGGGGCGGTTGGCGAGCGTCGTACCGAGAGCCTCGAGTGACGTCGGCTCGCTGTTGCCTTTCGCGGTGATGTCTGGTTTCGGTTGCATGCTGCCTCCGCCGCGCGGTGTCTGGTCGTATGAGTTGAATCTCGCTACGGCCGCGGCAGGGACAATCGGGGAGAGTCCTCATCCATTGTCAGCGATCCCCGCACGCCGTTTCCTTGCCGAGGGATCAGCGAAGCGCGGGGCGGCCGAGTGGCCAGGGGAGGGCGTTCGAGGGTCGCACGGCGGCGGGTCGGCCCGGGTTCAGGAGGAGAGAAGTCCGAGCTTGAGCGCCAGCCTGACGTAGTCGGCGCGATGCTCGATGCCGAGCTTCTGGTTGATGCGCTGCTTGTAGGTATCCACGGTCTTCGGGCTCAGGAAGAGCCGCTCTCCTATCTCGGGGGCCGTGTAACCCTGCGCTACCAGCTTGAGGACGCTCTGCTCGCGTGCGGTGAGCTTCTCGAAGCGGGCCCGCTCGTCAGCGTTTGGGTCTTTACGCGTGAGCCCGCGCGCGAGGACGCGGGCAGCGGAGGGCTGCACGTACATTTCACCCCGGGCCACCGTGCGCACGGCATCCACCAGTTCACGATCGGCGACGCTCTTCAGGATGTATCCTGCACCCCCGGCCCTCAGCACCTCGAGCAGGTACTCTTCTTCCGTGTGCATGGTGAGCACCAGCACGCGAGATGCGGAGACTTGTTCGGCGATGGCTCTGGTTGCCTCGACACCATCCAACCCAGCCATTGTGACGTCCATGATCAACACGTCGGGCTCGAGACGCTTCGCAGCGGCGATCGCCTCGTCGCCATTCGTTGCTTCGCCTACGACCTCGATGTCATCGGCTCCGCCGAGCACCGCCCTCAGCCCCGAGCGGACAACTGCGTGGTCGTCCACGAGCACTACCCGGATCTTGCCTTCGCTCATTCTGGCCTCGCCATGAATCCCCCTCGCACTCGTGTACCGAACGTCGCGTTCGTCTCACGGGGAATCTCTGGTGATTTTCCCTCGAGCGCCAGAAGTGGCCGCTGTCGTACCCGCCGAGGCTGGATTCCAACATGAGGGCGAGCTCGCGGCGGCCGCGCGGGAAGCCAGGACGCGACCCGTGGTACTCCCGCTGGACACGCTGCCATCCCTGGGCACGCTCAGGTAAGCCGCCGCGGGTCGCGGCGATCGCCGCGCGGTCAGCTCAAGTGACCTCCACATGCTGCCGCGGCGGGCCGGCAGCTGGCTGGCCCTCCGCCCACCGCCACTCCTGCACCTCAGGCATGTCCTCGCCGTGCGCGCGGATGTAGCGGCTGTGCTCAGCGAGCTTCCGCTCGAATACGCCCGTGCGATCCGCACGCCCGGTACGACGCAGAGCCTCGATCGCGAGATCGTAGCGGCTCATCCTGTTCAGCACCGTCATGTCGAAAGGCGTGGTGGTGGTACCCTCCTCCACGTAGCCACGCACGTGGAAGCGCTGTGGATCGGGTCGGTGGTGGATCAGCTCGTGGACGACGTTGGGGTAGCCGTGGAAGGCGAACACCACCTCGGTGCGAGAGCCGAAGAGCTTTTCGAAGCGCTCCACCGGGAGCCCGTGAGGGTGGTCGCGCGGCGACTGCATGGTGTATAGATCCACGACGTTCACCACGCGCACACGGAGATCGGGAGCCTCCCGCCTCAGCCACCACGCCGCGGCGAGCGTCTCGCGAGTGGGTACGTCGCCGGCGGCGACGAGCACTATATCGGCGTCATCACCATAGTTGCTCGCCCATTCCCACTCCGATGCACCTACCGCGCAGTGTCGTCTCGCGTCGTCCATGGACAGCCACTGCGGCATCGGCTTCTTGGACGCGACC
>DATCXR010000468.1:0-5401 GCA_036565685.1 Gemmatimonadaceae bacterium
GCTGCTACTGGTGGGAGCTGCAACGGCGCGGCCGCCTGCACGGCGCCGCGCTGTGGCGTCTTGGAGATCCGGATCTTGAGCCCCTTGTCGGAGGCGATCTCGATCGAGTCCACGCTGGAGCCGTCGAGCAGCTCGACCAGCTTCTTGACGTACCGTAAGTCGATCATATGCGAGGTGAAAGTGATCTCTTTCGCGTCGGGTTCAACCGATCTCGAGCAGTTCTCGCGGCAGTCTCGTGAGAACGCGCGGACCTTCGGGATCGAGCACAACATCGTCTTCGATGCGGACGCCACCCCAACCGGCCCGGTAGATGCCCGGCTCTATGGTCACCACAGCGTGCGCAGGGAGCACGGCGTCGGCCGTTCTCGCGAGGCGAGGCGCCTCGTGGACTTCGAGGCCAATACCATGGCCAAGACTGTGCCCGAACTCTTCGCCGCGCCCGCGCTCCTCAATGTAGCGTCGTGCCAGCGCGTCGGCATCCCGCCCCGACATCCCTGCGCGCACGCCGGATGCCGCGGCCTCGTTCGCGCCCCGCACGATCTCGAATGCTTCGCGCTGCTCCGCGTCCGCCCTCCCGGCCACGAAGGTTCGTGTGACATCGGAGCAGTAGCCGCCCACTATGGCACCGAAGTCGATCAGAAGGAAGTCCCCCCGCTCGAGACGGCGCGAGCCCGGACGCGCATGCGGAAGCGCAGCCCGCGGTCCCGACGCCACGATCGTCTCGAAGGGGAAACCCTCGCTCCCCTCATCGCGCAGCGCCTGCTCCAGCGCGCCCGCAATGGCCAGCTCCGTCATCCCCACTCGCACGGACTTTACCGCTCGCTCGAGGGCGCGCGACGCCACACCCACAGCCTCCTCGATGAGGGCGAGCTCCTCGGGGGCTTTCGTCTCGCGCAGCGCCTCCACCATGTTCACCGTCGCGCGCCACTGCCAGCGCGAGCCTGCCTTCAGCAGTCGCTCGAAGTCGCGGTGCACGAGGTGCGCCGACTCGAAGCCCATGATCTCCACGGGTCGCATCTCGCCGAGGATGCGCCAGAGCCCATCCCAGAGACTCTGCCCCTCGATGTCCACGCGCGCCAGGTCGCCCACTTCGTCGCGCACCTGCGTGTCGTAGCGAAAGTCGGTGACGAAGAGCACCTCGGTCAGCGTCACGGCCACGAGCGCGCTCGAGCCGGTGAAGCCGGTGATGTATCTGATATTGGGGAGCGATGTGAGGAGGATGCCATCGAGCTTCGCCGACTCCAGCGAGCGGCGAAGCGCCTGCAGCCGCTCCGGCCGGCGATCAGCCACGTGAGGCGAGCCTGGCTACCAGTCCGCGCAGGGCCAGCTCGTAGCCGTAGGTGCCGAAGCCGCAGAGCAGAGCGAGCGCACCGCTCGCGAGAGTGGAATGCCGGCGCTCCGGCTCGCGCGCGAAGATGTTGCTGATGTGGACCTCCACGAATGGCACGCTCACGGCGCGGAAGGCATCGTGGATGGCGAGGCTCGTGTGGCTGTACGCGCCGGCGTTTATCACGGCGCCGTCAGCGCGACCGCGAAGCGACTGGATGCACTCCACGAGCTCCCCCTCGCCGTTCTTCTGTACGAACTGCACTTCGACGCCGAGCTCTCCGGCTACCACATCGAGACGCCGCTCCACGTCCGCGAGGGTTTCGCGTCCGTAGATCTCCGGCTCTCGCGTACCGAGCAGATTCAGGTTGGGACCGTTGAGAATCGCGATTCGCACTAGCCCTTGAGCCCGTCCAGCCAGGCGTGAAAGAGCTCGAGATCCTGCGGTTCGTCGTCGGACGCATGCTCCTCGGCCGTGGTGTTCTCGTCGGTTTCCGCGGCAACGGATCCATTCGTGTGCTCCGCGGCGCCGTTCCCGCGGCGCGCGAAGAACTCGTCGAACGAGAGCCCCTTCCTGGATCCCGATCCGTCCGCCGTCGGCGCGTCGCGGAATACATCGTCCAGCGAAAGCGCGGAGGCGGCCTCGCGGCCCGGCTTTCCGCTGCGCGTCTCGGCCGACGAAGCGTCCGGCACCGGGTCGGCTGCGACCGCGGACGGTTCGGCCGCACCCTTGTCGGACGACGGCTCGGCCGCGCCCTCGACTGACTGCGGCTCGGCGGCAGCTTCGGCCGCGGGCGACTCTACATCCTCGCGCTCGGACACGGATTCCGTAACCGGAGCGACCTCGAGACTTTCGGCCTGTGGTGCGCGCCGGTACGCGAGCACGCCGAAGAACTCGCGTGCCGTGCGGGCGCTCTTGCCGCTGGGCGCTGGTGCGGGCGCCGCGTCCTCGGTCTCCGTGAGCTCGGCGATGCGCTCCTGAAGGGAGACATTGTCCGGGTCGCGCGCCGCCAGCTCGCGGTAAATGGCAAGCGCGCGGTCGGGGAAGCCCTGCTGCAGGTAGAGCTCCGCCATCGTCTCCGTAGCGAACGCGCTCTGCACCGCGTGTTCGTCCGAAGCGTCTTCGCTGGTGAAGTCGTAAGGGTCCGCCGGGAAGAGCGGCGCGAGCGCGCTCTGAGCGGGAGCCGGGTCCGCTACCTCCTCGCTGCTCTCGGAAGCGTCGGCGCCGTCAGGGGAGAGATCCTCGAGGTCCACGAGCTCGACCGGGGCGGCTTCGGCGCTCTCCTCACTCTGGAACGACGTGGCCTCCAGCCCCTCCACGGTGGAGACAGGCGCGGTTTCCGCCTCGGCTTCTTCCTCTGCGCTCTCGGGGAAATCGAAGACTTCCTCGAGCGCGAGGGCGTCGCCAGCGGCCGCGTCTTCATCGATGGAGGCAGCGCTTTCGACGGCTGCCTCCGAGGCATGATCGCTCCCGGAGACGCTGCCTTCCTCCACCGTGAGATCTATCGCTTCCGGACTGACCTCCCCCCAGCCGCCCATCGCCTCCGACGCCGCGCTCGACGCGGAATCCTGCGTCGGCGCCGAGGCACCGAGCGATTCGATCTGCGCCCCCACTTCCTCGTTCTGCGGATCTATCTCGAGGAGCTGGCGATACCATGCGCGCGCCCTCTCGACATCGCCGTTGGCTCTGGCGATGTCGCCCATGTGCCGGAGGGCGATGAGATTCTCGGGGTCGAGTGCCAGCGCCGTCTCGAAGGTGCTCCGCGCCTCCTCGAGCGCGCCGCTGTCGTAGAGCGCCTGGCCCAACACTATGTGGCCGCTGATGTAGCCCGGCTGCAGAGGAACGTGGCTGCGACAGATCTCGATCGCGGAGTCGAGCTCCCCGCGCTTGCGATACTCGTTGGCGAGCCTCGCAAACACGCGGCGGGGATTGTCGGCGAATTGCTTGAGGAGATCGTCGATCAGGGCGGAGTTGGCCATGCTTTGCCCTCGGGAAGGCCGCTTCTGGAAGGGCGGCGGAAGAGTGTCCAAGATACAAGTACTAGACGATTCAAGTCAATCGGAAGTGACATTCCAGCTTGCTTTTACGAGATGGCCGCGGATACATTTCGCGGTTGCGGCCCCTTCCCGCCTTTCCCTTTCATACCCCGTCGTCAGGAGTGACGCCACGTGCTGCAAAGCATGCGCAGCTCCGCCAAGTACATCTGGTGGTTCGTAGTCCTAACCTTCGTCGTCGTCTTCGTTTTCGCCGAGACATCCGGTCTGACCGGGCGCGGCGCGCTCACGCGCGGCACCACGGTCGCCAGCGTCAATGGTACGGAGATCAACTATGACACATGGCTCCGTGCCCGCGAGCAGCGCATTCAACAGGCACAGGCGCAGAGCCCCCAGCCGTTGACGCTCGATCAGGAGCACCGCATCGAAGACGCGACCTTCGACGATCTGGTCACCGACATTCTCCTGCGACAGGAGTACGAGCGGCGGGGCATCACCGTCACTGACGAGCAGATAAGGCAGGCCGCGCTCGAGCAGCCGCCGCAGCAGTTCCTCGCCAACCCCGAGTTCCAGACCGAGGGACAGTTCGACATCGACAAATATCGGCGCTTCCTCGCGAGCCCCATCGCCAAGCAGTCGGGAGTCCGGTACCAGCTCGAGCAGTACTACCGCGGCGAGCTCCCTCGTCAGGAGCTCTTCGAGCAGGTGGCGAGCGCGGTCTACGTGACCGACGCGCAGCTCTGGCGCATCTGGCAGGACAGCCACGACTCCGCGCGTGTCTCGTACGTCCGGCTGACCGCCGATGCGATCCCCGACTCCGCCGTCAGCGTGACCGAGCAGGAGATCGCGGCCTACTTCAAGGCGCACGAGAAGGACTTCGTGGAGCGACCCGGCCGCGCCGTCGTCACCGTGGCAGTAGTGCCGCGTGCCGTCACCGCCGCCGACAGCGCGAAGGTGCTGCAGCACGCCGAGGCACTCCGCACCGATATCCAATCCGGCAAGGAGAGCTTCGCCGACGTCGCCAAGCGCGAGTCGGCCGATACGGCCTCCGCTGCCGACGGCGGATTCCTCGGCAAGGTCACGAAGGGCCAGTTCGTCGAGGAGTTCGACAGCGCCGCGTTCTCGCTCCAGCCGGGCGTGGTATCGCAGCCGGTGCTGACTCCCTTCGGTTATCACCTCATCAAGGTGGACGAGAAGAAGGGCGACACGATCTCGGTTCGCCACATCCTGCTTCGCATTCAGCAGAGCGACTCGTCGGCGTCGATCAGCGACAATCTCGCGGACTCACTCGCGAAAGCGGCCAGCTCGGACAAGCCGGAGCTGTTCAAGGGCATCACGAAATCCCTCGGCGTGCACACCTTCCGCGCCGTGGCGATCGAGAACGAGCCCCTCACCTTCGAGGGGAAGTACGTACCGAGCGTGAGCGCGTGGGCCTTCACGGCCAGGCCGGGCGAGACGAGTGATCTGATCGACGGGCAGGACGCGTACTACGTGGCGCTGCTCGACTCGCTGCAGCCGGGTGGAAAGGCGACGCTCGCGTCGGAGCACGACGACATCAAGCAGGATCTGATGCGGCAGAAGAAGCTCGACCTCCTCATGCCCAGAGCTCAGAAGATCTCCGCCGCGGTGGCGAAGGGAGTAACGCTGGAGGCGGCCGCGAAGGCAGCGGGTCTCACGGTCGAGCAGACGCCGGAGTTCGCGCGCACCACGACGGTGCCCGGGCTCGGTCAGGCCACCCAGGCAGTGGGCGCCGCGTTCGGCCTTCCCGAAGGCGCTGTGAGTCAGCCGATAAAGTCGGATAACGGCGTGTTCGTGATCCGCGTGGACGACCGTGTGGCAGCGGACCGGGCCGCGTGGGAGAAGCAGAAGGACGACCAGCGCGGGCGGGTTCTGCAGGGAATGCGGCAGCAGCGCGTGCAGCAGTTCCTGGCCAGTCTGCGCGAGGACGCCAAGATCGAGGATCGTCGCAAGGAGATCGCGCAGCAGAACCGGCAGGTGGCTGGCTGAACGACGGGGTCAGGTCTTTAATTTCGAGCGGGCTCAACCATAGCAGAGCCATGGTTGAGCCCGCTCGAAATTA
>DATCXR010000486.1:0-2656 GCA_036565685.1 Gemmatimonadaceae bacterium
GAGCCATTTCACGGCTCAGTCCGCTCGACATTATAGACCTGACCCCGTTCCCGGCCGCGGGGGCCGCACGAATCTACGCGACTGGCGCTCGTACGCATGCGCGAACGCGAGGACTCGCGCGTCATCGCCCGGGAATCCGACCACGGAGAGATTCCCCGTCGGCATCCCATCCGCGCCGTAGCCCGCGGGCACCGATACCTCTGGAAGTCCCAGCCAGTTGTTGTACGAGAGCGTGGTGCGGATCTTCGGCCAGTCGTCGACTACGAGCGGTGCGGGGAAGGGCATCGTTGGCCACACCATGGCGGTGATTCCCGCGGCGCGCATCGCCATCACGAGCTGGCCGACGATCGTGGCGCGCGACTTCGCGAACGACTGCCCCGCGGCATCCTTCGTCATCGGCTGCTCGAAGAGCGGCTCGCACTCATCGTACGTCTCCGGCAGCGCTTCGTAGAAGGAGCGATACGCCGGGTAACCACGGCGCATGTCGGCGCGCGGATCACTGCTGCGCCCCTCCCAGTAGATGCGATACGCGTTCGCGGTGGGCGCGGGCGTCCAGTCGTTCGGCTCCACATCGCCACGTTCCTTCGCGGCGGCCTTGAAGAGATCGCGGTAGTTGGCCGACGTCACCGGCGATGCGAACTGCTCCACGAGCGCGCCCGTGGCGCGCAGGTCGCCCACCGCGCGATCGAAATTCGCGAGCGACTCGGACGACATCAGCTCGCGCGGGATGTTGCCCTCCACCATGCCGATCTTCACACCCTTCAGCGCATCGTCGCGCAACGATGCGAGCGGTGCGGCGTCGAACGCGTTCGTCAGCGCGAGCGGGTCCGACGGATCGGGGCCCGCAATGGCGGCCAGGTAGAGCGCCGCGTCGGCAACGTGCCGCGCGAGCGGACCGTGCGTGTCGAGATACGGCCAGGTGGGGATCACACCGGTGCGCGGTACGAGACCGAAGCTCGGCTTCATCCCCACGATTCCGGTGAACTGCGCCGGGATTCTGTTGGAGCCGCCGTCGTCGGTACCGAGTGCGGCGAAGGCCATCCCGTCGGCCACCGCGACCGCGGAGCCGGCGCTCGATCCGCCCGGCGTGCGAGTGCCGGTGCGATCGTACGGGTTGAGCACCTGGCCGGTGTAGCTGCTCGTGCCGTCGCCGTGGAAGGCGAAATCATCGGCGGCAGTCTTGCCGAGTAGCACTGCGCCAGTCGCGCGGATGCGCGAGACCTCGATGGAGTCGCGCTGCACCGGATCGGGGAAGAGCAGTGCCCACGCGGCGCTCGATCCCGTTGTAGGAAGCCCCTTCACATCGTAGATGGACTTGGTGAAGACGGGAACGCCGTCCAGCGGACCGCGCAGTTTCCCGGCGCGCAGCCGCACGTCCGACGCGCGCGCTTCGGCGATCGCGTCATTCGAGAGCGCGTCGATCGCGTGCAGCGACTTGCCATCCGCGCGGCAGCGCTCGAGCGCGCGCCTCGTCACTTCTTCCGCGCTCCAGTCGCCGCGGCGGCGGCCGGCCTGGTAGTCGGCAATGGTTCCGTCGAGCGGGTCGGAAGGTGGCGAGTAGCTCATGTCGGGGAGTCGGACGGCCGCGGCAGCGGCGAGGGCCGCGAGCTGGGCGAGGGCTTCGCGTCGAGTCGGGGACATCGGCTGTGCGTCGGAGTTGGCGGATGCTCGGGCTACGAGCGGCGTCATGCGAGAACGATCGCGGAAAGACGAAAGCTGTCTTCGGGACACGAAGCGTCAATAGCTCTCGCCACCAGCTGCGCGCATCGGCCAGTGTCCACCGCCGCGGACGCGCCCGCGTCCACGGAACGCATCGATTGCCGTGCGTACGCGTGTTGGAGCAGTGCTGCACCGAATAGCGCAACCCCTTGTGTCTGTGCTACTTCGGCGCTCTGGAACGGCGGGCTCTTCGTCGGGCGCGAGAGGTGCGAAGTGTGATTGCACCTCGAGTCCACCGTGGAGGCAATGGTATGAAAGGGTCGAACAGGGCGGTGCAACGGATGCTCATTGCGGCGGCGGCGACGATGCTGCTGCCAGCTGCTCTCGCGGCGCAGGGTCGTGGACATAGTGGGAAACACGGACACGTGCCGCCGGGTCACACGCCGCCCGCGGGGATGTGCCGCGTGTGGTACGATGGCGTTCCGCCCGGACATCAGCCCGCCCCCACTCGATGCGACATCGCCGAGTCGGATGCGTACTACAACGGCGGCCGTGTCATCTACGGCGCGGTGGCGTATCGCGAGCGTAGCGCGCATCGGCGCGACCGCTACTGCGACGAGTGGGAGTATCGCAGGGGCGAGTGCGGCTACAACCGCGACCCGCGTCGCCCACCCCGTCGCGAATACCCGGTAGCGCTGCCGGAAATGGTGTGGGGCGTGACCATTGCTCACGGTGGCGTCGTGGTCGAGGTGCACCGATGGGTCACCGTGAGCAATCCGCGCGTTCGCGTGTTCGACTACGACCGCGGCGGGAGACCCGGGTTGGTGGTCTGGTACGACAGCCGCGGCAACGAAGTGCAGCGCTGGTTCGACGATGATCGTGACGGGCGCGCGGATCGCGTGGCCGTGTACGATGGAGGGACAGTGGTGCGCATGATTCGCCGGCGGTAGCGCACGCACCTCGGCCAGAGCCGACCGTCTCGCGCCGCGAGACGGTC
>DATCXR010000488.1:0-19897 GCA_036565685.1 Gemmatimonadaceae bacterium
CGCGGCGCGCTTCGCCAGCCGCATGAGCGCCAGCGCCCGGGCGGCGCGCTACCGCACCGCTCAGGCCGAAGCGCGTGTGACCCAGAGTCGCGCGCAGCTCCTTCCCGACATCTCCGCATCGGCACTCGGCAATGGGCGCAGCTTCAACACCGCGACGTTCGGCATCCCCCTTCCGGGCTTCGATCCCAATGGCACCGTGATCAGCGGCGTCAACACAGTGGACTTCCGCGGTCGGGCGTCGATGAATCTGCTGGACTTCAGCGCCTTCGGGCGGATCCGTGGAGCCAGGAGCACGGCCAGGGCTAGCGCTCTAACGGCCGAGAGCGTGGCGGAGCAGGCGGCGACCACCGCGGCGCTCGCCTACCTCAATGCTCAGCGCGCCGACGCGCAGCTCGCGGCGCGGCAGGCGGACTCCGTCCTCGCCGACTCGCTCGTCTCCATAGCGGAGGCGCAGCTGTCCGCTGGCGTTGGAGTGGCCCTCGACGTCACTCGCGCGAAGGCCCAGATGGCTTCGGTGCACGCGCAGCTGATAGCGGCTCGCAACGCGCGCGACCGCACGCGGCTCGCTCTGGTCCGCTCACTCGGCCTGCCGCTCGGCACTCAGGTGCGCCTCGCGGATTCGCTCGCATCGCTCCCCGTGATCGACACGATCCCGGGCGAGAGAACCGCGATCGACATCGCGGTTGAGAACCGCCCAGACCTGCGCGCGGCGGATGCGCAGCTCGCGGCTGCCAGACAGGGCGTGAGTGCGATAAAGGCGGAACGTCTCCCCTCCCTCTCCGCGTTCGGCGACGAAGGTTGGATAGGGATCAACATGAACCACATGCTGAACACTTACGACTGGGGCCTGCAGATATCGGTTCCCATCTTCGACGGGTTTCATCGCGAAGGGAGGGTCGAGGAGCAGACCGCAGCGGTGCGAGAGATAGCCGTACAGCGTCGCGACCTGCGGCAGGGCGTGGCGATCGAGGTGCGCAGCGCTCTCCTCGACCTCGCTTCCGCGCGACAGGAGATGAGTGCCGCACGCGAGCGCCTCGAGCTGGCCGAGCAGGAGCTCGCTCAGGCCACCGACCGCTTCCGTACCGGCGTGGCCGGGAACGCCGACGTGATCACGGCCACCCTCGCGCTGAACGGTTCACGGAATCTCATGATCGATGCTCTTACCAATTACCAGACCGCGCGCGTGGCGCTTGCGCATGCTCAGGGATCGGTAACGGAGATCCCGTGACTCGCGCGAGCAGAACCGCAGTAGGGATGATGTGCCAGCAAGAACTTCGATGAGTCAATCAGAGCCAAGAGGAAACGAGACAATGGCAACCATAGCGGATCAGGCCACGGAGCGGCAGGGCGGCGCCGACAGAGCGGTACGCGCTCCTGCTCCTCCGCCTGCTCCATCCGCCGAAGCCGGCAGCACGCGCAGGAAGTGGATCGTCCCGCTCATCGCGGTTGTGGTGCTGGGTGCGCTCGTGTGGGGCGTCCAGAAGTGGATGTACGCTCGCGCTCACGAGAGCACCGACGACGCGCAGGTGGAGGGACACATCATCCCCGTTCTCTCGAAGGTCGGGGGATACGTAGACGCGGTGACAGTCCAGGACAACGACTCGGTGAGCACGGGCGACACTCTCGTGCGCATCGACGACGCCGAGTACAAGGTCAGGCTCGCGCAGGCGGATGCCGAGCTGGCGGCAGCGCGCGCGGCATCGGGAAGCGGGCAGTCTACCGGGCAGGCCGAGGCGGCGGTGGCAACCGCTACCAGCCAGCGCGCCGCCCTCGATGCTCAGATCACGGCCGCGCGCGCCAACGAGGCGAAGGCGCTCTCCGACCTCGAGCGGATGAAAGAGCTGGCGGCGAAGAACATAGTTTCGCAGCAGCAGCTCGACGCGGCGCAGGCGGCGGCCAGCGCGGCGACGGCGAACCTGCAAGCGGTCGAGAAGCAGGCGGCCGCGGGCGGCTCGAGCGTGGTGAACGCTCGGGCGGGCGTCCGCGTGGCGCAGGCGCGTCTCGAAGCGGCCCAGGCCGCGCGCGACAACGCCGCGCTGCAGCTCAGCTACACCACCGTCACCGCTCCGGTAAGCGGCGTGGTATCGAAGAAGATGGTGGAGCTCGGGCAGCTCGTTCAGCCCGGGCAGCAGCTGATGTCGGTCGTGGCGGACACCGGCACGTGGGTGACGGCCAACTTCAAGGAGACGCAGCTCTCCGACATGCATGCCGGGCAGCCGGTGCAGGTCGAGGTGGACGCGTACGGCGGCTGCGAGGCGGAGGGAACGGTGCAGAGTCTGAGCCCGGCCACCGGCGCCAAGTTCGCGCTACTCCCGCCCGACAACGCTACGGGAAACTTCACCAAGGTCGTCCAACGCGTTCCCGTGAGGATCGCCGTCACGAAGGGTTGTGGAGTGGGCCGTCCACTTCGCCCGGGTATGTCAGTCACGGCACACGTGCAGACGAAATAAGCCCGTCATCCACGCGAAAGCGGGGATGAAGAGGATCACCACTCCGAGTCGACGTAGATGGCAAGCACAATAGAACGCGAGCTCCGCGGTGCATCTGGCGCGGGGGTTGGGGGGGTGTCTACCCTCGCCCGCGACACGCTGGCAGCAGCCGTCGATCCATACAAGAACAAGTACCTCATCGCCATCGCCGTGACGCTGGCGTCGATGCTCGAGCTGGTGGACACCTCGATCGTCAACGTCGCGATCCCCGACATGATGGGGAATCTCGGCGCGACGCTCGACGAGATCGCCTGGGTCTCGACCGGCTACATCATCGCCAACGTCATCGTCATCCCGATGTCGGGGTGGCTCTCGGGGTATTTCGGGAGGCGGCGGTATCTCACCGGCTCGATCCTCCTCTTCGTTGCCGCGTCGTTCTTCTGCGGTACGTCCACATCGCTCATCGAGCTCGTCATCTGGCGCGTTATCCAGGGAGTGGGCGGCGGAGCGCTGCTTTCCACGGCGCAGGCCACGCTCTTCGAGTCCTTCCCGCCGCACGAGATCGGGATAGGGCAGGCAATCTTCGGAGTGGGCGTGATGGTCGGGCCGACCATCGGCCCCACGCTCGGCGGCTGGATCGTGGACAACTACCAGTGGCCGTGGATCTTCTTCATCAACGTGCCGCTCGGTACGCTCGCGGCGTTCATGGTCTGGACGTACGTGAAGAACGCCGCGCATCAGACGAGAGCGCGAAAGATCGACTTCCCCGGGATCGCGCTGCTGGCGCTCTGCATCGGGTCACTGCAGTGGATGCTCGAGCGTGGCGAGCGCAACGACTGGTTCGAGTCGCGCTTCATCGTCGCGCTCTGTGTGGTGTCGGTGACCGCGGGGATACTCCTCATCTGGCGCGAGCTCACCACCGATGAGCCCGTGATCGATTTCCGCGTGCTTCGCAGCCGGCAGCTCACAGCGGGTGTGCTCTTCGCCGCGCTGCTGGGCCTCGCACTCTACGGCTCGGTGTTCGTGCTCCCCGTCTTCCTGCAGTCTTTGCACGGGATGACGGCGTGGCAGACCGGCAAGATCATCCTCCCGGGAGCGCTCGCCTCCGCGTTCACGATGGCGGTGGTGGGGAAGAACGCACACCGCCTCGATGCCCGTGTGACCGTGGTGGCGGGCTCGCTCCTGTTCCTCCTCTCGATGTACCAGCTCGCGTCGCTGACCTTCGACGCCGGCGCGCACGACATGTTCTGGCCTCTCATCTGGCGAGGGACTGGACTCGGTCTGATCTTCGTCCCGCTCACGAACGCGACGATGGCCGACCTCCCCGACAAGGACCTCGCCCAGGGCACGGGGATGTTCAATCTCACCCGTCAACTCGGCGGCTCGATGGGCATCGCGATCATGGCCACGCTTCTCACGCGCTTCACCGCCGGCCAGAAGGCATCGCTCACCGAGCACGTGGTGGCGGGCGCCCCCGTCACGCAGGCGCGCCTCGAGATTCTCACCCACGGCCTGATGGCCAAGGGGATGACCGCCCTCTCGGCGCATCAGCAGGCGCTCGCCATCCTCGACCGCCAGATCAGCGTCCAGGCGAGCGTGCTCGCCTTCTCGAAGATCTACCTCCTCAGCGGCATCCTCCTGGTAGCCGCCCTCCCCCTCATGCTCCTCTTCAAGACCGGCCGGGGGAGGGGGTTCGGGGGGAGCGTGCATTAGAATAGGGTTCAGGGGGCAGGGTTCAGGGTTCAGGAACTGCGAGGAAACAGGAAACAGGAAACAGGAAACAGGTACCAGCTCCCTCCAAGGCAGCTCTCTTCGCCGAGGTAGTTTCCTGTTTCCCGATTCCTGTTTCCTTATCCCCCTGAACCCTGCCCCCTGAACCCTGAACCCTCTCACCCCAACCCCACCCCCACGATGCCCTCTACACTCCCCTCCCGCGATTCGGCACTCGAGCTCATGCACCAGTACACCGCCAGCGATTCACTGCGGAAGCATATGCTCGCGGTGGAAGCGGCCATGCGTGCGTATGCACGCAAGTACGGGGAGGATGAGGAGCGGTGGGGGCTGGCGGGGCTGATGCACGACTTCGACTACGAGCGCTACCCGAACGCCGGGCATTCGCCCACCGAGGAGCACCCCGCCGAGGGTGTTCGCATGCTCCGTGAGCGCGGTTTTCCGGAGGACGTGCTGCAAGCCATTCTCGGCCATGCGGTGTATACGGGGGTAGCCCGGGAAACGCGGATGGCGAAGGCGCTGTTCGCGGTGGATGAGCTGACGGGGTTGATCACGGCAACGGCGCTCGTGAGGCCATCCAGGAGCGTGCACGAGGTGGAGGCGAAGTCGGTGCGGAAGAAGATGAAGGACAAGGCGTTCGCCCGTGGGGTCAGCCGGGAGGACGTCCTGCTCGGCGCCTCGGAGCTGGCTGTGGAGCTCGACGAGCACATCCAGTTCGTCATCGACGCGATGCGGGGGTCGGCCGAGGAGCTGGGTCTCGCGGGTTCGGCCGCGGCTGGCAGCGCCCCCGGCAGCGGGGAGGTCGGCGGGGGGTGAGGCGCGGCATCAACGTTTGGCGCCCGCATCGCGTACCGTGGTGGAGAGCAACCACTGGTATAGATGCTTCCTGCGCTACGAGTCCATCCCACCGACGACGTGTTCGAGCTGCCTGCTGAATCGGCAGCTCGCGCTCGCGAGCGCGAGCGCGATCTCGTGCTGTCCGCCCAGCACGGCGACAATAGCGCGTTCGCGGCGCTGGTACGGCTTCACGAGCGTCGAGCATACGCCGTCGCTCGTGCCATAGCCGCGACGCACGAAGACGCGGAAGATGCGGTACAGGAGGGATTCCTCCACGCGTACCGAGCGCTCGACCGCTTCCGCCCCGAGCAGGCATTCGGTGCCTGGCTGCACCGGATCGTGGCCAACGCGGCGCTGGACATCGGTCGCCGCCGCAAGGTGCGCGACGCCGACTCCCTTCCGGAGAACGTGGCGCTTCCGATGCGGGATCCGGCATCGGACGATGAGCTGCGACGCCGACTGGTCGCCGGGCTCGGAGAGCTCTCGCAACGTCAACGGTCGGTGATCGTCCTGCACGACGTGGAAGGTTTCACGCACGGGGAGATCGGAAGCATGCTCGGGATTCCCGAAGGAACGGCGCGCTCGGATCTTCACCACGCACGCGCGGCCCTGCGACGGCTGTTGGCCGACTTATGGAGTGAACGATGACCTTCGATTCTCGGATCGGCCCGCACGGGCGCGAGGACGATATCACCAACGCGCTGCGCGGCCTCTATGCGCCGCCCGCCGATGAGAGCTACTGGAGCGACCTCGCCCAGCGGATCATGGCGCGCATCTCCAACGAGAACGAGGGCGATGTATGGTGGCAGCCCTTCGCGCGTCTGGCGCGCGTGGGTGTGCTCGCCGCCGGCGTGGCACTGGCCATCGCCACCATCGCGCTCACCCGCGACCGGGCTGCCGAGCCCAGTCTGGCGTACGAGACTCTCACCGATACCCCGCGTACGTCGCTCCTGCAGATCGCCATCGAGCCGGATGTCAACTCCGAGCGCGAAGCGACGCTCCGCTACGTAATCGCACCCTGAACTGAACCGGCAATGCGACGCTCGAAAGCCCTCGCGCTCGTTTTCCTGGGCAGCACGCTCATCGTGGGCGCCGCGGCTGGATTCACCGTGGACCGCGTTCTCGCGCGTAATGTCTGCGAGAGAACGGATGATCGGAGCTCGTTCCGCGAGCACCTCGCTCGAAAGCTCGAGCTCACCCCGTCGCAGCGCGCGTCCGTGGACACCATCCTCGACAAGCGCCGCCGCGACCTCGACGCCGTATACGACCCCCTGCAACCGCAGCTCGACTCCGCTCGCGCTGCGGTACTGGCGCCCGTCCGCCCGCGGCTCGACTCGATCCGCGTCGCGGCGAGGGCCGAGATCTTCAAGGTACTCGACGACAAGCAGGACCCGCTCTTCCAACAATTGATCGACGAGTCACAGCGCCGCGACTCGACGAAGAAGGAGAAGAAGCAGCAATGAAAGCCGTGTTGTTGATGCTGGCCCTGCCGATCGCACTCGTGGCGCAGGAGCCGGCGGATACCGGTGTGCGCGCCATCCGGCTCGACGAGGCGGTACGGTTGGCACAGCAGAATGCGCCGACGGCCGTGCAGGCACGCGGCGAGCTGCGCACCAGCAGGGCGCAGGTGCGCTCCGCTTACGCTTCGTTCATCCCCAACGTCACGCTCAGCGCGTCGGCGGGGCGACAGGGCGGAGATCGCTTCGATTCTCAGGGGAACCTGGTCCCATTCACCGGCAACTCCTGGCAGATGAGTCACGGGCTGGGCGTGAACGTCGATCTCTTCGATGGCGGCCAGCGCATCTTCGGCGTCAGGGCCACCAAGGCACAGGTGAATGCGTCGGCCGCCAACGAGGTGACGCAGCAGTATGAAGTGGCCCTGCAGGTGAAGCAGCAGTTCTTCGCCGTGCTGGCCGCTGGCGAGGCGGAGGCGGCGGCTCGCTCGCAGCTCGCCGAGGCGGAGCAGCAGCTCGCTACATCCACCGCGATGCTGCACGCTCGCACCGCGACTCGCTCCGATTCGCTGCGCGCGGTGATCCAGGTGGGGAACGCGCGACTCGCGCTGCTCACCGCGCTCAACGATCGCCAGACCGCTGACGCTGCCCTCACGCGGCTGGTGGGAACCAGCTTCCCGGTCACCGCGAGCCCGGCGGACACCGTTGCCGAGACGCAGATCGAGCTGGACAGCGCGGCGCTCGCAGCGCTCGTGCAAGACGCTCCACTCGTGCGCCAGGCTGTCGCGTCCGAGGTTGCCGCGCACGCCTCTTCGAAGGCGGCCCGCGGGCCCTACCTGCCCACGCTCTCGCTGAGCTGGAACTACTCGGGCAACCGGAGCGACGACGGACTGGGCGGCTTGGCGGGGCAGTACGCCTACCAGAACAGTCTCCGCCTCGGACTCAGCTATCCGCTCTTCAACCAGCTGAATCGCGAAGAGGGGATCGTCCGCGCGGACGTGGCCGAGCGCAACGCAGAGGCCACGCTGCGTGACACGAAGCTGCAGGCGAGACAGAGCCTGATCCAGTACCTCGGTGCCCTGCGTACCGCGCAGGAGCAGATGCAGATACAGACAGCATCGGTGGCGGCGGCGGAGGAAGATCTTCGTGTGCAGAAGCAGCGCTATCAGCTCGGAGCATCGCTCCAGCTCGATGTGCTGACGTCGGAAACCGCGCTGGTGCAGGCGCGCGCGGCACTAATTCAAGCCCGCTACGACTACCGCGTAGCCAAGGCGCAGCTGGAAGCGCTGATAGGCCGGGACCTCTGAGCCCGGCGCGTACCGTCATGGAGACTTTTGTGAAACGACTCATCCTGCCAGCCGCTGCTGTCCTACTCGCGGCGTGTAGCGGCAAGGACAAGAATGCTGCCCCCCTGATCCAGACCGCCGCGGTCACCCGGCAGGATATCGTCGTGGACGTGGAGGCCACCGGGATCATCGCGCCGGTGAACGCGGTCGAGGTTCGTTCGAAGGCATCGGGCCAGATCATCAGGCTTCCCGTCGAGTTGGGATCCCGGGTGAAGCCGGGCGACCTGCTGGCGCAGATCGATCCACGCGATGCGCAGAACCGCTACGACCAGGCGGTCGCCGCGCGCGAGGCCGCGGAAGCCAACCTCGAGGTGACCAAGGCGCAGTTCGACCGGTCCACACAGCTGGCCCAGGAGGGTGTTATCACCGCGCCCGAGCTGGAGAACGCCAAGCTCTCCTACGCGAACGCCAAATCGCAGCTCGCCACGGCGCGCACGAATCTCGACATCGCGAAGGTCGCCCTCGAGGATGTCACGATCCGGGCTCCGGTA
This sequence comes from Gemmatimonadaceae bacterium, assembly GCA_036565685.1. Classification (GTDB taxonomy): domain Bacteria; phylum Gemmatimonadota; class Gemmatimonadetes; order Gemmatimonadales; family Gemmatimonadaceae; genus JADGGM01. The sequence goes on from DATCXR010000488.1 coordinate 8,289, forward strand.
GCCGGTGTCGTGATCCAGAAGCTGGTATCCGTTGGCCAGGTGATCAGCTCATCCACCAACTCGCCTAGCGGCGGCACGATCCTGCTCCAGATGGCCGATCTCAGTCGCGTGCGTGACAGCACGCTCGTGGGTGAGAGCGACATTGGCCGCGTGCGGTCGGGGCTCACCGCCTCGGTGCGGGTGGACGCGTATCCCAACCGCATCTTCCACGGTACGGTGGACAAGATCGCACCGCAGGCAACCGTGGAGCAGAGTGTGACCATGTTCCCGGTGCTCATCAACATCGACAACCAGGACGGCGCGCTTATGCCCGGCATGAACAGCGACGTGTCGGTGCTGGTCTCCCGCGCCGATGGCGCGCTCGCGATTCCCAACGACGCGATAAGGACGACGCGCGACATAGAGACAGCTGCGCTGGCGCTGGGGCTCGATCCCGATCAGGCGAAGGCGGCGCTCGACGCGCAGATGCCCAAGAACCGTCCCACGGATTCCGCCAGTCCGGATCGTGCCGGGAGCATGTCATCCGCGGGAGGAGGTAACGGTGCCCGCAACGGCGCCCGAAACGGGGCGCGCAACGGATTCCGGCAGGGCGGCAATGGCGGCGCGCGACCGGGAATGCGTCGGTCGCCGGGCGGCGAGGGCGGTAACGGCGGTCCACAGCTGCAGATTGCTGGCGGAGAGGACGTCACCACGCCCGAGTCGCGGCCGCGGCCTGGCCTCGTGTTCGTGGCCGACAGCAGCGGCTTCGCGCCGCGCCTCGTCACGCTCGGCGTGGGGAACTACGACGTGACCCAGGTGCTCTCCGGACTTCGCGAGGGTGAGCGCGTCGCTCTCATCAGCGGCGCCATGCTCCAGCAGGCACGTACGGAGCGGCAGGAGCGGATCAGGAGCCGCGTGGGGCTGCCCGGTGTGAGACAGGAGAGCTCCTCGGGACCGTCGAACCGGAGATAGTCGGAGGCAATCATGCTCATCGGCGAGATCCTGCGCGTGGCGCTCAGCGCCCTCCGCGCCAACAAGCTCCGCTCCATGCTCACCATGCTCGGCATCGTGATCGGCGTGGCGGCGGTGATCACGATGGTGGCGCTGGGTCGCGGTGCACAGAAGGCCGTCAACGAACGGCTCCAGTCGCTCGGCACCACGCTGCTGAGCGTGCGCGGGGGACAGGTTTTCCGCGGTGGCATCGCATCTTCCAGCGACCGCGCCCGGCTCGAGGTCGAGGACGCGCTGGCGCTGCAGCAGCAGGGAACCACCTTCGCCGCCGTGGAACCGGAGATGTCGCGGCAACTCCAGGTACAATACCTGAACCAGAACTCCTCCACCGACGTCGTCGGGGCCACGCCGAATTATGCCGAGGTGCAGAAGTACGGCCTCGCGGCCGGACGCATGTTCACCGAGGCGGACGATGCCGGGCGCAAGCGCTACGCCGTCCTGGGCTATACGACGGCGGACAATCTCAGCGGCGGCGATCCGGTCTCGCTCGTGGGAGACAATATTCGCGTCCGCGGCATCCTGTTCGAGGTCATCGGAGTCTTCACCGCCAAGGGAGGAGGCGGCGGCTTCCGCGACCCCGATGACCAGGTGGTCATCCCGATCAGCACCGCGCAGTTCCGTGTCCTCGACACCAAGTACCTGCGCTCGATCAACGTGCTCGCGCAGTCGGAGGCGATGATCCCGGCAACCATGACGGAGATCCAGCACATCCTTCGCAGGCAGCATCGGATCCCGCAGGGTCGTCCCGATGATTTCGAGATCAACAATCAGGCTGACTTCCTCAACGCCTTCCAGGAGACGACGCAGGTATTCGGTCTCCTCCTCGCCGGCATCGCAACGGTAAGTCTTCTCGTCGGCGGGATCGGCATCATGAACATCATGCTGGTCTCCGTCACCGAGCGCACGCGCGAGGTAGGGATCCGCAAGGCACTCGGTGCTACGCGCGTCAACATCCTCCTCCAGTTCCTCATCGAGGCAGTGGTGCTCTGCATCCTCGGCGGCATCATCGGAATCGTTGTCGGTGCCGGCGGCGCGCAGGTGCTGCGCCACTTCGCGCACTGGAACACCGACGTCTCGGGCGGCTCGATCATCCTCGCCTTCCTCTTCTCGGCGGCGGTTGGAGTGATCTTCGGCGTCTGGCCCGCCCGCCGCGCCGCGTCGCTCGACCCAATCGTGGCGCTGAGGTACGAGTAGGGGGAAAGAAAGCAGTGAACTGCTCGAGGGTTCAGGGTTCAGGGGGCAGGGTTCAGGAACTGCCTCGGGGCAGAGATCTCGATCGCCGGGTAGTACCTGAACCCTGAACCCTGCCCCCTGAACCCTGGGGTTTCACTGCTCTCTGCTGTCTGCCTTCTGCTGTCTCTTCTCCCCCCATGGCCCACCTGATGCATGCATTCGCATCGCCATGCCGCTCAAGTACGACGACCTCGACCCTGTGACGCGGGGGTTCGCCCTCGCGGAGTTCGACGGCGACGCCGCGAGGGGGCAGCTCACGGTATCGAGTCGCATCCGGCCGACCAGCACTGAAGAGTACGAGTCGCTGCTGAGGGAGGCGCTCGCGTACTACGATGACCGCTGGCTCGAGGATCGGGTGGAGGGGCTGGTGGTCGACTTCGAGCTGCGTCAAACTCCGTCGGGAGCGACCACCACAGCGAAGCTTCCATCGTACGCGCCGAGAGTGCTGGCCGAGGGAGACTTCAACCGCTACTACATGCGCGGCGTGTGCGCGCGAGCTGTCGCGGAGGGGCGTGGGGTGGTGGAGGTGTATCGCGCGCGGGTCTCCGCGGAGCCGCGACCCGAGTCGCAGGAGCTCGAGGGGCAGCGACTCGATGCCGCGACGCTTCTGCGGCAGCTCCGCACACGCTACGCCGACTCGGACGAGGAGCCTACGCTCGGCAAACCGAATTCGGGACTGAGCGTCAGGCTCGTCTAGCCGATTGGCCGCACTTCCGCCGGGAGAAGCGACGCCGCGGGGAGCTACGAAGCGTAGCTCCCCGCGGCGTAAAATCGTCATGGTGCGTGAGCGCGATCAATCGTCGTCGCTCAGACGCTCCTGGGCCTTGCCGAAATTCTTCTGGACCTTGCCCTTGATCTCCTGCGCCTTCCCCTTGATCTGTTCACTCTCGTCATCCACGGCATCCGCCGCGGCTCCGCGCATCTTGCCCTCGAGCTCCTTGGCCGAACCCTTCACCTGATTCGAGATCCCACGATCGGTCATGTCGCGGTCGCGGTCGAGATCCAGGTCGTCGAGATCACGGTCGTTGCGTTTACGGTCGTCCATTGTTACCTCCCGCTACGATAATTAGACCCGTGCGACGCACCGCACGTGGTCGCGCCCGCAATGGGCGTCCATGTACGTAAGAGATTGGCAAGCCACATGCCGCGCGACCACTCCGACCCTCCTTGCGCAGCGTCCGCTCGCGGGCGCATTCTCAGGTATCGGTACCCGAACGAAAGTGGAAGGAAGCCGTCGATCGTCGATCATCGTAGCGAGGGAACGTGACGCAACCGATCAGCATCGAGCCACCTGTTCGTCGAACGCTCCACGGTACTTTCGTGGTCAACGGCGAGCGACGCGAGGTGGCCTTCGCGCCTCACAAGACGTTGCTGGAGCTCCTGCGTGAGGACCTCGCTCTCACCGGTACCAAGCATGGATGCGAGCTCGGCGAGTGCGGTACCTGCACCGTTCTGGTGAACGGCGTACCGATACTCTCGTGCCTCGCGCTCGCACAGGCACACATGGAGCAGGCGATAGAAACGGTGGAAGGGATGGCCAGCGCGAGCGGCCTGCATCCATTGCAGGATGCCTTCGCCAGGCTCGGTGCCGCCCAGTGCGGCTACTGCACGCCGGGCTTCCTCCTCGCCGCTCGCGCGCTCCTCGCCGATAATCCCAGTCCGTCGCGAGAGGAGATCAGGGAAGCGCTCGGCGGCAACCTCTGCCGCTGTACGGGCTATCTCAAGATCTTCGAAGCGGTGGAGCTCGCCGCGAAGGAGATGCGCGAACAATGAGAGTGGTCGGCACGCCGCGGCGAAAAGTGGATGCCGCGGCCAAGGTCACCGGCGAGCTTCGCTTCGCCGATGATCTCTCGCTCCCGCGCATGCTGCACTGCAAGCTCCTGCGCTCGCGCTACCCGCACGCGATGATCCTCGGTATCGACACGAGGCGCGCCGAGGCGCTCCCCGGCGTGATTGCCGTCATGACCGGGAAGGAGCTGCCGATTCCCTTCGGCATCCTCCCGATCTCGCAGGACGAGCATGCGCTCTGTCCCGATCGCGTGCGCTTCGTGGGCGATCCGATTGCCGCCGTCGCCGCGCTCGACGAGGACATCGCCGCGGAGGCGTGCACGCTCATCGATGTGAGGTACGAGGAGCTTCCGGCGATCGCGTCCATCGACGACGCCTTTGCAGCGTCGGAGCCGCGGCTGCACGACTACGCGGACGATGGCAACGTGCACAAGGTCATCTCGCTCGATTTCGGCGGGGTGGATGAGGCGATGGCCTCCGCGGATCTGGTGCGCGAGGACACGTTCTTCTACGAGGGGAACACGCACCTCCCCATGGAGCAGCACGCGTCGCTCGCGCAGTGGTCCACCGATGGGAAGCTCACCGTCTGGTCCAGCACGCAGACGCCGCACTACCTGCACCGTGCGCTCGCGAAAGTGCTCGAGATGGACCCCGCGCACATCCGAGTGATCGCCACACCCAATGGCGGAGGCTTCGGCGGGAAGTCCGATCCCTTCGGGCACGAGATCGTCGTGGCCGCACTCGCACGCAAGACGGGGCGCCCGGTGAAGATCGCGCTCACGCGCGAGGAAGTGTTCTACTGTCACCGGGGCCGCCACCCGGTGCTCATGTGGATTCGCACCGGAGTGAAGCGCGACGGGAGCATCGTCGCCATGGACTTCAAGTCCTTCCTCGACGGCGGCGCGTACGGCTCGTACGGCGTGGCGAGCGCGTACTACACTGGCGCCCTGCAGACGGTCACCTACCAGGTGCCGGCGTACCGCTTCCGCGGCGCGCGACTCTTCACCAACAAGCCGCCCTGCGGCCCCAAGCGCGGACACGGCACCCCGCAGCCGCGCTTCGCGGTCGAGTGTCAGCTCGACAAGATCGCCGAGGAGCTCGAGCTCGACCCGGCGGAGATGCGCAAGCGCATCCTGCAACCGGCGAACAGCGTCACCGCCAACTGGCTCCGCATCGGTTCCATGGGACTGGGACGCTGCATCGATGCCGTCGTGGAGGCGAGCGGGTGGAAGGAGCGTTATCGCAAGCTCCCCTTCGGGCGCGGGCTCGGCATCGCGTGCTCGTCGTACATCACCGGCGCCGGACTTCCGATCTACTGGAACTCGATGCCGCATTCGAGCGTGCAGCTCAAGCTCGACCGCTCGGGCGGCGTGGCCGCATTCTGCGGCAGCATAGACATCGGGCAGGGCTCCGATTCGGTGCTCGCCTACATCGTGGCCGAGGTACTCGGCATCGACCCGCTCGACATCCGCGTGGTCACCGGTGACACGGACCTCACTCCAATAGACCTCGGCTCCTATTCGTCGCGCGTCACGCTCATGACCGGCAACGCCGCCATCCAGGCGGCGGAGCGCGCGCGCGACACGATAGCCGGCGCCGTGAGCGAGAAGCTCGGCATCTCGCGCGACCGGCTCGTGTTCGCCGGCCGGCGCGTCTTCGATTCGGAAGATCCCGAGAAGGGAGTTTCCTTCGCGGAGGCGGTGCAGATTGCGGAGACGAAGCACGGAGCGATAGGTGCAACGGGCTCGTACAAGCCGCCGCGCTCGCCCGGCCGCTACAAGGGGGCGGGTGTGGGACCGTCGCCGGCGTACTCGTACTCGTGCGCCATAGCGGAGGTGGAGGTGGATCCAGGCACCGGCATCGTGCGCGTGCCGAAGGTGTGGATCGGGCACGATCTCGGTCAGGCGATAAATCCGCTCCTCGCCATCGGCCAGGTGGAGGGCTCCGTTTACATGGGGCTCGGCGAGGCGCTGATGGAGGAGATGACGTACCGCGACAAGCAGCGGAACGTGGTGCACCACCATCCGAGCATGCTCGAATACAAGAGCATCACCACGCACGAGATGTGCGACGTCGAGACCTTCCTCATAGAGGATCCCGACCCCAACGGACCGTTCGGCGCGAAGGAGGTTGGCCAGGGGCCGCTCCTCCCGCTCCCGCCTGCGGTCGCCAACGCGGTGTACGATGCGGTTGGGGTGCGCGTAGATGAAGTTCCCATCTCGCCACACGCGGTGTTGCGCGCGTTGAAGGACAAGATGCGCGGAAAGGAAGGTCGTCATGGGCCAGCGAAGGTTCCCGACTACGCCTTCCCGGAGCCCGCGCGGATCCTCACGCCGGCGCAGGGCGGCACCGGTCGCGAGGCCGACGAGCGCGCGCACAGCGAAGTGGGAGGAGAGCGCTGATGCTCAGGCTGCCACGCTTCGACTACATCGAGCCCAGCAGCGTGGCCGACGCCATCGGCGTGCGCGCGCAGGCCGGCGACGACGCGATGTTCGTGGCCGGAGGGACTGATCTCTACCCGAACATGAAGCGCCGGCAGCAGACGCCGCGCACGGTGATCTCGCTGGCGAAGATCCCGGAGCTCGCGACGATCGAAGGGACGCCGGAAAGTGGGGTGAGCATCGGTGCGGGCGTCACGCTCACCGAGTTGGCGCGGCATCCGCTCATCGTGGAGCACTATCCGGCCGTGGCGCGCGCGGCGCACCTCGTATCCACGCCGCTCCTCCGCAACATGGGGACCATCGGCGGGAATCTCCTTCTGGACACGCGCTGCAACTACTACGATCAGACGTACGAGTGGCGGAAGGCGATCGACTTCTGCATGAAAAAGGGTGGCAAGATCTGCTGGGTAGCGCCATCGAGCCCGCGCTGCTGGGCGGTGCAGTCGTCGGACGGCGCGCCCGTGGCCGTGGCCATCGGTGCGGAAGTGACGCTCGCGAGCGCGCGCGGCGAACGGCGAATTCCGGCATCGGAGCTCTACAACAACGACGGGATGCGCTACCTGACCAAGGCGGCGGACGAATTGCTCGTGAGCTACCACCTCCCGCCGCGCGGTGGCTGGCGCGCCACGTACCTCAAACTGCGGCGACGCGGTTCTTTCGACTTCCCCGTCCTCGGAGTCGCCGCGCGAGTGGACTTCGGCGGCGATGGTGTGGTGAACGCAGCCAGGATAGTACTCGGCGGCGTGGCCTCGTATCCCATGGAGATTCCCGAGGCGTCGGAAGCGATCGTGGGGTCGGAGCTGAACGCGACCACCATCGGCGCCGCAGCGGACGCGGCTTTCCGCCCGGCGAAGCCGATGGACAATACCGACTTCACCCTCGCCTGGCGGAAGGAGATGGTGCGCGTGTACGTCCAGCGCGCGCTCGAGGAGGTGGGGTCAGGTCTGAAGTCGTGAATCGATACGACTGGCTTCTCCGGTCACATCGATTCACGACTTCAGACCTGACCCCGCCCTCTTGCGAAGATATAACGGCCGATATATCTTCTTCCTCGCTGTAAAGATATATCGTCGTGCTATCTTCAGGAGGAACGACCATGTGCGGATCCCACAGACAGGGCGGATTCCGTGGCTGGCCAAGCGCCGAACGCGGCTACGGACGCGGGTTCGACCCCAACTTCATGGCCTGGTTCTGGGGCGGACCCCCTGGCCAGGGACGGCACCGCCGCCACTTCCGCGGCGGCCGCATGTTCGACCAGGGTGACCTCAAATACGTCATCCTCCAGCTGCTGGCCGAAAAGCCGCGCCACGGCTACGAGATCATCAAGGAGCTCGAGGAGCGCTCCGGCGGCGGCTACTCCCCCTCCCCGGGCACGGTCTACCCCACCCTCACCATGCTGGAGGAGATGGGCTACGCCACTGCCAAGCAGGAGGAGGGCGGTGGAAAGCGAATCTATGAAATCACCGACGCGGGACGCGAATACCTGGGCCAGCACCGCTCGACCGTCGATGACATCTTCGACCGCATGTCCGATATCGCCTCCTCCTTTTTCGGCGGCGGGATGATGGAGGTCAACCACGCCTTCAAGGATCTGGGGCGCGCCACTTACACCACCGCGCCGCGATTCGCGCGCGACACCGAGCGCCTCGAACGGATCAGGGAAGTGCTCCGCCGCGCCGCCAGAGAGATAGAAGAGATCGGCAAGCAGAGCTGATTTTTTCACCCCGCCGCTGGACGGCGGGCGCGGAGGCGCTAAGTTCCATCCCTATGCAGGGTCGCGGAGTTGATCCGCGACCCCTTTTTTGGCGACATATGAGCCATCGCCTCCAAGCGCTCGCTTACCATAGTCCACTCGATCCGGGACTTCTGCTCCCGCGAACCAGACCATGAACGCTGAACCCGCGCGAGCGGGCGCTACTCCAGCGGACCTCGAGACTCCACCGAAGCCAGCCGCTCCGCCAGCCATCGAGCCAGCCCATCGCGTGACCCCATCACCGCGCCACGGCCGCAGCGACGAACCGCCTACCGGCCGGAAGCTGGCAGGCCTCTCGCTCGCAGCGCTCGGCGTGGTCTACGGCGACATCGGCACGAGCGTGCTGTACGCGATGCAGGAGTGCTTCCGGCCGGGCCTCGGCGTGGCACCTACCGTGGAAAACGTCTACGGCGTCCTGTCGCTGATAGTCTGGGCGCTGATCCTCATAGTGAGCATCAAGTACGTCATCTTCGTCCTCAGAGCCGACAACCGAGGCGAGGGCGGAGTGCTGGCGCTCCTTGCGCTCATCCAGCAGAAGCTCGGTGGAAGTGGCGACAGGGCGAAGATCAGGATGGCCGTCCTCGTCACCCTCGGGCTCCTCGGCGCTGCCCTCCTCTACGGCGACGGGATCATCACGCCAGCCATCACCGTGCTCGGTGCCATCGAGGGACTGCGCATCGCTACCACAGCAATCACCACCCTCGAGGTCGTGGCCATCAGCGCGGTGATCCTCTTCTCGCTCTTCATGTTCCAGAAGCACGGCACGCACCGGATAGGAATCGTCTTCGGCCCGGTCATGCTCATCTGGTTCTTTTCCATCGGCGCCCTTGGCGTGATGGAGATCTCACTGGAGCCAAGGATTCTTCTCGCTTTCAACCCGTGGTACGCCGTGCAGTTCTTCGCCCACAACGGCCTCCACGGCTTTTTCATCCTTGGCGCCGTGGTGCTCGTGGTGACGGGCGCCGAGGCGCTCTACGCCGACATGGGGCACTTCGGCCGGCGGCCGATCCGGCTCGCCTGGTTCACGGTAGTATTCCCCGCCCTGATTCTCAACTATTTCGGTCAGGGCGCACTCATGCTGCGTGATTCCTCTGCGGCGGCGAACCCGTTCTACAAGCTGGTACCCGAGGCGCTTCTCTACCCGATGGTGATTCTGGCGACCATGGCCGCAGTGATCGCCTCCCAGGCGCTGATCTCCGGTGCGTTCTCGCTAACGCAGTCTGCCATGCAGCTGGGCTACTCGCCGCGCATCACGGTGAAGCACACATCGGAGAGGGAAGCTGGCCAGATCTACATCCCCGAGGTGAACAAGGCGCTCATGTTAGGGTGCATCGGGCTCGTCGTCGGCTTCCAATCCTCGGAGAACCTCGCCGCGGCTTACGGTGTGGCGGTGACGGGGACGATGATCGTCACCACGATCCTCTTCAGCGTCCTGAGTCAGGTGAGCTTGAAGTGGTCGCTCGCCAGGACGGGAGCGTTCTTCCTTACTTACTTCATTATCGATTTCGCCCTGTTGAGCGCGAACGTCGTGAAGATCGAATCCGGCGGCTGGTTCCCGATCGTGGTGGCGATCGTCATCTATACCCTGATGACCACCTGGAAGAGGGGGCGCTCCGTGCTGCGCGACCTGCTGCGCAGTGCCAGTCTTCCGATGGACCTCTTCCTCGAGGATGTGCGCCGCCGGAAGCCGCCGCGCGTACCGGGCACCGCGGTCTTCCTCACCTCCGACATCAGCGGCGCTCCGGTCGTGCTCCTGCACCACCTGAAGCACAACAAGGTACTCCACGAGCAGGTGATCCTCCTTTCGATCGTGACGGTGGACGTCCCTGAAGTCCCGACGTCGGAGCGCGCCAAGGTGGAGCAGCTGGGCGAAGGGTTCTGGCGGATCATCGCCGGCTACGGTTTCATGCAATCGCCGAGCGTGCGCGAGGTGATGGAGTGCTGCGAGCCGCAGGGGATCAAGATCCGGCCGATGGACACCTCGTACTATCTGGGTCGTGAGCAGCTGATCCCGACTGGGGACTCGCCGATGGCACGGTGGCGGAAGAAGCTCTTCGTGGTCATGTCGCGTAACGCCCGCGCTGCCACGGAGTTCTTCGGCCTCCCACCCAACCGCGTGGTCGAGCTCGGAGCGCAGATCGAGTTCTAACGCCGCACCGCCGCGCGGTTGCCGCGCTCCTTCCGGCCGGATGATATTGGGTCATGACCGCGACAGCCCACCCGAATCCGCCGGCCGGCGGCGACCTTGATCTCTTCCAGGAGCACTGGCAGGACGAAGCTGACGCGGCCTTTCTCTACCGCGTGCTCGCCGAGGCCGAGGAAGATGAGAAGAGGAAGAGCATCTATCTGAAGCTCGCCGCGGTGGAGGATCGGCACCTGGCGATCTGGGGCGACCTGCTCACTCGCGGGGGCCGCCCGCCTAAGCCCTTCCGCCCCAGCGGTCGCGCGCGACTACTCGCTTTTCTCGGTCGCACGATCGGACCACGCTTCCTCCTCCCCACCCTGCTGGCCGAAGAGGGGCGCGAGGTTCGCAGCTACCTGAGCATGCACCGCCAGCTCCCCGAGAGCGGCACCGGAAAGGACGAGGCGCTCCTCCTCGCCCGCGAGTCCGCGGAGCATGCGAGCACGCTCGGCGAGATGGCCGGCCGCGGGAGCGAGCCGTGGCATCGCGCGGAGTCGGGCGGCTTCCTGCGCAACGTGGTGTACGGCTTCAACGACGGTCTCACCGCCAACTTCGGCCTCGTGGCGGGTGTGGTGGGCGCCACCGCGACGCAGCAGCACGAGACGATCGTGCTGGCCGGTGTGGCCGGACTGGTGGCCGACGCACTGTCGATGGGCTCGAGCGGCTACCTCGCCGCCAAGAGCGAGCAGGAGGTGTACGAGCACGAGATCGCGATGGAACGCACCGAGATCGAGCTCATGCCCGAGGTGGAGCGCGACGAGTTGGCGCTGATCTACGAGGCGAAGGGGATGGAAGCCGAGGCGGCCTATGCGCTCGCCACCGAGGTGATGGCCGATCCGCAGCGGATGCTCGACGAGCACGTGCGCGAGGAGCTGAAGATCGGCGAGCAGGCCACCTCGCCCTTCCGTGAGGGGTGGGTCACCGGTCTCGCGACGGCGGTCGGCGCGCTGATCCCCGTATTCCCCTTCTTCGTTCTGCGCGGCCTCCCGGCGATGATCGTCTCCTTCGCGATCGCGATGCTCTCGCACTTCCTCGTGGGCGCCGCCCGCTCCATCTTCACTGGCCGCAGCGTCTTCCGCTCCGGCTTCGACATGTTCGTGGTGGGGCTGGGAGTGGCGGTGGTGGGGTATTACATCGGAGGTTGGCTCGCGACTCTACTTGGGTAGACGACGGGGTCAGGTCGTTAATGTCGAGCGGGATGGGCAATTGCCCATCCCGCTCG
>DATCXR010000490.1:0-8834 GCA_036565685.1 Gemmatimonadaceae bacterium
CAATGAGAAAGGAGCCGAAGCCGAGTGCCAGCATCACGGCGCGCGTCTGGTTGGACGGCCGGTAGAGATTGGCCACTCCCTGGCGGAGCGTGAAGGGCCAGTGCGAACGAAGGAGACGCCTGGCGAGCCAGGCGATCGCGAACGCGGCCAGCCACAACGCGACGATCACCGCGCCGATCGAGGCGCTCATCGCAGCACCGCGCTGCACGTCGTCCGCACGCCATATCGCGATCGCCACCACGCTCGCGATGAGCGCCGCGACGGCGACCCAGCGCGCCGGGTCGCGCGTGGCGCGTCGCACGGGTGACGACGAGTCTTCACGACGCAGCGCCTGCAGCGGTGTCACGTGCCGCACGCCGAGGAGCGGGATGAGCGCGAAGATCGTCGATACCCACACACCAACGGCGATCCCCGCGATCACGGCGCGCGGCTCTAACGAGGGACTCACATCCACCGGCATGAAGTCGCCCACCACGAGCGGGAGAGCGAACTGCGCCCCCACGCCCAGCGCCGCACCGAGCGCGGCACCCGCCAATCCCAGAGTGGCCGCCTGCAGCAGGTATATCGCGAGCACCTGCCCCGACGTGGCGCCCAGGCAGCGGAGCACGGCGATCGGATCGGACTTCTCGGCGACGTACGCGCGAATGGCGGCGGCCACGCCGATCCCGCCGAGCAGGAGCGCCACGAGTCCAACCACGCCGAGGAAGCTGTGCAATTGATCCACCCCGCGCGTGAGCGAGCGCTCGGTGTCGCGCACCGTGCGCGCACGCACGTGCTCGGCGCGCAGCGTGCCGAGATGAGCGGACTCCCACTGGTCAGCATCGATGCCGGGTGGGAGCGCGAGCCGCGCCTCGTACTCGGCGCGGCTGCCGAAGCCGAGAAGCCCGGTCTCATCCACGTAGCTCTGCGCGATGTACACGCGCGGTCCGAGCGCCGACTCTATGCCCACATCGCCCGGAACATCGACGAGCGTACCGGCGATCTCGAAGCGCGCTTTGCCGAGCACCAGCGTATCGCCGATACGCGCGCCGAGCCCCGCGAGGAGAGTCGCATCCACCAGTGCGTTGTGCCCCGTCTGAAGCGAGCGCCAGAGACCAGCGGGATCCGTCTTCATCGTGCCGTAGAAGGGGATCTTCGGTCCCACGGCGTTCACCTGCACTAGCCGCGTTCCTTCGAGGCGCGGCACCACGGCCATCGAAGAGAAGTTCGTCGCGTAGTCCACGTCGGCGCCCGCGGCGCGCAGCGAGTCCACGAGCTGGATGATCGGCTCGGTGAGCGGTTGCCGCGACGAGAGCGAGAGGTCGGCTCCGAGGATGGCTCGCGACTGGTCCGCGACGGAGCGCACCACGTTGGCCGAGTACGAGTCGATCGCTACCAGCGCGGCTACGCCGATGGAGATGGACGATGTGAAGAGGAGGAGCCGGCGGCGTGCGGGCCGAGCGTCGCGCCACGCCAGCGAGGCGAGCTTGCGCCAGCGTCTCATGCGGCCAGCTCGCTGTCGTGCACAACCATACCGTCGCCCAGCCGGATCACGCGCGACGCGCGCGCGGCCAGGCCGGGGTCGTGGGTGACGAGCACCACCGTGGTTCCCGCTTCGCGGTTCAGCTCCTCGATGAGCGCGATGATCGGCTCGCCCGTCGAGGAATCGAGGTTGCCGGTGGGCTCGTCTGCGAAGAGCACGCGCGGGGCGTTGGCGAAGGCGCGCGCGATCGCCACGCGCTGCTGCTCGCCGCCGGAGAGCTGAGTGGGGTAGTGGTGCGCGCGCGGCGCGAGACCGACGCGCTGGAGGAGTTCGCGCGCTCTCGTGCCCGCGTGCGAGTCGCCACGCAGCTCCAGCGGTACCTGAACGTTCTCCAGCGCGCTGAGCGTCGGAATGAGTTGAAAGCTCTGGAACACGAATCCAACTTTCTCTCCTCGCAGCCGTGCCCGGGCATCTTCCGTGAGGGAGCCGAGGTCGGTGCCATCGAGCGACACGCTGCCACTCGTGGGTATGTCGAGTCCGGCGAGGAGGCCGAGCAGCGTCGTCTTCCCGCTCCCCGATGGCCCGACGATCGCGACGAACGCGCCCTGGGGCACCACGAACGAGACATCGCGCAGGACTGTGAGAATGCCACCACCGCTGGGGTACGATTTGGTCAGATTACGGGCGACTAGCATGCGCTCGATGTTGAGTTGTTTCGCGTTGGCCTGGGTCGTGGTCGGCTGCGGGAAGAGCGACGGCGGAGCGGCCGATTCCAGGGGGCAGGGAAGCGCAGCCTCCGCAGCGGTGGAGCGATCCTCCAACAGCCAGCCGTCCGCCGAACGACCGGGCGACGAGCGGCCGACGATCGTATTCGTGGGAACCAGTCTGACGGCCGGCCTCGGTCTCACCGATCCGGACGAAGCATACCCCGCATTGATCCAGAAGAAGATCGATTCACTCGGACTAAACTACCGGGTGGTCAACGCGGGTGTGAGCGGCGAGACCTCGGCCGGTGCGCTGAAGTCCATCGGCTGGCTCATGCGCTCCCCCGCCAGTGTGGTCGTGATCGAAACCGGCGCCAACGACGGACTGCGCGGTCTCGGCGTGGCTGCAATGCGCGAGAACATCCAGGGAATCATCGACACCGTTCGAGCGAAGCATCCGGATGCACGGATAGTCCTGGCCGGGATGGAAGCGCCGCCCAACCTCGGTGCGCGATACACCGCGGAGTTCCGGGAGGTATTTCCCGAGCTCGCGCGCGCCAACCACGCCGCGCTCGTCCCATTCCTCCTCGCGGGCGTGGCCGGCGTGGACTCGCTCAACCAGGCCGACGCCATCCACCCCAACCGAAAGGGGGCGGAGGTGGTGGCGGACAACGTGTGGAAGGTCCTGCGCGGCGTGCTCACGACCGCTGCCGAAGGCGGCGCGGAGAGCAGGGGCAAAGGCACCCCCGGATGAGGACGGGGCCCGCCGTGCTCCCTTTTGCACGGCGGGCCCCGCTTCTCGTGACCGAGCGGCGCGGAGTCGCAAGGTCAACCTCTTTCGATAGAGCCTTAGCGGCTCCCGGCGATCCGCGCCGTACTAGGGTCAGTAGACAATGGATCACCTCCTCGTTTCAGGGTGGAATGAAAGGGTAGAGAACATTCAGCGTACCCGCAGCCGGAGCTGCTGTTCCACTGCAAGGTAGACGGTTCGTGGGAGTATGTCGAGGCATGCGCGGGGCTCATCGAGCGGCGCGACGCAGCGGCCGCGTCACGGAGCGTGCACGCGCGCCTTGCTCACGACCCGCCAACCGCTGCCCCGCGGGACCATCTTGTACGCCTCTTCCATGAGGAAGCGCTCGTGACCGCCGGAGCGCTTGGTATCGTAGCGATCCGCGGCTTCGTATACCAGCAGCGTATCGCCGGAAGCTCGAAATATCGGTGACACGCGCACGGCGTAGCCGGCGTCGGTCACGGGGCAGGTGGGCGCGCGCGTGGGATCACGGTCGGGGACGGGCTTGCACGTCCCCTGGAAGGCGGGGGTGCGGAGCATCGCCTGCAGCACATCATCAGGAAGCTTTCCGCCGTCGCCGTAGCCCGCATCGCGCGGGAGCATCGTGCTGTCGACGAGGAGGATGAGCGATGGTCCGATGTCGAACGACCCGCTGGCGGCGGCCGCGTAGATCTCCGCCCGCTGCGCCGCCGGGAGCGAAGCCGGCTCGAGCCCCGCGCCACGAGCCACGTCTCCAGATCCGGAGTTGCACGCCGAGAGCACCACCACCGCCACGACCGCCAGAGCTCCTCTCACCGCTTCCCTCGTCCGATAAAGTGTTGACGATCCGCTCGCGCTCGCGAGACGTCGAAGTGCAAGGTAAGCGCCCGCGTTTCGGGCAAACCATCCATGCGAGAGGGGCGATCCCCCGTCTGGAAGGACCGCCCGCTCGCCCACGTGGTAACGCGGCGCATCAGTGCATCGTGGAATCGGTCTTCGACACAGTGGTCACGCCGTGCACCGAGTCACTCTTGACCGACTCGCCCTTTGCCGAGTCGCTCTCTACCGAGGGCGGCGCGATCTCGGATACCCGCTGCTCGCTCCACTGGGTCACCTCCTGTGCGAAGGAGTCGCCCAGCTCCGCCACGGTCATGGGCTCCACGCCCGGCTCGTCGTCGCGGCCCTCGACCCTGGCGAGACTCGACGCGGCCTTTCCGTAGGAGCTGTCGGCCGCGAGCGCCGCCCTGTACGCCTCGGCAGCGGCGCCGTAGTGGCCCGTCCGCTCGAGCGCGATCCCCAGGTTGTTCTCGAACACCGCCGTGCCCTCACCGAGCTGGGTGGCCCGCGCCAGCGGACGAAGCGCTTCCTCGAAGCGTCCCTGCTGGATGAGCACCAGGCCCATGTTGTTCATCGACCACGTGTCCTCCGGGTCGATCGCGAGCGCCGTGCGATACGCTTCCACTGCGTCGTCCGCGTTCCCCAGCAGCGCCTGCGTGCGGCCCATCACTCGGTAGGCGTCGCTCGACGCGGGGTCGATCTCGATCGCCCTGGCGAGGTAGCCCTCCGCCTCGGCCGGCTTGTCCGATTCCAGGAGGACGCGGCTCGCGTTCACGAGGCTCTTCACGTGCCGCGGGTCGAGCTCGAGGGCGTCATCGAAGGCGGCCTTCGCGCGATCGAGCTGGCCGGCGCGCCATGAGGAGAGGCCCAGCATGTAGAAGCCCCAGGGGTTCTTCTCGTGCGACTTCGTATAGACGTCGAACATCTCCGCGGCCTTCTGGTAGTCCTTCGTCCTGAAGGTGGACTCGGCGTCGGCGTAGCTGACGTTGGCGGGGATCACGCTCCCGCTCTCGGGCTGTACGACCTCCGCCCTGGTGGGCTCGACCACCACTGGCTGCTGCGGCGGGGTGGCTGCGACATCGCTCGGCTTGATCCCGGAGTCGCGGCAGGCGGCCGCGAGGACTAGCAGTGCGGAGGCGGTGATGGCGCCGCCCGCGATGCGGGCGGCCTGGGTGCTGCGATGTGTGCGCGACATGATTGACTCCTTCCGGTGGCGCGCTCGCCGTTACGAGCGCTGGTGTGTGCCGGGTTGGCGGTGCCAGGGAAGGGCAAGCGGTCTACCATTTCAGAGGTCGCAAATGGTTACAAGTGTAAGTGCTGGCGACGCGCAGGATTACCGACCATGTGCTAACGTACTTGATCACGTCATCGTTCGTGCTTCGTGTTCGCGTGGACACGATTCCGGAGGCCTGCTCGTGTCCACATGGACACGATCTTCCTCGTCACCTGCGCAACGGGATCAGACTCCATTGCCCCAGGGCGCAACGAAGTCAGACTCCATCGTCCACGTGGACACGATCTTCATCGTCACCGGTGAATCTGCGCTCCCCGACGCGGCACTTCACGGTCGTGGGCTTACGCGCAGCGCTCTCGCGCACTCAGCTGTCGCGCGAGATCCGGTGGCGGCGCATGATCTTCAGGAGACTTGCGTGGTCGGCCAGGCCGAGCTCCGCGGCGGTTCGCGTGATGTGCCACTCGTTGCGGTCGAGCGCTGCAACCAGGATCTGTCGCTCCGCTTCGGCCTTGCGCTCGAGGAAGGTGCGGGCGCCCGCGGGAGCGGTCGCGGCTGCATCCGCCGCGCTGCCCGATCTGCCGTCCGCCGCGCCCGCTTCCTCGCGGATCTCGGCCGGCACGTGCTCGGCGCCGATGGACGCGCCGTCGGCCGCGATGATCATCCGCTCCACCACGTTGCGCAGCTCGCGCACGTTGTTCTGCCGCCAGTCGTACGTCATGAGGAGCTCCATGGCGGCGGGCTGCACCACCTTGCGGCGCAGCCCGAAGCGCTCGCTCGTCGCTGCCACCATCCGCTCCACCAGCACCGGCACGTCGGAGAGCCGGTCGCGCAGCGGCGGGACGCGGAGCACGTGCACGTTGAGCCGGAAGAAGAGGTCGCGCCGGAAGCGCGATTCCTTTACCTCCTCGTCGAGGTCGCGGTTCGTGGCGGCAACCACTCGCGCGGGGACGCTCACTGGCCGGCTGCTCCCGAGTCGGGTTACCTGCCGCTCCTCCAGCACGCGGAGGAGCTTCGCCTGCGCGGCGAGCGGGAGCTCGCCGATCTCGTCGAGGAAGATCGTCCCCTTCCCGGCGGACTCGAACGCGCCCTTGCGCGTCGTGGCGGCTCCGGTGAAGGCGCCGCGTTCGTGTCCGAACAGCTCGCTCTCCACGAGATTCTCCGGGAGCGCCGCGCTGTTCACCGCCACGAAGGGCTCGCGCGCGACACCGCTCAGGCGGTGAACATCGCGCGCCACGAGCTCCTTCCCCGAGCCGCTCTCGCCCACGATGAGCACCGGACTCGGGATCGGCGCCACACGGGCGATCTCGCTCTTGAGCCGCAGCATCGCCGGGCTGTCGCCGAACAGCGCGCTCTCGTCCGCGGCGTACTTGCGCAGCGATTGGACCTCGTCGAGGATGCGGCGCCGCTCCACGGCGTTCTCCACCTCGCGCGCAACGCGCTCCACCGGCTCGTCCTTCTCGATGAAGTTGTACGCGCCGTGCTTCATCGCCTGCACGCAGCGGTCGTAGCTGGCCGTTCCCGTATAGACGATGACCGGTACCTCGCTCCCACGCTCGCGCAGCGCGCGCAGCACCGCGAAGCCGTCGGTGCCCGGCATCTCGAGGTCGAGGATTACGCAGTCCACCGGCTCCCTGGCCATGAGCTCCAGCGCTTCGTCGCCGCCCGATGCCACGAGCACGTCGTACCCGCCCACGCGTTTCAGGTCGTACGCGTACTGCTCGGCCAGCGCTACGTTGTCGTCTACCACCAGAACCGAAGTCACGTGCGCGATCTCTCCCGTGATGCGTCTCGCGGAAGCTGCGCTTCACCCAGGGCGGAGTCCAGCGTCACGATCGCGGTGGTGCCCACGCCCGGCTCGGTCTCGATGCGCAGGGAGCCGTGGAGGTCGGTCACCAGCCGGCGCACGATCGAGAGACCGAGCCCAGTGCCGCCCTGCTTGGTCGTGTGGAAGTCGTCGAAGGCGCGCGCCAGCTCCTCGCGGGTCATGCCGCTCCCGGTGTCCGTCACCGTGATACGCACGCCTCCCCCGGCGGCGCCCTCGGTGGCGATGGTGACACTCCCGCCCTTCGCGCCGAGACTGTCCACCGCGTTGCTCACCAGGTTCTCGAGGATGCGCCTCAGCACGAGCGGGTCGGCGGCGATTTTCGGGAGCGCGCTCGCGAGACGCGTGTGCACCTCCACATTCGGCGCGCTGGGCGCGGCAGATGCGATCTGGCGTGCGATCTCGTTGGCGTCGCACGGCCTTGAGTCGAGGCGCGGAGAGAGGCGCGCGTAGTTGCGCGCGAGGTTGTCCAGGTACGCCACGCTCGCGTCGAGCGTGTGGCGCCGCTCGCCGAAGACGCTGGCGAGCTGTGATGGATCGTCCTCCGCGACCTGGCCCAGGTGGCGGAGCACGTTGCGAATGGGTGCGAGACCGTTCTTGATGTCGTGGTTCACCTGGCGGGCGAGGTCGCCCACCGTGGCGCGGCGCTCGGCCTCGCGCAGCGAGGCGGCGCTCGAGCGGAGACGCCGCGTCATCGCGCCCAGCGTGCGGGAGAGCGCGCCGATCTCGTCGTCACGGTCGGTGGCGAAGCTCGTGTCGAGCCGGTCGAGGTCCACGCGCTTGGTGCGCGCGGCGAGCTCGCGCAGCGGCCGGCTGAGTGCCCCCGCCAGCCAGGCGGAGAGGAGAAGCGCCGCCGTGACAGCGAGCGCTATAGCAGCGATGAACCAGCGATCTATGCTTCGTCTGAGCGCGAGCAGCTCGGTGGTCGGATGCGTGATGACGATCCGCGCCTCGCCCGCGCGCCGCTCGCCCTGCGGGCTGGTCCCGATGTACCGCACGTTCAGCGACGCCACGAGGAGCTCGCCGCTCGTCGCGAAGGAGGTGTCGCTCTCGAGAAGCGAGTCCGAAGAGAAAAGCGGGCCGTCCGTCACCAACGTCACCGCCAGCTCGTCACCGCGTGCGATGGATCTCAGGAAGCCGCGATCCATGCGCATGCCGCCAACGACGGCAAGTCGCCTGGCACCGATGGAGAGAGAATCGAGACCAGCGAGGACGAGCATCGGACCTTCGGGTGTGCGCGCGCTCACGAGCGCCGTGCCGCCTGATTTCACGAGGAGCGCGGGGAGCTCCGGCTCGAGGCGGCCGTATTCGTTGCGGAAGTGTCCCGAGCTCAGGATGCGGCCGGTCTCGTCCTGGATCTGCAGCATCGAGAATCCGGCGCTGCTCATAGCGCGAGCGGCGTAGTCGAGTACGTATTCGCGCTCCGCGGGGACGCCGCTGACGACGCCGAGTCGGAAGCTGTTGTCATCGCGGAGCGCGGATGCCACCGCAGCGAGGCGGCTCGCGATGGACGCGCTCTCGCGATCCAGGTCCTCCTGCGCGACGGTGGCGAGTCCGTCGACGCGTCGCTCGTACTGCGTGGTGAGGCGGTCGGTCATCTCGCGGCGTACACCGAAAGCGATCACCGCCAACGGTACGACGGCGAGCAGACCCATCGCGGCGAGGAGGCGGCCGCGAAAGGTCATGGTCTGCTCCTGCCACGCGCGTTTTCGACTGACGCGCTCGCGGCTGCGCCGAAGATGATGGTGCCGTCCTGCAGGATGGTCATCCGTGGAATACCCCGCCCACGGCGAATCAGCAGCGTCTCCCGGGTGTCCACGAGCGGAAGAATCGCGTTCGTGCCGCCGATTGGCGCGAGCCAGGGGGCCGCGGCCACGAGCGACGCACGTGCGGCGGCCGGCCACGCTGGATCGCGCGGGAGAGCGAGGATGTAAGCGCCTTCGCTCCCGTGCCCCAGTCGCTCGGCGAAGTGCGCGGAGTCCATTCCGGCCGCGTTCCAGCCGCCC
>DATCXR010000523.1:0-37292 GCA_036565685.1 Gemmatimonadaceae bacterium
CGTAAGCAGGGTCGCTCCCCACTCGAGGTGCTCAGGGATCTCTTCAATGGTCATCCCTTCCAGCCCGCAGTAGCTCTACCTGAGTAGTTACGATTCCAGACCTGACCCCGTCGTTCGCCGTCTACCGCGAGCCCACCACTCGCGTAGCCGACCCGATGTCGTACTCCTTCGGCGGCTCGGTGTTCAGCAGCCACCTCACGAAGTAATCCCACCGCCGGCGCATCATGTAGTCGGAGTCCACGCCGTAGCCGTGGCGCGCGTTCGGCAGGATCAGCAGATCGAAGTCCTTGTTCGCCTTGATGAGCGCGTCCACCACCAGGAGCGTGTTGTACGGCGGGACGTTGTCGTCCACCGCGCCGTGGGCGAGCAGGAGGTGGCCCTTCAGGTTCTTCGCCAGGTTCTGATTGGCCTCCTGGTCGTAGTTGTCGCTCCCGTCCGGGTTGCGCACGAGCAGCCCCTGGTAGCGCTCACCCCAGTCGTCCTCGTACTGCCGCTGGTCGTGGTTCCCCGACTCCGATATTCCGACATCGAAGAAATCGGAATAGCGGAACATCGCGTCGGCCGTGGCGAAGCCGCCGCCCGAGTGGCCGTAGATCCCCACGCGGTCCAGGTCGATGAACTTGTAACGCTCGCCGAGCTGCTTCATCCCCGTCACCTGGCTGGGCAGCGTGTTGTCGCGCCCCATCTTCCCGTAGTAGTAGTCGTGGAAGGACTTCGAACGGTTGGGCGTCCCCATTCCATCTATGGTCACCACGACGAAGCCGAGCTCCGCGAGCGCCTGCCGGTCGCCGCGAGCCGCGGCGAACGATCGCGTGCCCACGCTCCCGCTCTGCGGACCGGGATACGGGTTGTTGATGATGGGATACTTCTTCGTGCTGTCGAGGTTCGTGGGGACGAACATCTGCCCGTAGATGTCGGTCTTCCCATCGGGCCCCTTCATCTTCACGGAGATCGGCGGCTTCCAACCCATGGCGAGGAGGCGCGAGATGTCGGTCTTCTCGAGCTGCATCGCCACCTTCCCCTTCGCATCGCGCAGCACCACCACGGGCGGCACGTCGGGCTGCGAGTATGTGTCCACGATGTAGCGCGCGTCTGGCGAGAGCTGCACCGTGTGGTCGCCCATCTCGGGAGTGAGCGAAGCCACGTGCTTCCCATCGAGACCGATGCGGTAGAGGTGGCGGAAGTATGGATCCTGTCCCGGCTCGCGCCCCAGCGCGACGTACCACACGGTGCGCGCCTTCCCGTCCACCTTCACGATCTGCGACACCGGACCCTCGCCGTCGGTGATCTTGTTCTTCAGCTTCCCGGTGTTCAGGTCGTAGAGGTAGAGCTGCCCCCAGTCGTCGCGCTGCGAATACCAGATCAACTCGTTCGTCCCCCACAGCACGCGCCACCCGGTGCGCGACTCGAAGTGCGTAGAGCTTGTCTCGTCGAACACCGTGCGAACTTCTCCGGACTCGGTGTCGGCGATGCGGAAGGTGGCCGACTTGTGATCGCGCGAGGACGAGACGAGCGCGAGCTTCGAGCCGTCGGGGCTGAACTGGTAGTCGTCCATCGAGATGTCGTCGCCCAGCGTGGCGCGGTGGTAGTCGCGCGGCATCTTCAGACGCACCACCTTCCCGCTCTCCACGTCTATCACCACACGCTCCAACATCGCCACCACGCTGTCGCCCGGGAGCGGGTACTTCCACTCCTGCAGCACCGGGTGACCCTTCCTGCTCGTGTGCACCAGGTACATGTCGCCGACGTTGCGCTCGTCCTGTTGCTGCGTGGCTATCTTCTTCGAGTCGGGCGACCAGAGGAGTATCGCGCGGTCGCTGTGCTTCCACCCGGCGTTGTCGGTGGCGTAGCCGAAGTTCTCCACGCCGTCGGTCGTGAGCTGCTTCTCCTTGCCAGTCGCCACGTCGCGCAGCCAGAGGTTCCAGTCGCGGATGAAGGCCACCTTCTTCCCATCGGGCGACTTCACGCCGCCATCGTCATCGCCGCCGCCGCGGAAGCGCATACTCCGCTCGGGCTCCTCGCGCGCACCGAGTCTGGTGCACGCGGAGCCGGCGAGATCACACCGCCAGTGGCTCTTCCCCGCGTCGAACTCGATGCTCTTCCTGTCGGCCGCGAGGTCGAAGGACTGGAAGGGAAGGCTCTTCTCCCCGAAGGTGCTGTCCATCGCCTTCGAGATCGCGGCCGCGATCGCCGCGTGATCGAAGGCGCGCGAGCGGCTCTTCCTGGACGGATTCACCATGATGAACTCGTGGCCGCCCACCACCTCGTTGCGATACCAGAAGCGGCCCTCGGGGAGCCAGTGTGCGATGACGTCGCCACCGATCACGAGCGGATCGACGTTGGGCCGGAGGAAGCGCACCGCGCGATCGTAGTCGGCCGCGGTGATCTTCGGCGCGGACTGCGCCGCGGCGGGAGCGGCGGCTACCAGCACTGCGGCGATTACTGTGAGTGGACGCATCCCGAGCGGGCGAAGGCGGGATGGACGGCATACGCGCAAAGACATGCGGCTCTCCATCTATCTGACAGGGAGGAGGACGAGGCGACGTGGAACCATCGCCGACGGCCCCAGTGGCGGAAGCAGTGGCTACTGCGGAGTCAGCTGCAATATCGGCCCCGGCTCTCGGGCCCGGCAAGGATGTACCGGGCCGATCGGCCGGCTCTACCGCCTGCTCGTCTGGGGGCGCTGCTTCTCGGTTGCCGCCGGCGCGCCGTGCGCGAGGCCGGCGCTGTCGAGATCGGGACGGGTCTTCCTGAGGTTCGCATAGGAGAGATCTACCGGCTTCTCGTAGATGATGCGTCCCGGAGCGCGCGGCGAGGCGAGCGTGCTCACTATCTCGCTGCGCGCCACCAGGGCATGGGCGTCCGCGCGCTCCCGGGCGTCGTGCGCGCGCTCCTCGGCGCTCTTGCGACATGCGGCGAGGAGCGTGGCGGCCAGAAGCAGCGCAAGAAATCTCATCATGCCGGACGTGGGCACTGCCACTCTCCCTTCGTGCTGGCCCCTCCGTCCCTCTCCCCCTCCCTTTCCCTGTCGTCCGACGGCGCACCGCGAGTGATCCACTCCCGGTACCCATCGGCCTCCGACGCGAACAGCCACTGCTGCCAGATGAAGAGCGCCATCGCCCGCGTGGCGCCGTCGCTCTCGCCCTCGGCGATACACTGCTCCAGGAGCCAGCGCTCGAAGTCATCTGCATCGGGCGCGTCCCGCACCGCGCCCTCGAGCAGCGAGCGCTGGATCTCCATCCCTATGGAGTCGGCGGTGGTGTTGCGCGACCGGCGCCGGCGGCGACCCTCGCTGGCATCGAGCGCACCGAGGAGACCGCGACAGAGCTCCGCTGGAGTGAGTCTCATGCGAGGAGTCCCATCCGGAGCGGCCAGGCAGCTCTCGACGGGCGCTCGTAGCCGCGCTCCTGCGCCACGAGGTCCAGAGGTACGGTGGCGAGATCCTGGAGCGCCAGCGTGCGTGTCGGCAGCGCGCCGAGCGTCGTCACGACCTTGAGGTAGCCATGGCAGCTCTCGCACGTCTCGACACGCCTCCGCTGCTCGTCGCCCTCCTGTATCAGCGAGCCAAGCAGATGATGATCGAGCTCGCCGCAGAAGGCGCAGCGCAGCACCGGCAACCGCCAGTCGGCCGCGCAGCAGCCGCAGCGCAACCGGCGCTCGCGCTCTATCCCGCGCATCTCCACGAGCGATGGCCAGGCGCCGCACACCGGGCAGTAGCCGCGTTGCCATACGGCGGGGACGCCGGGATCGAGCTTCCGCGCGGCCGCGTGCAGCAGGGGCATCGCACAGAGCTGCGCTATCACCGTGAGCGAGTCGTGCGACGCGCCCACACGTTCGGCGATGCGCGCGACGATCGCATCGTCACGCTCTATCGCGGCCCGGATGAGTCGCGTCGGCTCGATCTCCTCAGCGGCCAGGATCCCCACCTGCTCGGCGAGTCCGTGCACGAGATCACTCGCGCGCCGCGCATCCAGCCGCGCGACGGCTCCGTGCAGGAGCGGCGCGCCCGCTTCCCGCTCGCCGGATGCCGGCTCGACCGCAACCCACGACGGATCGCTCGCTTCGTCGAGCGCCATCCCGAGCAGGTCCAGCCAGGGCTGCCAGGCGGGATCTATCGGCGGCTCGGGCGCGGATCCGGAAAGTCTCCCGGGAGTCCCGATCTGGGTAACGGTCCTGGACATATCGCTCTGGGCAAGAGACAGGGGGTCCTGGAATACATTCGCGAGCCGCCGTGCAGCTGAACTTTCGCGGTGCGGTTGCCGATGTCGGCTCCGGCCCCGCCGCCGCGCACTCGCTGCGCCTCGGGGCTCACGCACCCCGCAAGGAGCAGCAGCGCACCGATGGAGGCGCTCGTACAGCGGATCCTGGAGCACATCATCGGGCGCACCATGGCGCGAATCGCAGCCCGCATCAGCGCAGCACCTGAGTGCCGAGCACGCGTACCTGCTCCGACGACAGCAGCACCACCATCCGCAGGAGGAAGCCGCCAACGAGCACGAGCGTCGCCGAAAGCACGAAGTCGTGTACCGCACGCCCGCGCTGCATCAACAGCGGGACGAGGATGCCGATTCCGATCACGCCGACGAGCAGCAACACGCCCCAGACGTTGAGCATCGCTCGTATCGCGCCGCCGAGCGAGATCACGAAGATGACGATCGCGATGAGCTCGAGGACGAGCGCGATCCGATCGAAGCCGAGCAGCCAGGCGATCGTGGACGGCGATTCCACTGATCGCCAGCGAGCGAGCAGCAGGAGTGCGGCGATGGATGTCGAGATTGCGGATAGCAGGAATACGAGCCCGAGCCACGTCGAGTCGGCCCACACCGGCCTGTTGGTGACGGCGAGCAACACGCCCGTGTAGCCCGCGAGGAAGAGGCCTCCGATGATGCCGCCGATGGCGCCGATCGTCACGACGGGCGGCTCGGCGAGGAAGCGGAAGCGGCGCCACCCCGGCCGCCCCTCCTCCGCGAGCATCCCAAGCGAAGCGAGCAGGGCGAAGAAGCCGAAGAAGAGCAGCCCCCACACACCTACCGACATCGGCGACCACCACTTGAACATCGGCAGGCCGGTGTTGCTCTGTACCAGCATGTGCCAGAAGCGGAGCGGCACACCGAGGTCGACGATGAGGATGATGCCGCTCGCCACCGCGCCCGCCAGGGAGAGGTAGCTCGCGAGCCGCACGAAGGGCCGATCCTCGACGCGACCGAAAAGCCGAACGAGCCCCGCGAGGAGAAGCGCCCCGCCCGAGATTCCGCCGATGAAGAAGTACAGGATGATCAGCCAGCGGAAGTGCGGCGGCTCGGTGAAGAAGGTGTCGGGCAAGCTCCCCTGCATGATCACTCTTTCCCCTCGGTGTTCGAGTCGGCCACATCCTTCATCCGTCTGGCGCGCAGTCCGAGCGCACCGATGAAGGTCATCGCCACCGCGCCGATCGTGGAAAAGAGAGAAGATTGCACGAGATTGCGTGTGGGCATCTTCGGCTCGCGCGGCAGTCCGTAGACCTCGGGCTCGTCCACGAGGAGGAAGAACGCGTTGAGGCCGCCCAATGGACCCTGGGGATCGGCGCCGTAGAGGTACGCGCCCTTCTCACCCTGCTCGCGCAGCTGTACCACGCGATCGGCCGCGCGCTTGCGCAGCTCGGAGATGGGCCCGAACTGGATCGAGTCGGTGGGGCACGCCTTGGAGCAGGCGGGCTCGAGGCCGACGCTGATCCTGTCGTAGCATAGCGTGCACTTCTGCGCGGTACCCGAGACGTGGTTGAGGTCGATCACGCCGAACGGACAGGCGCCTATGCAGGTGCGGCAGCCGTTGCAGGTGTCGGACTGGATCACGACCGTATCGAACTCCGTGCGGATGATCGCGCCCGTGGGGCACACCTCGAGGCAGGGCGCCTGCACGCAGTGCTTGCAGACGTCGCTCATCATGAGCCAGCGCCCCTCGTACGGCTCCGGGAACTGCTCGATGAACTTGACGTGGCGCCAGGTCTCGCCGCTCAGGCGTAGCGTGTTGTCGTAGCTCTGGCCGCTCATCTCGAGATTCGCGCCGCCGTCGCCGCGCGCGGGGAGCTGGTTCCACTCCTTGCACGCCACCTCGCACGCCTTGCAGCCGATGCAGACTGTCGTGTCTGTGAAGAAGCCCATCGGCTCGGTCTGGGCGCCGGATGGTGCAGCCGTCGCACCACTCTGGGGCGTCGCGCCACCGGCGGTCGGCGGGCGCTCCGTCGTCGCTCCACCTGGTGGTCGCGCCGGATTCTGCGTGAGGATCGGCAGGGAGCGCGAGCCCATCACTCCTTCTCCACGTTGCACACGAAGGCCTTCCCTTCGTGGATCGAGACGTTCGGGTCGCCTACCCAGGCCGTGAGATCGTTGGCGACATCGCCCACCGCGAGTCCCTGCCACCCCCAGTGCCAGGGCATTCCCACGTGATGGATTTTCTTGCCGCCGATGTTCAGCACACCGATGCGGTTGGTGACCAGCGCTCTCGCCCGGATCCGGTGGCGCGGGCTCGAGACGACGACGAAATCCAGGTTCTCTATCCCACGCTCCCGCGCCAGGTCGCGGCCGATCTCTATGAACAGCTCCGGCTGCAGCTCGGCGAGGTACGGGAGCCAGCGACTCATCGCGCCCGAGAGGTAGTGTTCCGTGAGACGGTAGGTGGTGATGACGCACGGGTAGCGCGGGTCGCCTACGGGCGCGATCTGATTGTAATCCTTGCCCTGAGCCCACCACTTGAACACCGGACTCGATTGCTGCTTGTAGAGTTGGTTGTGCACCGGCGATTCCGCCGGCTCGTAGTGCGTGGGGAGCGGTCCGTCCACGAGCCCCGAGGGCACGAAGAGCCATCCCTTGCCGTCGGGCTTCATGATGAAGGGCTCGGTGCCCGCGATCGCATCCATACCAATTCCGCCGGGCTGCGCGCGGGCCGTGGGAGATTTCGTGAGCGTGTAGTCCGGCACGTCGTAACCCACCCATCGTCCCCGCGGCTGCGCGCGGCCGGTGACCGGGTCGGGCGGGTTCTCCGCATCTCCGTCCCACCAGATCCAGCGCTTGCGCTCGCTCCATGGCTTCCCCGACGGATCGGCCGATGCACGGTTGTACATCACCCTGCGATTGGCCGGCCACGCCCACCCCCAGTTGAGCTCCGCGCCCGGAGTCTCCGGCGGGTCCGGCTCGCGGCGCGCGGAGAGATTGCGCTCCCACGAAGGGAAGACGCCGCAGTAGATCCAGCTCGCGCACGTGGTGGAGCCGTCGTCCTTCAACTCGCCGAAGCCGCTCAGATGCTTCGTCGGATCGGCGGTCTGATAGCCATTGATCTCGCGCAGAATCTTCAGCTCGTCCGCCTCGCCGGTCGCGTGCGGCGAGCGTCCCATCTGTGGCTCGGGATCGTAGTCCCACACGAGGTTCTTCCACCCCTCATCGCGGGGCAGCCCACTGTTCGCGTACTTGCGCTTGAGCCGCTTCCCCAGCTGGTAGTAGAACCAGGTGTCCGTTCGACAATCGCCCGGCGGATCGGTGGCCTTGAAGTGCCATTGCAGCATCCGCTGGGTATTGGTGAAGCTCCCCTCGTACTCACCGATCTGGGTCGCCGGGAAGAAGAAGACTTCGGTCTTGATGTCCTCTACGTTGATGCTGCCGTTCTCGATCTCCGGCCCGTTCTTCCACGCCATGGCCGTCTCGGTGAGCCAGTTGTCCTTCACCACGAGCCAGTCGAGCTTGCGCATGGCCGCGCGCTGGGCCGAGCCGTTGAGCGATGTCGCCGGATTCTGTCCGACACAGAGCATCCCCTTGACCTTCCCTTCCGCCATCGCCGCCATCACCGCCATGTGGGAGAAGTCGCCGAAGATCTTCGGGTGCCAGTCGTAGCCCCAATCGTTCTCCGGCCGCGCGGCGTCGCCATACATCGACTTGAGATACGAGACGAGGAACTTCGGCAGGTTCGCCCAGTAGCCGGTGGGCGTGGTCTCGGTGGCTATGTAATCGCGCACCGTGTCGTGAGTCTTGAGCGCCGACGGAGCGCTCATGTAGCCGTGGATCGAGTGGTAGAGCGTGGGCACGTCGGTGGATCCCTGGATCGCGGCGTGACCACGGAGCGCCATGATGCCGCCGCCGGGGCGGCCCATGTTGCCGGTCAGCAGCTGCAGCAGCGCGCAGCAACTGATCATCTGGACGCCGTCGGTGTGCTGCGTCCATGCCACCGCATAGGCGAAGCTCGTGGTGCGATCGGCGCCCGAATTCGCCAGTATGGTCTCGGCCACCTTCAGGAACTTGTCGCGCGGGCAGCCCGTCACCTGCTCGACGACCTCCGGTGTGTAGCGCGAGAAGTGGCGCTTCAGGATCTGCAGCACGCAGTGCGGATCCTGCATCGACGGATCCGTCCTGGGCGTCGGCTTGAGGAGCGACTTCACGAGGATGTCCCACTTTGCCGGCGCGTCCGTGGTGCCCGCGTCCATCTGGATTCCCGGCGCGCCGCCGTGCTTCGGCGTCGCTGCCTGCGGACCCTGGTGCTGCTTCGCCTCACCGGCGCGCGCGGTGTAGGCGACCTGCTCTCCCGTCGTCTGGGTGGCGGTACCCGCGTACTGCCAACTGGCCGGATCGTAGCTCCCGGTGAGACCGCTGAAGGGCCACTCGGCGTCCTCCTCGCGCTTCTGGAGCCCCGAGAAAACGCCGTCGAGATCCTCCGTCCCCTTGAAGTCCGGCGAGACGATCGTGGCCGCGTTCGTATACGTGGACACGAAGCTCTGGAAGAACGGATCGCTGTTCCAGCGCTCGCTCGCCAGGACGTAGTTGATCAACCCACCGAGGAAGGCGATGTCGCTCCCAGCGCGGATGGGCGCGTGGATGTCGCAGTTGGCGCTCGTACGCGTGAAGCGCGGATCGACGTGAATGAGCTTGGCGCCGTGGAGCCGTGCGCGCAGAGGCCAGCGGAAGGCGACCGGATGGCACTCCGCCATGTTGGAGCCCATGATCACCACGCAGTCCGACTGTGCCATGCTGCGCGGATACATGGTCGCTGCGCCTCTGCCGAGCCGAGCCCCCAGACCGGGGACGCTGGAGCTATGTCATATTCGGGCCTGGTTCTCGACCGCTATGATCCCCAAGCCGCGGCAGAACTTCTGCGCGATGTGATTGAACTCGTTGTCGAGCGTGGCGCCGCCCAGCGCGAAGATCGCCGGCGTGGCGTTTACGAGCTTGCCGTTGGGCAGTCGCTCGATGAAGGTCTCGTCGCGAGTCGTGCTCACCAGCTCGGCCACGCGATCCATCGCCCAATCGAGATCCACCACCTCCCAGTCGCTCGCCCCCGGCTTGCGGTGCAGCACGCCCGTGGGACGATTGACGTTCTTGTGAAGCTGGTAGATGGCGGCGCCCTTGGGGCAGAGCGTCCCCTCGTTGTGCGGGCTCCGCGGATCGCCCTCGATGTTGATGATCTCGCCATCCTTCACGTGGATGAGCGTCGCGCATCCCACGGAGCAGAAGGGGCAGATGCTGGGGATCGCCCTGCTCCCCTTGATGCGCAGCTCCTGCGCTCTTGCGCGCGCCGGTGCGAGCGCCAGTCCGAGACCGGCGATCCCTCCGAGCGCGGTGCCCGCACCGGCCTGGGCGGCGTAGCGGAGGAAGTCGCGGCGAGAGAGATCTGCCATCACGCGCCGGGAATCGCGAGACGGTTCGAGAGCATGATCTCGAAGCCCATGGTCGCGCGTAATGGCATCGCTCGACACGACACGTAGCTCGCCATCCTCTCTCCTGCTGGTGATGTTCACGTGGTCAGCAGCGGAACGAACACCGTCGAGCAGCCGTTGTGGCGCAAGACACGAGCCAGGGTCGGCCACCGCTGTCAAAGAGGCGCCTCGACGCGCCCGACATGGGTGCCGGATGCAGAGCAGCGGGGCGTGGCGCGACGTTGTCGCGTGGCACCGGAGGCATCACTCGGCAGCAGCGCGATAGACGTGCGCATTGGGGAGAATCGAGTGAGAGCGATTCGCGAGCACACCGGTGAGGATCAGCGTCACGACGATCTGCGCGAAGATGAGGCCCACTACGAGAAGGGGTCTGCCAGCCAGGAAAGCCTCCGGCCCCGGGACCGCCGCCGAAAGCAGCGAGAGGTTCGCGACGTTGCCGAGTACGACGAGGGCGAGGAGCCCTGCCCCGCCGCGGTAGATGCGCCAGCACGCGATGCCGTACGCCATCTCGACGAGGAATGCGACGAAGGGGGCGGCAGCGTAGAGGCCGAGCCCCAGCTTGGGCGAGTCGAGCCCTGGCCATAGCACGATGTCGTGGCCGTGCGTGAGCAGATCGAGCACGAGATGCGATGCGATTCCGATCCCCACGGCACGTCCGAGTGCCTTCCGGCCGAAGCCGAGCTCGATCGTGAGCCATGCGAGCAGGGCGACACCGAGCGCCATCGCTACCGAGTGCGAGTACGGCATGTACGAAAGGTGGATGTCGGCGACGCTCCGCACCGTCGTCTCGGTGTTGGTGCGCTCGATGCCGACAAAGTTGAGCGCCACCCAGGCGAGTTCCATCGCCTGGACGGCCACGAGAATGGGCGCGATGTGCACCGTGGGATAGCGGCGCTTGATGATCAGCGCTGTCGCGGCGTGATCTACTGCGAACATGGAACACCTCCATATCGAGGACGGTTCGTGTAGTTAGCAGTTGCTAACCACTGAGGCGAAAAAAAATCAGGCGATGAGCCCGCGGAGGAGAGTCACCACTTCGCCGTGCCAGCGCCGCGCGGGCCCCGGGATGACACCCACCTGGATCATCCGCCCCAGCTCGGCCAGCGTCCCCTCTATGCTCGCCGCGGCGACATCCGGATCGATGCCGCCGGCCGCCGCCTTCCGCACCCCTGGCGACTCGAGCGCGAGCGACCTCGCGAGCCCGATCATGGTCCTCCGCCGCACGGTGCGCTTCGCCCTCGGCCAGAGAGCGCGCGCGCTGTCGGAGAGGAACGCTATCACCTCCGGCTCCTCGTCGAGGAACTGGAGCCAGCGCTCGACGTAGGCCTCGAGCTTCTCGTCGAACGAATCCGCCGACGAGAGAGCGGCCTCGCACGCGGTCCACACCCGAGCGTGACAGAGCTCGAAGAGGTAGAGCGCGAGCTCATCCTTCCCGGCGAAGTGCTTGTACAGCGCCGGGTTGGTGTAGCCGCTCTCGTCGGCGATGTCGCGGATGGTGGTAGCGGCCAGTCCGCGCTCGCTGAACAGCTCCAGCGCCGCGCGAAGGATCTCGCGCTTCGCGGGCGGATCTTCCTCGCGAACGTAGAACGGCAGTGGCGGCGTCATGTCAGTATAGTTAGCATATGCTAACCAGCGACACAAGGGGGTGCGGTGTGGCAGCGCCGGCCAGCCGAGCGCCGGGGATGTCCGCGCCATCCGCGGACCGCGACAGACCGAGCAGGAATTCGGAAGTCGGAGGGCACTCGCCGTGCTACATTGTTCGCCAGGAGGATAGAACATGAGCTCTGCCACTGATCGACAGTCCGCTCGGCCGCACGCCGACCGCCGCCCCGACTTGCACCGCGAGGCACCGCTCCGCATGGACGCGGAGGAGTTCCGCCGCGCGGGTCACGCACTGGTGGACTCCATAGCCACCTTCCTGGAGTCGGTACCGGAGCGGCCGGTCACCCACGGAGAATCGCCGGAAGAGATCCGGAGCGCGCTCGATGCCGCCGCCCACCTCCCCGACGCGGGGTGCGACGCGGCCGAGCTCCTCCACGACGCAGCCCGCCTCCTCTACGAGCACTCGCTCCTCAACGGACACCCGCGCTTCTTCGGTTACATCACCTCCTCGCCCGCTCCGATCGGCATGCTTGCCGACCTCCTCGCCGCGGCCGTGAACCCCAACGTGGGCGCGTGGCGGCTCTCGCCGATGGCCAGCGAGATCGAGGCGCAGACCATACGCTGGATCGCGGAGCTGGTGGGTTACCCCACGTCGTGCGGCGGACTGCTCGTCAGCGGCGGCAACATGGCGAATATGGTGGGGCTCTTCGCCGCGCGCGCGGCTGCAGCGGAGTGGGACGTGCGCGCACGCGGGGTGGCCGGCGATGGCGCGCGGGCGTTCCGCATCTATGCCTCGAAAGAGACGCACACCTGGCTGCAGAAGGGCACCGACCTCGCGGGGCTCGGAACCGACTCCGTCCGCTGGATCGCCACCGACGCCGATCTGCGCATGAGAGTCGACGAGCTGCGCGCGGCCATCGAGCGCGATCGAGCGGCCGGCGAGCTGCCGATGATGGTCGTGGGGACTGCGGGCTCGGTGAGCACTGGCGCCGTGGATCCGCTCACGGAGATAGCGGAGCTCTGCCGCCACGAGAAGATCTGGTTCCACGTGGATGGCGCCTACGGGGCCTTCGCCGCGGCGCTCCCGGACGCGCCCGACGAGCTTCGCTCGCTCTCGATGGCAGACTCGGTGGCAATGGACCCGCACAAGTGGCTCTACGCTCCGCTCGAGGCGGGATGCGTGCTCGTCCGCGACGCCGGGCGGCTACGGAAGGCGTTCTCCTACCACCCGCCGTACTACCACTTCGGGCAGGAGGCGACGAATTTCGTGGACCTCGGCCCGCAGAACTCCCGCGGCTTCCGCGCCCTCAAGGTGTGGCTCGCGCTCCGTCAGGTGGGACGCGAAGGCTACGTCCGGATGATCGGCGACGACATTCGCCTCACGGAGAAGCTGCACGGAGCGGTCAGCGAGCACCCCGAGCTGGAGCCGTTCACGCTGGCGCTCAGCATCTCCACCTTCCGCTACGTGCCGCGCGACCTGCGCGATCGGATCGGGGACGAGCACGTCGAGCGCTACCTCGATACGCTCAACCAGGAGCTCCTCGAGCGCAGCCAGCTATCCGGCGAGGCGTTCGTCTCCAACGCGGTGATCCGCGATCGCTACGTGCTGCGCGCCTGCATTGTGAATTTCAACACGACGCTCGCCGACGTCGAAGCGCTTCCGGAAATCGTAGCGCGCATCGGTCGCGAAACCGATGCGGAGTTGCGGCCGGGCGCGGAGCTGTGAAGGAAGGGCTCCGAAGGAGCCCGGCTACACACGCCTACCGCTGAAAAGCCGCGGTTACATCCGAGCGCGCTCTCACGCCCGCGCGAGTGCGAGGAGCTCTCGCACGTTTACTCCGTGCCAGAGCCGCTCGCGCATCGCGCGTGTGTCGGCCAGCGCACGCGCACCTTCGGGGGTGACGGCGAACAGCCGGCGTGACGAATTGTCGTCCACGACGCGACCGGAAGTGAGCAGCCCCTTCGCCTCGAGCCGATCGAGCGTCGCGTAGACAGCGCCGATCGAGAGCTCGCGGCCCGTGACGCGCTCGATCTCGCGGCGCGCCTGCATGCCGTACGCCTCACCGCGCGTGCGAAGGACGGCTACCACCACCTGCTCCTCGAGCACGCCGAGCGGAGCGAAGGGAGAGTCGGTAATCGGGGAGGTGTCGGTCATCGATGGATGCCTCGGGCTCACTGTTCACGCATGACGAGCGCCGGGTCCACCGTTCCCGCTCGCCTCGCCGGAATGGATGCCGCCGCGACTCCGATGACGAGCAGCGCCACGCTCGCCGCCGCGAAGGCCAGCGGATCCACCGTGCCCACGCCGAAGAGCAACGATGTCAGCAGTCGAGCCAGCACCACGGTTCCCAGGGCGCCCAATGCGATGCCGACGGCGACCAGCGCCGCGCCCTGACCGACGATGTGCGTGACGACGCGCGAGCCGGGGAGCCCGAGCGCCACGCGAATCGCCCAGTCGCGCCGGCGTCGCGCGGCGAAGTGAGAGATCACTCCGTAAATCCCCACCGCACCGAGCACCAGAGCCAGCGCCGAGAGCAGGGTGAGGAGCGACATGACCTGGCGCGCAGGACCAACGGCTGTGTCGAGCACTCTCTCCATGGTAGTGGTCCCCTGCACCGCGAACGCCGGCGCCACCTGCTGCACGGTGCGGCGCGCCGCGTCGAGCACCGCGGCCGCATCGCCAGGGCGCGTGGTGCGGACGACGAAGGTGGCCGAGTTTCCGAACCAGGGCGCCTGGCCCGCCAGGTAGTAGCGCACCGGAGCCGCCGAGTCGGTGAGCGCGGCCTCGGCGACGTTGGCGACAACGCCCACCACGCGCTGCGGCGAGCTGAAGCCGCCGCCCATGCGTCGTCCTATCGCACTTCCATCCGGGAAGTACTTCTTCACGAACGCCTCGTTCACCACCACGGACATCTCCGTCGTGCTGTCGTCGTCGGCGATGGGCTGGTCGGACGCGTCGAACGTGCGGCCGCCGCGCAGCTTGATTCCCAGCGTCTCGAAGTAGTCCGGCGTGACGATGCGGAAGTAGGTGAAGGTGCGCGCTGCATCGGGGTTCCCCTCTACGGTTATGCCGAAGCTGTCGCCCCCGCCGCGCAGCGGGATCTTCATCGCCGCGCCCACCGAGCGCACGCCGGGGAGCGACTCCAGAGAGCGTACCAGCTCATCGACCTTTTGCTGACGCTCCGCTGACGCCATCCCGGTGCTCGACACCACGTCCACCACCGCGACCCCCTCCGTGGTGATACCGGGATCGATGGCGTACAGGTTGGTGACGCTGCGTACGAGCAACGCGGCCGCCGAAGCGATCAGCATCGCCAGCGCGACCTCCGCAACTACGAGCCCGCGCTCCAGCCGTCCTCCACGCCCCTGGATTCCTCCAGTGCGCGCACGAGTGAGAGTGCCGCGCAGATCGCCGCGCCAGAGCGACACCGCGGGTACGAGCACCACCAGCAGAACGGCCACGAGCGCGATCACGAGCGCGGCAACGAAGATGCTCCAGTCGAACGAGGCGTTCTCGGCCCAGGCGCCTATGGGAAGCGCGCCCGCGACCACGCGGTATCCGGCGGCGGCGAGCCCCGCGCCGAGCAGTCCCGCGCCGATGCCCACCAGCACGGCTTCGACGACGAGTTGCTGCATCAGCCGGCCGCGACCCGCACCGAGCGCCGAGCGCACCGCCAGCTCCGAGGCTCGACCCTCCACCTGCCCGAGCATGAGGGCGGCAACGTTGGCGCAGGCGATCAGGAGAATGAGCCCCATCGCCACGAACGTCGCCACGAGCGCTGGGCGCATCGAGCCCACCAGCGCATCGCGCAACGGCGTGAGAACCGCGTTCTGGGTCTTGTCAGCCCCGATCTCGTAGTCGAAGCGCTCGCCGATCATCTCGGTGAGGCGGTGGATCTGGGGGCCCATCTCGCGAACATCGCCGCCGGGCGCCACGCGACCCACGAGCGTATAGCTCCCGTTTCTCCCCTGTGGATCGAGCGGCTTGGTGTGCCAGATGCGCACTGCGGGATCGGGGAACCAGAAGCCGCGCGGCATCACACCCACCACCGTCTGCGGGGCGCCATCGAGCATCAACCGGGTCCCGATTATCGATGGCTGACCGCCGAGCTCCTGCCAGAGGCCATAGCTGATCAGCGCGACTGGCTCGGCGCCCTGGGCGTCGTCGCCCACTCGGAAGCCGCGGCCGATGAAGGGGTGCGCGCCCAGGACATCGAACAGCTCCGACGTCGAAGTAATGCCGGGAATGAGGCGCGCCGGGGCGTCTCCCTGGCGCAGCGTCACATCGCCCGGCCGGTAGGCGCCCACGGCGCGGAAGCCGGGGAAGTTGCCGCGCAGGTAGAGGAACTCCTCCTCCGTCCACCAGCCCGGCATCCAGAACGTGCCTGCTTCGCTCGCGTTGGCGTACGGGAGCGGCTCGAACATGAGCGGGCGCGCGATGCCGAATACCGCGGCGGTGCCGCCGATACCCAGCCCCAGAGTGAGCACCGCCACCAATGTGTAGACGGGACGCGCGCGCAGCCGTCGCGCGGCATAGCGGGCATCAGCGAAGAGATTCCTGAGCATCGATCCCCCGGGTCGGTAGGCGTTGGCGCGCGGTTCGAAACCCGTCCAGCCGCGCCACCAGCTCCAACCGAGGAGCGGGAGCGCCGAGTGGATTGCCTGGCGCCAGAGCCAGCGCCGCGCTTCGGCGCGGCCAGCCCGCGCAGCGTGCTCCGCGTACTCGGCGGTGATATCCGCCAGCACCTCGCCGCGCTCGGCGCGCGGGAGGAGGAGGCGTAGAAGCGCCATGGGGAGCCGGGGGAGCGACCGGCGCAGACGAGTGTCCTGGGGAGCGCGCATACTCCACCTACGACGTGATCGGCCGGGGAGTTTCTACATTGTAGAATACGCCGAAGCTCGGGCGCCGGCAACCCGCAGAATCATTGGACAGTCCGGCCGACCCCGCTCACGCGGACGTCTTCCGGTACTGCAGCACCGCCAGCGTGAGCACCACCACACCGGTGATCGCCAGTATCCCGATCTGCCCCGCCACGTCCGCCAGCCCCGCGCCCTTCAGCAGCACCTCCCGCATGAGTTGCACGAAGTGCGTGATCGGACTCGCCTCCGCGATCCACTGCGCCCACTCGGGCATCCCACTCACCGGCGTGAAGAGCCCGCTCATCAGGATATAGATGAGCATGATGGAGAAGGTCACGAACATCGCCTGCTGTTGGGTCTCGGCCACTGTCGAGATCCACAGGCCGATCCCCAACGCCGCCACCAGGTAGACCCCCGCGGCGAAGAACACTATCACGAGACTTCCGCGCATCGGCACATGGAAAACGAGCCACGCGAGAAAAAGGCCGAGCGCCAGATCGAGCAGTGCGAGACTCCAGAGCGGGATGAGCTTGGCCGCGATGAAGGTGGATCGCCGTACCGGGGTGACGTTGAGCTGATCGAGGGTGCCCGATTCCTTCTCGCGCACGATGTTCATGGCCGTGAGGAGCGTACCCACCATCGTCACCAGCACGACGAGAATCCCGGGAACCATGAAGTCTGTGTAGTCGAGCTCCGCGTTGTACCAACCGCGCTGGCGCACATCGATCGTGCCGCTGCCATGCCGCGGCGGCGCCTCCACCCGCGCTCCCACCGAAGCGAGCATCGGGCTCACCTCGGCGCCCAGCTCCGCCGAGTAGTCGGCGAGGATCCGGCTGGCATATGACTGCGTGACCGCGGCAGCCGCACCATCCTCCGCATTGAGCACGAGCTGCACCGGCGCGCTACGCCTGCGCACGATGTCGCGCTCGAAACCATCGGGGATAACGAGGATCGCGTCTATCTTGCGGCCCAGCATCGCCTCGTCGGCGAGCGCCTGCGACTGCGACGCGCCGGTGGGCACGAAGCGCCTCGAAGCCACGAGCCGCTCCACCACGCCGCGCGACATGGGCGTATGATCGTGATCCACCACGTACAGCCGAGCGCTCTTCACCTCGAAGGTCGCCGCGTTGGCGAGTATGAGCATCTGCGCAAGCGGCATCACGAAGAGCATCGTGACGATGGTGCGATCGCGGAAGATCTGCAGGAACTCCTTGCGGAGAAGGAAGCGGAGTGCGCGCATGGTCAGGCGAACCTCGGCCTGAAGCTGCGAATCGCGACGAGCATCAGGACCACGAGCATCACCACGAGCACGGCGATCGGCTCCCACAGGTACTGCACCCCCACGCCCTTCAGCATGATCCCGCGCGCGATGACAATGAACCAGCGCGCCGGTATGATGAGAGTGACCGGCTGGAGCCAGCCCGGGAGGCTCGCGATCGGAAAGATCATCCCGGAGAGGAGCGTGGTCGGCAACATGGTACCCGCCATCGCTCCGAGCATCGCGGCACGCTGCGAGTTGGTCCGTGCAGCGATGAACACGCCGAGCGCCAGGCCCACCATCGCGTAGAGCGTGGAGGTGAGGAGCAGCAAGGTGATGCTCCCGCGGAAGGGGATGCCGAAGATGATCCACGCCGCCAGCAGCGCGGTGAGAACGTTGGCGAAAGCGAGCCCGAGGTATGGAAGAACTTTTCCCACTATGATCTGCCAGGGGCGCAGTGGCGAGACGAGCAGGATCTCGAGGGTGCCGCGCTCCTTTTCGCGCGAGAGCGAGATCGCGGTCATGAGCGCGGTCACCAGAGTGAGCACGAGCGCTATCAGCCCCGGCACGAAGAGATTCACGCTCTCGAGCGAGGGGTTGAAGCGCATGCGCGTCTGTGTCACTATCCGCACCCCGCCTTCGGCCGAGCCCAGCTCGGCCTGGTAGCTCGCGATCACGGCGCGGGCGTATGCCTGCATCCTGCTTCCCGTGTTGGGATCGGAGGCATCGCTGATGACGAGAACCCGCGCCGGCATCCCAGCGGCGACGCGGCTCGCGAAGCCCGGCTCGAACACCACCGCCACGTCGGCATCCCCGCGCCTGAAGAGCGGCCCGACCGCCGCGACCGTGCCGGCATTGGCCACCAGGTCGAAGCGGCCGTTGCCCAGGAAGCGATTGCGCAGAGCGGTGGTGGCGTAGTCGGGCACCGGATCCACGAAGACGGTACGGATGTGGTTAACCTCGGTCCGCAGCGCGAAGCCGAAGAGCACCACCATCGCCAGCGGGAGGAGGAGAAGTATTATGAGCGTCTGGCGATCGCGGAGGATGTGCCGGAGCTCCTTCGCCATGAACGCGGAGAGCGCGGAAGCGCGGAGTGCCATGAGCTCCTCTCCTCAGCGCCGCCCCGGAGCGGCCGGCGGATTGGTCGTGGCACCCGAGCCATCATCCGGGCGCGCCAGCCGCACGAACAGTTCGTCGAGTGTGGCCACGTCATTCTCCCGCTTCAGCTCTTCGGGAGCGCCCATCGCCGCGATCCGCCCGTCCACCATGATCGAAACGCGGTCGCAGTACTCGGCTTCGTCGAGATAATGCGTGGTGACGAAGACAGTGGTCCCGCGCGCGGCGGCGGCGTAGATCATCTCCCAGAACTGCCTGCGGGTGATCGGGTCCACGCCACCGGTGGGCTCGTCCAGGAATACCACCGCCGGCTGGTGCAGGATGGCCACCGAAAAGGCGAGCTTCTGCTTCCAGCCCAGCGGGAGCGCGGAGACCCGTTCGTCGGCGGACTCGCCGAGCTGCAGGTCGCGAACGAGCACGTCGCCCCGCTCGCGGATCTGCGCATCGCTCAATCCGTAGATCCCGCCGTAGAGCGTGATGTTCTCGCGCACCGTGAGGTCATCGTAGAGCGAGAAACGCTGGCTCATGTAGCCGATGTGCCGGCGGACCTCCTCCGCCTGCGTGAGCACGTCGAAGCCCGCCACGCTCGCCCTTCCGGATGTGGGCGCGAGAAGCCCTATGAGCATCTTGATGGCGGTGGTCTTCCCCGCCCCGTTCGCGCCGAGGAAGCCGAAGACCTCGCCCTCCTCCACGTGGAAGGTGATCGAATCCACCGCCGTGAAGCTGCCGAAACGGCGAGTGAGCTCGTGCACGTCGATGGCCAGCGTCACGCAGCCACCTCTGGCGCGCCCATCAGCGCCATGAAGGTGTCCTCGATCCCCGGCGCTATCGGCGCCACCTCCGCATCGGCGAAACCCTTCGAGCGGAGGAAGCCCCGCACTTCATTCGCTGTCGCATCCGGGTCGGCGTCGGTGCGTGAGTCGCTGTAGTGCACCTCGTCGCCGAAGGGGAAGGTGGATACCGCGTGCGGGTAGCCGCGCAGCGCCTGAAGCATCGCGTAGCGGTCACGTCCGCGGATCGCGAAGAGCCGGTCGGGGAAGCGCGCTCCTATCGCCTCGGGTGCGTCGATGGCCAGGATGCGCCCCTGCTGCATGAGCGCTACCCGGTCGCAACGGCTCGCCTCATCCATGTAGGGAGTGGAGACCAGGATGGGCAGCCCCGAGTCTCGCAGCGAGTCGAGGAGATCCCAGAACTCGCGGCGAGAGACCGCGTCCACTCCGGTGGTGGGCTCGTCGAGGAAGAGGATGTCGGGGCGGTGGACGAGCGCGCAGGAGAGCGCGAGCTTCTGCTTCATCCCGCCTGACAGTGCGCCCGCACGGCGGTCGCGGAAGGGCTCGATCTGCCTGTAGATGGGTGCTATGAGCTCGTATCCCTCCTCGAGCGTGGTGCCGAAGACCGATGCGAAGAAGCGGAGATTCTCCTCGACGCTGAGATCCGGATAGAGCGAGAAGCGGCCGGGCATGTAGCCCACGCGAGAGCGGATCGCCCACATGTCGCGCACCACATCGAGCCCCAGCACTGTGGCGCTCCCCGTATCGGGAAGGAGAAGTGTGGTGAGGATTCGGAAGAGGGTGGTCTTCCCTCCGCCGTCGGGGCCCACGAGGCCGAAGAGCTCCGAGCGCGCGACCTCGAGCGATACGTTCTCGAGCGCGACGACGCCGTCGAAGCGCTTGCCGACGCCCTGCACGATGAGCGGTGGCGCCGCGGCGTTCACCTGTGGCTCTCCTCGACTGGTACGCGCGCGGTGTCGGTCGGAGCCGCGCCGAAGCTGACGTCGGCCGGCATCCCGATCTTGAGTGCACCGTCCGGGTTCGCCACGCGGATCTTCACCGCGTAAACGAGATCGGCGCGCTCATCGCGCGTCTGCACCGGAGTGGGCGTGAATTCCGCGGTGGACGACACCCACGTGACCGTGCCGGCGATGCTCGCCAGCTCGCCGTCGCCGCGATCCACGTGCACCGCCACCCGCTCCCCCAGCCGCACGGACGCGAGCTGGTCGCCGGTGATGTACGCGCGAAGGTCGAGCGTGTCGAGGTTGGCGATCTTGTAGAGCGGCTGCCCAGGCTGTACCACCTCTCCGGCGCGCGCGTACACGGCGAGCACCGAGCCGGTGCTCGGGTTCGCCACGCGGCTCTTCGCGAGCCGGTCGGCGATCTGCTCCACGCGTGCCTGGTTCGATGCCACGTCGAGCGTCACGCTCGTGCGCTGCGCCTCGAGAGCATCGATCTGCGCGACGAGCGTCTTGTAATCGCGCTCGGCCTGGTCGAGCTGCTGGGTAGTAGCCGCCTGCTGGGCGTGCAGCCGCTGCGCGCGCTCGTAGGCGCGCTGCGCTATGTCGCGTTGCACTCGCAGGACGCCGAGCTGCTCGCCCACCTCGACACGACGCGCGCTCACGGCGGCGCGCTGCGCCACCAACTGCGCACGCTCGAGCGCGAGCTGGGTGGTGTCTATGAGCGCCACCACATCCCCCCGCTCGAGGTGCATTCCCTCCACGGGGGCGAATCGCTGGATCTGGCCGCTCGTCTGTGCCGACACCACCACCTCGATCGACTCGAAGTTGCCGTACGCATCGGGCTCTGCGGCGTTGTTGCAGGCGACGAGCGCGACCGCGAGGGTCGCCGCCGCCGCGATGCGACCGAGCGGCGCGCGGCTGTTGGTGGTCAGGCGCCGGTACGCGATGTCGATGGTTGGCATCACCGGACCTCGACTCCTGTGAGGGTGAGGAAACGGGCGCGGGCTCGCTCGAGCTCCACGCGATGGGTGGCGCGTGCCAGGCGCGCGTTCAATGCATCGGTCTCGCGGTCCACGTACTCGGCCGAGGTCACCACTCCCTCGCCGAAGCGGATTCGCGTCTCGTTCAGTACGCGCTCGCGGAGCACGATGATCGTATCGTCGGCGGCGAGGGTTTTCTCCAGCCGGTCCACAACGGCAAGGTCACCCGCCACACCGCGGCGGATCCGCTCGGTGAACGCGCTCTCCTCGGTGGCCACTATCTGTCGCCGGAGCGCCAGCTCCTCCTGCGCACGCCGCGTGCTCCCCCAATTCCACGGTGACCACTCCACGCGCACGCCGGCGAGCCAGTACTCGTCGAACTCGGTGCCGAGCGGGTTGAGCGCGGGACGGCCATAACCGGCGCGCGCGAATGCCGATACTCGTGGCTCGTTTTGCGCCGCGGCCGAATTCTCCTGGCGCTCGAGCAGGTCGCGGGTTCGCGCGAACTGTTCGTACTCCGGGCGTGCGCGCAACGCGTTCAACGAGTCGCGCGCACGCTTCACTTCGGCCGCCAGATCGGGGAGCGCCAGCGAGTCCGACCCGGCGATGGGGCGGCCGGTGAGATCGCCCAGCACTTCGAGCGCCGCACCGCGGTTGGCATCCAGCTCGGCGAGCGACTGACGGGTCCGAAGGAGCTCTGCCTCGAGCGTGGCCTCCTCGCTGGGGAGAGCGCTCCCCTCGCGCACGCGATCGCGCGCCTGCCGCAGCCGCGCCTCGAGATCGGCCACCGTGGTCTCGAGCTCCGAGCGCTGCGCGCGGAGGAGAAGCGCCGTGAAGTACGCGTCGCTCACTTCCTGACGCAGCTGGTATAGCGCGGTCCGCACGCGCGCCTGCGACTCGGCGAGTGTGGCGCGCTCCACCCCTCTTCTAGCACCGCGCGAGGGATCGTACAGCGGCTCGCGCGCCTCGAGATGAGCGTCGTAGCTGTCGTGCGGCGGGAGCGGCGGAGCCACTCCGCCCGGGAAAGCGAGTGGGATCTCCGGCACGTCCGACTGATACTGACCCTGCGCCATGAGCCCGAGCGCCGGGAGGCGCTCTGCATCGAGACTCTTCTCACGCAGGGCCGACTGCGATGCGAGGAGGTCGAGCTGCCGCGAGCGCGGGTCGTGCTTCACGGCGGCGGCCTGCAGCACGCCCAGAGTGAGAGTGTCGCCAGGCGGCGCGACGCGCTGCGCGCGAACGTCGCCGTACGTAGCGAGCGTGAGCGCCGCGACGAGCGCGATCGGACTAGAGCGAAGTGATCGTCTCATGGTCGTAGTCCGCGGATGATGAAGCCGGGAAGCTCCGAGCGTCGCTCGTCCAGGAATCGGTCGAACGTCTCCGAGTCCATGCCGAGGAGCGCGTCGAGGAGCGGTCGCGCGAGAAAGGGCATCACGCAGAGCGCGACCATGCTGACGAAGAACTGCTCCGCCGTGATCGGTCTGATCGTGCCGGCGGCCGCCGCGTCGCGCAGCTGAGCCGCCAGGCGCTGGCGCACCGCGTCCGCGGCCAGGCGCCCGGCCGTGCCCGAGGCATCGATGAGAGCGGTGAGTCGCTCCGGTTGCTGGTGGAGCTCTGACACCAGGTAGCCGGGAATGAATGGACTCTGCCGCACCCCGTCGATATAGAGATGGACGAAGCCCTCGACTTTCTCTTCGATGGAGGCGTCGGAGCCGAGCAGCCCGGCGATTGCGGGGAGGAGTCTGGCCGCGACCTCCTTGAAGACGACGGCGGCGAGCCGGTCCTTGGAGCGGAAGTAGTAGTGGAGAAGCGCCTGATTGACGCCCGCCTCAGCGGCGATTTCCTGCATCCTCGCGCCGACGGTCCCCCGTCGTACGAAAACTCGGCGCGCCGCATCGAGAATCCGCTGCTCGGTATCGCCGTCCGTCTCCGTAGGCCTGCTGGACATTCTTTTATCAACCACTTTAATTATCCAGTTAGTTACATCGTTAAGTTAGTATGCCCCGTCGGATGCACAAGGGGGCCAGGAAGGCTCACCAGGCGCGCACCGTCGCCTAACGTGGCATTACGTTGCTGAGAACGCCGGGTAGCGGGCAGCCGCTGGGTCGCCAACGAGGCAGCCGCCGTTGGATCCTATTGGAGTCAGACTCATCGCCCGCAGGCGATGGAGTCTGACTCCTTATGGGGCCGCGGTCGCACGCCCTCCCCCGGGGTTCATGTAGAGGAGTACCAATTGAGCGCTCGAACCATCCGCGCCTGGCGCGTCGTTTCCATTCTGCTAGCGGCCATTTGCCCCGCGGCTACCCAAGCCCAGGGCGCGCCGCGCGACAGCGTCGTCGCCGGTACGTCCGCGATGCGCTTCGCACCGGCGGATTCCGCCGCACAGGCCTGTCCCGCCGCCATCGCATCATCCGGCGAACGCCCCCTGGCGCTCGTGCTCTCCGGCGGCGGCGCGCGCGGGATCGCTCACATCGGGGTTCTCCGCGTCCTCGACAGCCTCGGCGTCCGTCCCTCGCTCGTCGTCGGGAGCAGCATGGGCGCGCTCGTGGGCGCGCTCTACGCGG
Organism: Gemmatimonadaceae bacterium; assembly: GCA_036565685.1. Taxonomy (GTDB): domain Bacteria; phylum Gemmatimonadota; class Gemmatimonadetes; order Gemmatimonadales; family Gemmatimonadaceae; genus JADGGM01. The sequence continues at coordinate 23,789 of DATCXR010000523.1, forward strand.
GCGGCGTCCCCGTACCGCAGATCGATTCGATCGCGCGAACGATCCCGTTCGTGTCGCTCTTTCGCCGGTACACGCCGATCACCCATCTGACCGCGGGCGATTTCCGTGCGCCGGCCATCACGCTCTCGCCGACCTTCGTCCTCGAGTTCCGCGGCGGCCGTCCACACCTGCAGAGCCCAGTCGCGAGCGAGCCGCGGGTCAATGCGCTCATCAACCAGCTCCTGCTGCGGCCCAACCTGCGGGCCGCCGGCGACTTCGATAGCCTGCCGGTCCGCTTCCGCGCCGTCGCTACGGATATGCAAACGAAGAAGAGTGTCGTGCTCGGCGACGGCGACCTGGCGGAAGCGGTGCGGGCAAGCATCGCGATCCCCGTAGTGTTCGTTCCAGTCGAGCGCCACGGACGTTTGCTCGTCGATGGAAGCATGTCGGACGATGTCCCCGTCGGCGTGGCCAGAAGCCTCGGCGCGCGAAGAATCATCGTCTCGGATGCGAGCGCGAGTCTCTCCGACAGCGCCTCCCGCGGCGAGTCCACGCTCGGCTACCTCATCGACGCGCTGTTCACCCAGCCACCAGACTCGCTCGGACCGGACGATGTGCGCATCGCTCCGAACGTGCGCAACTTCGGCGCGCTCGACTTTTCGGACGATGTCGTAGGTCCTCTCATCGATACCGGCTACCGCGCAGCGGAGCACGTGCTCGCGGGCTGCGCTCCGCGTGCAGCCGCTGGAGTCGCAGCGGTGCCACCGATCCAGGGCGCAGGACTCATCGCGGAGCGCCTCGCGCGCCTGGCCGACGAGGGAGTGTACGAGACCATCTGGCTGCGACCCCGGCTCGGAAATCCAGCGCCGCGCGGTGGCGAGGAACGTGGCGACGAGCTTGCGAGGTTGGAGTTCGCTCCCGTAGCGACTCCAACTCCGGAGCGAGTCGTGTCCATGGGGTTGCGCTACGACGCACAGGAAGGCGCGAGCGGATGGCTCGCGGGCGAGAACCTCTCACCGGCGGGCGGACGGATATCACTGGCGAGCACTCTCTACATCAGCCGATGGCGTCAGCAGTTCGTGTTCACGGCAGCAGGAGTCCGCGATCATCCCCTTCCCGACAACTCAGCTGACACGGGCGCTGTCGCCGGCGACCAGGTGCTGCTTCCCGACCCACGCTCCGACGCGCCGCCGTGGTCGACTCTCGTGCGCAACGTCTTCCGGCCGGAGATCGGCGTCACCGCGTCGCACGGCGTCGTCCGATTGTACGATGACGACGGACGCGAATTGGAGCGTCCTTCCACCCGCGATCTGTTCATCTTCGCGGGAGCGGGTGGAACGTTGTCCGGTGGGCGGCGAGTCGCGCTCGGACCCGTCCTTCACGTCTGGTCCACCGGCAGCGATGCACTGCCGACGCGCGCGGACGGCAGCGCGTTCGGCGCCATGATTCGCGCGACTCGCTCCTTCGCTCCTCTTTCCGCCGGGCCCGAGCCCACGCTGGCGCCGAGCGTCGCCGCCGAGGCGCTCCTGCTCGACGGGTATCGCCGCGTCGATGCGCAGGCCGACCTGAAGTTCCAGATCGGGGGCTTCATCCTCCGGCCTCGAGCAGCCGGCGGCTGGGGTGAGGATCTGCCGCTCGGCGCCCAGTTCACGCTGGGTGGCGCGCGCGGCTTCCCCGGACTGCGCACTGGCGAGCGGCGCGGAAGCCGCCTCGCGTCGGGCTCGCTCGCCGTGCTGCACAGGGTGGCCGGGTCCATCTACGCGAGCATCGACCTGGGCGGAGGATGGAGCTCGTTCGAGAGCGCGCGGCGCACGCAGGTCGTGCAGGACGCGGGTACTGGATCGGTGTTCGGAGCGGAGCTGGCGCTGAGCTCCGATACACCTCTGGGCCCGTTCATGATCGGCTACGGAGTGGCGAGCACAGGCCGGGGCGTCTTCAAGATCGGGCTCGGCAACTAGCGGTCGTGTGAGGACGTTTCCCATTGTCGGTAGGCGAATCGCCGATACCGCCGCGACACGGTCCCGTGCACCTTTAAGATGTGATCGCGCCCGGTGCCGAACATCGAGCGCGCCACCTCGAGAACGAGTTGCGCTGCCATGCGGATTCCCTTCTCTCGCGAAGAGTTCGTCGGCGTCTTCGCTCTCTACAACGAGAGCATATGGCCGCTGCAGTGGCTGCTCATCGCCATCGCGGTCATCGTCATCATGCTTGCCCTGCATCGCACGGCCGGGACCGCGCGAGTGGCCATGCTCGCCCTGGCGGCGATCTGGCTCTGGTCCGGCGTGGTATATCACGTGGGATTCTTCTCGCGGATCAACCCGGCCGCGACGCTCTTCGGGGCCGCCTTCGTCATCGAGGCGGCGCTTCTCCTCTGGTTCGGATTGCGCCGCCCTGGGCCAACGTTCTCCGTGACGGGAGGTCTGGAGGCAGCCGCGGGCTGGGCACTGGTGATCTATGCGCTGGTGGCGTATCCGGCGCTCGGCTACCTGCTCGGGCACCGCTACCCCGCGAGTGTTACCTTCGGGCTTCCCTGCCCCGCGACCATCTTCACACTTGGCGTTCTCCTCTGGATCGTGCCGAGTCCGTCGTGGCGGCTGCTCGCGGTTCCGCTCCTCTGGGCTCTGGTCGGCACGTCGGCGGCCTTCCAGCTGGGGATGCTCGAGGACCTGGGGCTGGCAGTTTCGGCGATCGTAGTCATCTACGTCATGCTTTCGCAACACCGCTCGCACCAACTCGCAACCACACCGAGCTCGTGATCGCGACTCGTGATTCCGCCCGCAGGTGAGCTCATGCCGTCACTCCTTGATGATTTCATAGCCACGCCGTTCGTTCGCGATCGACGCGAGATCACCGTAGCCGCGCCGGCGGACATCGTGTTCGAGACGGCACGCGACTTCGACTTGCTCTCCATTCCCATCGTGCGCACGATCTTCTGGCTGCGCGCGAAGCTCCTGCGCGCAACGCCTCCGCCGCGCCGCTGGACGGGGTTGGTCGCGGAAACGCGCGCGCTGGGATGGGGCACGCTCGTCGAGGTGCCCGACCGCTTGCACGTGGCGGGCGCCGTGTGCCAGCCGTGGGTCGGCAACGTGGTGTTCACGCCCATCCCGCCCGAGCGGTTCGCCAGCTACGCGGAGCCCGACAGGGTCAAGATCGTGTGGACGCTGGAGACTGAGTCCCTCGGGCCCGAGCGGACTCGCCTCGCGACCGAGACGCGGGCCGAGCCGACCGACCTCGCGGCGCGGCACAAGTTCCGTCGCTACTGGCGCAAGGCGGGCATGGGGATCGTGCTCATTCGCTGGCTCGGGCTGCCGGCAATGCGACGCAAGGCGGAACGACGCTGGCGCGAAGTGCGTCCTAAGCGCCAGATGGTATCGGCCTCCTGATCGCCATACTCCGGGCGTCAGCCGGCCGGTGAACCCGGTCGCGCGCGAAGGAGGAGATTCAGCACTCCCCCGACGACGCCAAGCACCAGCGCGATCCAGATGATCGTCGGCGTCCACAACGGGGTGAATCCGAAAAGCGAGTCGAGCGAATAGCGCCCGTACCCGGTGAGTGCGAGACCGATCGCGGCGGTGCTGTAAAGGAGCGGAAGCTCGATGCCGTTATTGGTAGCGAAGAGCCCATTTGGCCAGTGCACACTCATCGCCGCTACGACCATCACTGCGAGCATGATTGCCGGGCCGATGGGACCGAGAAAACCAAAAGCGATGAGCAACCCGCTTACGAACTCGCCGGTCGCGGCCGCGGTCGCGAAGAGTCCGCCCGGTTGGAAGCCGAGCTGCCCGAAGAGCTCCCCGGTAGCCTGCAGACCGTGTCCACCGAACCAGCCGAAGAGCTTCTGTGATCCGTGCGCAGCTATCAGCAGCCCTACCACGATCCGCGCGATGAGCAGACCGATGCTGAGCGTCTGCGAGCCAGGCACGTACGGAACATTCATGCGGCCCTCTCTGTAGTCGGGAATACGTTGAATGTGCTCCATGCGACGTCTAGAGTTCGGCAATGCGAGCGCCGCGGGCGCTCAGATCTCCAGGAGTCAGCAAGATGTCATCCCGATCGGCGACGTCGTCGCCGGAATCGCTCTCGTCCGTCGCCAGCGCTGCACCTGGCATCGGGTCGACAGATCCGTCCACTGTAGATGCCCTTACCCGCGTTCTAGCGCGCGCGCTTCGCCAGCTCGGCCAGGCGGGAGAGCCGTGGGACGCTTCGCGTCTCGCCGCCGAGGGGTGGTCGCTTCTGCGCGCGTCATACCCTCGCGACGCCGAGCGCCTGAACGGCGCAATGCACTACCTCGCGCGACTGGAGCAACAGCTCGAGGCGCAAGGGCGCAACGATCCACAAGGAGCTGTCGTGGCAAACGAAGACCGCGTCATAGACGTCCGCAGCGAGACCCCGAAGGTGCGTCATGAGATCATCTTCGACGAGTGGGCCGCGCTGGAGCCAGGCACCGCATACGTGCTGGTGAACGACCACGATCCCAAGCCGCTCTGGTATCAGTTCGATGCCGAGCACAAGGGCGAGTTCACCTGGGACGCGCTGGAGGAGGGGCCGGAGGTGTGGCGGGTGCGGATCGGGCGGGTGGCGAAGTAGCGGTCAGCCGCCGATGTACGACATCTCGATCTTCTTTCCGTCGAGCACAGGGAGCCCCTTCGTGGCCGCGCCGCGCAGCTCCGAGTAACGGTCCGCTCGCGCGCGCCAGATATGCGCCATCACGGTGGCGAGCTGCTCGTCGGTGCAGCCGCCGCGCAGTAGCGCGCGCAGGTCGTGGCCGTGCGTGGCGAAGAGGCAGGTATAGAGCTTCCCATCCGTAGAGATGCGAGCCCTGGTGCACGAGTGGCAGAACGCACGCGTCACGCTCGATATGGCGCCGATCTCTCCCTGCCCATCGCGGTAGCGCCAGCGCTCCGAAGTCTCACCCTCGTAGTTGGGCTCGACCTCCTCGAGAGGGAACTCGGCGTTGACCCTCCGCACCACCTCGGCGGAAGGCACGACATCATCCATCCGCCACCCGTTGGTGCTCCCCACGTCCATGTACTCGATGTAGCGGAGGATGTGCGGCGTCCCCCTGAAATGCCGCGCCATGGGGACGATATCCTTCTCGTTGAGCCCCGCCTTCACCACCATGTTGATCTTGACCGGGCCGAGCCCCGCTTCGTGGGCAAGGTCTATCGCGCGCAGCACCTTCGCTACGGGAAAGTCCACGTCGTTCATCGCTCGGAAGGTGGCGTCGTCGAGCGAGTCGAGCGACACGGTCACGCGCTCCAGCCCCGCGTCCTTGAGCGCACGCGCCTTGGCCGCCAGCGCGGAGCCGTTGGTGGTGAGCGCGATGTCGAGCGGGCGATCGCCCGGCGTTCGCAGCGCGGCGAGCATCGCGATGAGCTCCTCGATGTCCTTCCTCAGGAGCGGCTCGCCGCCGGTGAGACGGATCTTCTCCACACCGTGCGCCACCGCGATCCTGGCCAGCCGCGTGATCTCCTCGAAGGTGAGGAGCGACGCGCGCGGCATGAACTCGTAGTCGCTCCCGAAGATCGCCTTCGGCATGCAGTACACGCAGCGGAAGTTGCAGCGATCGGTGACGGAGATGCGGAGGTCGCGCAGCGCCCTGCCACGCGTGTCCACCACGCTGCCCGTGGGCGTCTCCAGCTCGGACGGTACATCCGAGAGATCGCGGAAGTAGCGGGGCTCGGCCTCGCCTGCATCTCTACTGGCCATACCTGCAGCTTACTCGCGCCCGCGCCTCGAGGCGAGTCTCGGCCGGCGTGAAGCGGAGCGGCGCCCCGCGCGCTTCCGAGCGCCGGTGCTGGACGTTCGGCGCCGGTTCGGTGATCGCCGGCGCCGGCCTAGCGGCGAAACCCCGCCGGCCGCTCGGGCGGCGCCTCGGACAGCGCGCGCCGGACACCCGCGGCGTCCAGGTCGGCGGCGTATACCGGCGTCCCGGGTTGCTGCTTCCACGAGTTGTCGAGGGTGCCCGCGTCCACCGCGTCGAAGCCCAGCTCGTCCACGAGGCGCATCACCACCTGCTTCGCGGCAGCGTCGTCGCCGGCTACGGGGAGCGCTATCCGGTGCGGGTCGCCCGCGGGGCGCCCGCCCTCGAGCAGATGCCTGGCAACGATGTTGTTGAACGCCTTGACCACCGGCCGGCCCAGCTGCTCCGAAACCCACTTGCTCTCCGGCGTCCCATCCTCGATTGCATCGATGCGGCCGTCGCGACGCGGATAGTAGTTGCCCGTGTCCACCACCACCGTGTCGCTTCTCGCCCCGTCGAAGAGATCGTCGGGGAGGTCGGGGATGCTCTTCTCCGGGATGGTGACGATGACGACGTCCTTGTCACGCACCGCATCCTTCACGGTGACCGCCTTCGCACCGGTCTCCGCCGCGAAGTCGCCGAGGGTCTCGGGCCCTCGCGAGTTCGCCACGGACACGTCGTGTCCCAGCTCTTCGAAGCGGCGAGTGAGAGTGCCGCCGATGTGCCCAGCGCCGATGATGCCGATCTTCATACCGTACCCCCGTGCACGCAGGATTAGTGGATCACCGGGCCACACGCGCTGCTTCCACCGCGCGCCCGGCCCCGCGGCTCAGCGTCCCTCTCCCTCCTCTCCCGCTTCCGTCCACCCGCCGCCGAGTGCACGGTACAGCTCGACCGTCGACACCAGGTACTGACGCTGCACCTGCACGAGCGCGAGCTGCGCGGTGAAGAAGCTTCGCTGCGCGTCGAGCACCTCCAGGTAGCTCGCGATCCCGCTCCTGTAGCGCTCCTGGGCGAGCGCGAACGCACGTTGCAACGCCTGCGCCTGCGTCGCCTGCGCCACCAGTTGGTCTCGGTTCAGCTTGACGCCGGCGAGCGCATCGCTCGCTTCGCGCAGCGCCTCGAGCACCGTCTGCTCATACTGCCCACGCGCCTCGTCGGCCACCGCGCGCGCGGCGCGCTCCTGGTTCGCCAGCCGGCCGCCTGTGAAGAGCGGGATCGATATCCCGACCTGCGCGGTGTACAGCTCGCCGCTCCTGTCGAAGAGGCCGCTGAAGTCGGGCTTCTGCGCTCCGTAGCTCCCGCCCACCATTATCGACGGCAGGCGGTCGCCGATCGCCACTCCGATGCGAGCCGTGGCCGATTGCAGCCGCCGCTGCGCCGCGATCACATCGGGACGGCGCGCTATGAGCGTACCGGGGACGGAATCGGGCACCTGCACCGCCTCCACGGCATCCTCCAGCGACGCGCCGCGCGCGATGGGTCCCGGCTGGCGGCCGAGGAGCAGCGCGAGCGCGTTCTCCTGCTCGACCCGCATCCGCGCGAAGTCGGCCACGCGCGCCGCAGGATCCGCGAGCTGCGCCTCGAACTGCCGCACGTCGAGCTCGGAGATGAGTCCCTGCGAGTATCGCCGCCGCGCGAGCTCGAGCGTGGCCCGCCGCGACTCCAGGGTTTGCTGCGCGATCCCGAGGTCCGCGTCGAGCTCGCGCAACTGGAGATACGCCGTGGCCACGTCGCTCACGAGCGTGAGCACGGTGGCTCGCTCGTCCGCGCGCGTCGCGAGATAATCGTAGTGACCCGCTTCCGCCTGCCGGCGCAGCCGCCCCCAGAAGTCGAGCTCCCACGACAGGTCGCCAGTGATGCGCACGGCGTCGAACTTCACCACGTTCGGACCGAAGGCCACCTTGTTGGTGCTCGCCGAGCCGTTGGCGCTGAGCTGCGGGAAGAGCCCCGATCGCGCCACGCCATTGAGCGCGCGGAACTCGCGCACGCGCGCCTGCGCGACCTGGAGGTCGCGGTTGTTGGCGACTGCGGTGTCCACCAGCGCCACGAGCTGCGAGTCTCGCAGCACATCGAGCCAGGCGAGGTCGCGCAGGCGATCCACGTCCAGCTCTCGCGGCGCCGGGAGCGCGCGCACCGTGGTATCCGCGCGGCGCGCCGCTTCGGGACGGGTCACGACCTCGCCACTCGGCTCCTCCCCCGCCTCACGCGCGGCCGCGAGCGAATCGAGAAACGCACGCGCTGCCGGCGAGACCGCGCTGTCGCTGCGCATGGGCACCGGCGCGATCGGCGATCCCACCTTCGTGGACGGTCCCACGGCGCACGCCGCGAGCCACACGCCAAGCACTCCGGCCACCGTCGCGCGCAGGCGCGCGGACACTCCCTCCCCCCATCCGTTCGGTACGCGCATGATCAATCTCCCTGTGCGGGAGAGGGCGCGGGCACCGACGCCGTCGCGTGCCGTCGGAATCGCCGCTCCGAGAGCGCGCGGATCGCGGCGAAGAAGAGCGGGATGAAGAAGATCCCGATCAGCGTGGCGCCGAGCATTCCGAACACCACGCTGGTCCCCAGCGAGTGCCGGCTCCCCGCACCCGCACCGCCCGCCGTGAGCAGCGGAGCCACACCGAGGATGAAGGCGAAGGAGGTCATGAGGATCGGCCGCAGGCGTTCGCGCGCCGCTTCCGTGGCCGCCTCGCGGATGGGTTTCCCATCGCGGCGCAGCTCGCTCGCGAATTCCACGATGAGAATGGCGTTCTTGGCCGCGAGACCGATCACCGCGATGATCCCGACCTGGAAGTAGATGTCGTTGGGCATCCCGCGCAGCCAGACCGCGATCAACGCGCCGAGCACGCCGAAGGGAAGTCCCAGCAGCACCGCGAACGGCACCGACCAGCTCTCGTACTGCGCCGCCAGCACGAGGAAGACCAGGATGAGACCGAGCGCGATCACGACTCCCGTCTTCCCCTGCGAGGCCCGCTCCTGGAAGGACTGGCCGCTGTACGCATAGCCGATTCCCTGCGACGCGTACTTGTTCGCCATGAGCTCCTCTACGTCGTCCAGCACCTCGCCCGAGCTGTGCCCCGGAGAGGCTGTGCCGGTGATGAGCGCCGACGGGAATCCATTGAAGCGGGTGATCAGGCTCGGCGCGCCGCGCATCTCGGTCTGCACGAGCGCGGAGAGCGGCACCATGTCGCCGTTGGTGCTTCGCACGTAGAAGCGTCCGATGTCTTCCGGCTTCTGCCGGTACTGCGCCTGCGCCTGTGCCTGCACTCGGTAAGTTCGACCGTAGAGGTTGAAGTCGTTGACGTACAAGGTGGAGAGCATCGTCTGCAGCGTGGAGAAGATCTGACCCGTCCACACACCGCGAGCGCGGGCCGCGTCCTCATCGACCTTCACGTACAGCTCCGGCACCTCGGTGCGGATCCCGCCGTTCACGGTCGCAATGGACGGAAGCTTCTGCGCGTCCTGCACGAAGCCGCCGACCGCCTTCGCGAACTGCCGGATGTCCGCGCCGGTGCGCTCCTGCAGGTTCATCTCGAGTCCGGCGGTGGCGCCGAGTCCCGCGATCTCGGGGAGGTTGAAGCCGAAGCCGACCGCGTCCTTCATCCCGAAGAGCTTCCCGTTCACACGGCCGAGTACCGCGTCCACGGATTGGTCCGCACCTTCCCGCTGGCTCCACGGCTTCAGCGATACGAACATCGTGGCCGAGTTCGTCTGGTTGGATTGCGTGAGCAGGTCGAGCCCCACGATGGACACGACGGTCCGTGTGGATGGCTCGGCGCGCACCATGTCCTCCACCCGCTTCACCACCTCGGTGGTGCGTTGCAGCGACGCTGCGTCGGGGAGCGTGACGCTGATGGCGAACACCCCCTTGTCCTCGGTGGGGATGAAGCCGCCGGGTACCGCGCGGAAGAGCACCACGATCAGCGCCAGGATTACGGCGAAGGCAGCGAACCAGGTGCGTGGACGACCGATCACGCGCTCCACCGCGCCGGTGTAGCGGCCCGTAAGACGCTCGAAGTGACGGTTGAACCAGCGCGCCAGGCGATTGTCGCTCTCCTCCGGTGCGTGCTGCAGCATCAGCGAGCAGAGCGCCGGCGTGAGCGTGAGCGCCACGATGCCCGAGAGCACCACCGATATCACGATCGTCGCCGCGAACTGCTGGTACATGCTCCCGGTTATGCCTCCCACGAACGCCACGGGGACGAACACCGAGCAGAGCACCAGCACGATGGCGATGAGCGCGCCGGATATCTGGTGCATGGCGCGGTTGGTGGCCTCCCTGGGCGGGAGGTGCTCCTGCGCCATTATTCGTTCGACGTTCTCGATGACAACGATGGCGTCGTCCACCACGATTCCGATGGCGAGCACCATCCCGAAGAGCGTGAGCGTGTTCACCGAGAACCCGAGCGCCTTCAGCCCGAGGAAGGTGCCGATGATGCTCACCGGCACCGCCAGCACCGGGATGAGCGTAGCCCGCCAGCTCTGCAGGAAGATGAATACCACGAGCGTCACGAGGAGCATCGCCTCGAGGAGCGTCTTCGCCACCTCGATGATGGACTCGGTGATGAACGGCGTGGTATCGAAGGGCGAGGTCCACGTCACCCCGTTGGGGAACGACTTCGCCAGCTCGTTCATCCGCGTATCGACCGCGTTCTTCACGTCGAGACTGTTCGCATCCGGCCGGCTGTAGATCGCGAATACCGCGGTCTCCTTCCCGTTGATGCGCGTGGCGATGTCGTAGCCCTGCGCGCCCAGCGTCACGTTCGCGATGTCGCGCACGTGCACGATCGAGCCGTCCGGCTCGGCCTTGACGATGATGTTGCCGAACTCCTCGGGGGTGCTCAGGCGCCCCTGAGTGGTCACCGGTAGCGTGAGCTGCGTGCCCTCCGGCGCGGGCTCGCGCCCCAGTCGTCCGGCCGGCTTGGTGGCGTTCTCCGCCTGCACGGCGGCCGACACGTCGTCCACGGTGATCCCCAGCTGCGCCATCCGGTCGGGATCGAGGCTTATGAGCATCGAGAAGTCGAGCGTGCTGAAGAACGTCGCGTTCCCCACGCCGGGAAGGCGCTTCAGCTCGTTCTCGATGTAGAGCTTTCCGTAGTTCGTGAGGAACGCTGCGTCGTAGCGCGGGTCGTCCGACTGCAGCGCGCCGAAGAAGAGAATGTTGGTGTTGGCCTTGGTGATGGTGATGCCGTTCTGCCGTACCGCGGCCGGGAGCTGCGGCTCGGCGAGGTTGATGGCGTTCTGCACATCCACCGCGGCCAGATCCTGGTCACGCGAGATGTCGAAGAAGATCTGCAGATTCATCACCCCGTTGCTCGAGTTCGAGGACTTGTAGTAGAGAAGTCCATCGAGACTGTTGAGCTGCTGCTCGATCGGCGCCGCCACGGCGCTCGCCACATCCTGGGCGCTGGCGCCGGGGAAAACCGCGGTCACCTGCACCGCGGGCGGCGTGATCTCCGGGTAGCGGTTGACCGGAAGCGTGGTCAGGGCGAAGCCGCCCAGCAGGGTGATGACGATGGATATCACCATCGCCAGCACCGGCCGCCGCACGAAGAAGTAGTCACGCGTGGCGTTTGGGTGTGGCACTCCTTGCTTGTCGCCGACTGGTGAAGTCTCGCTCATCGATTGCCTCCATCCCGCGCGACCCTGCTCGCCGCCGGGCGATCGCCGGGAAGCGTGTCGATCACCGAGCTGTCGGCAAGAGCCACCGGACGCACTACCATCCCCGGACCGATCTTCTGGATTCCATCCACCACCACGCGATCACCGGGCTCCAGCCCGCTCTCGATGAGCCAACCCTCGCCCGACCATCCGGCGCCCTTCACCTCGCGCGCGGCCACGGTGTCGCCCTTCCCCACCACGTACACGCTCTGCCGGCCGAGCTGCTGCTGCACGGCGCGCTGCGGTACCACGATCGCGCTGTCGCGCACGAGTCCGAGCAGCTGCACGCGCACGAACACACCGGGGAGAAGGATGTGATCGGGATTTGTGAATTCGGCGCGGTACTGCTGCGTGCCGGTGGCGGGATCCACCACGGGATCCACGTAGCCGATGCGGCCGAGCGTGGGGAAGGTGCTTCCATCCGACAGGGTTACCTGAACGCGCGCCGAGCCGCCGGACGATAGCGCGCGCCGCGTGTCGGCGTCGCGACGCCACGCGAGCTGCTGCTGCGCGGAGGGACGGAAGCTCACGTAGATGGGATCGAGCACATCGATGGTGGTGAGCACATCGCTCGGTCCGGTGACGCGCGTGCCCACGTCGAGCTGCGCTCTCCCCACGCGACCCGCTATCTCGGCGCGCACGACGGTTTCGCTGAAGCTCTTGCGCGCGCGATCCACTGCCGCATGCGCGGCGTTCAACGCGGCCTGCGCCTGCTTCACCGCCGACTCCGCGTTGTCCACATCCTGCTTCGATACGGCGTTATCAGCCAGGAGGGGACGCAACCGGTCCGCGGTGCTCTGGGCGTTCGCGAGCCGCGCCTCCGCATCCGCTACCTGCGCCTGCGCCGCCTCGTAGTCGGCCTGATAGGTGACGGGATCGATGCGATAGAGGACGTCGTTGGGCCGCACTTCCGACCCTTCGCGGAAGGGGCGCGCGACGATCACCCCCGACACCTGCGGTCGGACCTGGACCGTGCGGTAGGCCTGCACTTCGCCCGCCAGCTCCACGTCATCGGCGACCTTGCGGGGCTTGACGGTAACGACGCTGACCTCCGGAGTCGGCATCTGTGGCGGAGGAGCCTCCTTCCCGCAAGCGGAGAGGAGGAGCGCCACGGCGAATACGGAGGGGATGCGACGCATACGTATTACTCTCGAAAACCAGGTGATCATGCGAAGGAGCGAGCGCGCCCGTCGAGCCGCGAGTGGGACCACGAGCGGAAGGGTCGTTCGGGAGATGTCACGTCCCATAACGTAGCAGTACGCGCCAAGGTTCCGGGCGCGAGGTGAGCCCAGCAGGGTCAGCGACGGTGGCGAGCGTTGCCGGCCCGAGCGGATCGGCAGTCCGGGCATGGGCCGGCCCCGAGCGCGAGATCGCTCCCGGGTATGGGGTGGTGGTGCCAGAGTCCAGCTCGCCGTGCTTGGCGTATTCCGTTCGCGGGCGATAGAATGGGGCACATCGTTCGCGTGACTGACCGCATCCACGGCACCGGAGGCACGTCATGGTGAACCTGCTCGCCCGTAACTGGGGCTGGATGATGCTGCGCGGCGTGGCAGCGCTGATCTTCGGCCTGCTCACCCTCTTCAATCCCGGCATCACCCTCGTGGTGCTCGTGATCTTCTTCGGCGCGTACGCGATCGTCGACGGCATATTCGCGATCATCGCGGCGCTCGCCAATCGACACGAGGAACGGCACTGGGTCGCGCTGCTCGTAAACGGTCTGATAAGCCTGGCAGTCGGCATCGTGACCTTCCTCTGGCCCGGGATCACCGCCTTCGCCCTGCTCTATCTCATCGCCGCCTGGGCATTGATCACCGGGATCATGGAGATCGTGACGGCCGTCCGCCTGCGCGAGGTCATTCGAGGCGAGTGGCTCCTCGTCCTGGCCGGCGCCCTTTCCATCCTCTTCGGCATCCTGCTCTTCTTCAGGCCCGGTGCGGGCGCGCTCGCGGTGGTGCTCTGGATCGGAGCATACGCCGTACTCTTCGGCATCCTGCTCATCGTGCTCGCCTTCCGGCTGCGGAGCTGGCTCAAGGGAGGGGGTGGCGGAGCTACCGCGATGGCAGGCTGATATTCGGGCCGGACTTTCACGGCTCGCAGGGATGGCGGCGCTAGCCGCCG
>DATCXR010000002.1:0-6879 GCA_036565685.1 Gemmatimonadaceae bacterium
GCGGGGCGATCGTCTGTACGACGAGCGCGACGAGCAGAAGTACGTGCTGCTTCATATCGATATCACCAGGGAGTGAACGACGGGGTCAGATCGTTGCCCACACCGGAGCGCCGAGCACGTCGAGTCGTGGTCGAACGCCGAGGCCGGGCTCGAGAGAGGCGGCGAGGCGCCCCTCCTGGCGGCGCGGCGCGCCGTCGGCGAAGGAGACGGTGACGTAGCTGTTGAAGTCCGTAGAGGAGAAGAGAAGGTCGGTGGGCGTGCTGTGCGCGAGGTGGGCGATGGCGGCGGTCGTGATGTCGCCGCCCCAGCTGTCTTCGATGGTCATCGCGATACCGAGCGAGACGCAGAGATCGCGGATCCGGCGCGCGCGGGTGAGGCCGCCCACCTTGGAGATCTTGAGGTTGATGACGTCCATGGCGTGGTCCGCGGCACCGCGCACGACCATCGAGATGTCGTCCATCACCTCGTCGAGGATGAAGGGCCGCGAGGTGTGGCGCCGGACGGCGAGGCACTGCTCGTACGTCATGCACGGCTGCTCGATGTAGACGTCTACGGATCTCACCGCGTCGGCCACTCGCATCGCTGCGTGCTGCGTCCAGCCCGTGTTGGCATCCGCTATCAGGCGGTCGCCGCGCTCGAGCACGGCGGCAGCGGCGTGGATGCGGTCGATGTCGGTGTCGGGATCACCGCCCACCTTGAGCTGGAACTTGTGATAGCCCTCGCGGCGGTAGCTCGCGATGCTCGCGGCCATCCGCTCGGGCGTGTCCTGCGAGATGGCGCGGTAGAGCGGAAAGTCCGCTCCCGTCCGCCCGCCGAGGAGCGTGACCACCGGGAGCGAGCAGGCCTGGCCCAGGATGTCCCAGCAGGCGATGTCGATTGCCGACTTCACGTACGGGTGGCCGCGCATGGCCGCGTTCATCCGGCGGTCGAGGACGTCGAGGTCGCGAGGATCGGAGCCAATGATGTGCGGCGCCAGCTCCGCGATCCCGGTCCGCGCTCCCCTGGCGTAGGCGGGGAGGTAGGCTGGTCCGAGCGGGCAGACCTCACCGTAGCCGGTGATGCCCTCGTCGGTCTCTACGGCAACGACGGTGGAGTCGAAGACTTCCACGAAGTTCCCGCCCGACCATTTGTAGCGTCCCTCGCGGAGCGGGAGATCGATCTGCCAGGCTTTGACGCCCGTTATACGCATGGGTAGAATGTATCCAGTATCCGATACATTGCCAGGGCCGGGGGAACGCCGCCGACCCCGGAGCGCGGTATCATGCTTGCGCCGCGCCAGACAAATAGTATTGTCTCCCCATGACCAAACCAAAGTCAGCTGCTCAGAGACGCGAGCGCACCACCAGCGCGCGGCAGCCGCACGCCGCGCACGCTCCGCTCACGCGCAAGACGCTCGGCACCGCCACGCTCGAGGCGATGCGCGAGGCGATCCTGAACGGCACATACTCCGAAGGGGAGCAGCTCCGTCAGGACGCGATAGCGTCGGAGCTCGGCGTGAGCAGGATCCCGGTGCGCGAGGCGCTCCGACAGCTCGAGTCGGAGGGGCTGGTAACCTTCACGCCGCACCACGGCGCGGTGGTGTCCACCTTTTCTGTCGCGGAGATCCGCGAGCTCTTCGAGCTCCGGGCGCTGCTCGAGACCGATCTCATTCGCCGAGCGACTCCCAGGCTCGATGCCGGGGACCTTCAGCAGGCGGCCGGGATACTCGACGCCTACGAGGAAGCGCTGGCGCGCGGCGACGTCGCAGAGTGGGGGGACCTGAACTGGCGACTCCACTCCACGCTCTTCGCGGCCGCCGGTCGCCCGCTCACGATGCGTACGGTGGAGCGGCTGAGCCACCACGCCGACCGCTACCTGCGGATGCAGCTCGCGCTGACGCACGGCGAGTCGCGCGCCAACGCCGAGCACCGGGCGATAGTGGCCGCGTGCCGGAAGCGCGACGCGCGTGCGGCAGCGAGGCTGATGCGCGCCCACATTCTGGGCGCGGGCCAGTCGCTGGTTCGCTTCCTGACCGACTACCGCGCGTCGCAGAAGGAGAGGGCGGCCCGCTAGCCATGGCGGCGGGCACCCTCGTTTCATTGCGCCCGCCCTGCTCGCTGGATATAATATCCGCGCTCCCCCAGCCCGGGACGGCCCTCCAGCGAGCCAGTCAAACACCTTGATGTACCGCTGCATCGCCCCCCACGCACGCTGCACACCCGTGACGGAACGACTACCTGTCACGCCTGGCCGCGCCGCCCCCGCCAGATCGTGCTCCCTCAACCACGGAACGCCACGATGCGAGTGATCCGGCTCATCCCCTCCCTGCTCCCGGTCCTTCTCCTCCTCAGCGCCCACCCGGCCACGGCCAACGCCCAACGCCGCGGCCAACCCCAGGGACCGCCCAAGGCGGAAGAGCCGCCGCCACTCCGCTTCCACTACATGGGCCCGCACAACGCCGGCCGAATCGCCTCGGTGGTCGGCGTGCCGGGCGACACCACCACCTATTACATGGGCGCCGCCTCGGGGGGCGTCTGGAAGAGCACCGACGGCGCCAGAACCTTCAAGCCGGTCTTCGACGACCAGCCCGTGCAGGCCATCGGCGCGCTGGCGGTCGCCCCTTCCGATCCCTCGATAGTCTGGGTCGGAACCGGCGAAGCGTGGGCCATCCGCGACGCCGACATCATTGGCGACGGCGTCTACAAGTCGCTCGACGGGGGCGCCCACTGGCAGCACATGGGACTGCCGAACAGCGGCCGCATCGGAAGCATCATCGTCCACCCCACCAATCCCGACATCGTCTTCGTCTGCGCCCTCGGGCAGATCACCGGCCCGAGCCAGGAGCGGGGCGTCTACAAGACCGAAGATGGCGGGAAGACGTGGAAGCGCGTCCTCTTCGTCGATCCCAACACGGGCTGCTCGGGGATCACGATCGATGCGCACGACCCGAACGTCCTCTTCGCGGGAACGTGGCAGGTACAGCTCAACACCTGGGCGATGAAGAGCGGCGGCCCCGGGAGCGGTGTCTACGTGACGCGCGACGGCGGCACGCGCTGGACGCGGATCAGCGATCCCGGTCTCCCGAAGTCGCCCGTCGGCAAGATCGATGTGGCCGTCGCTCCCTCCGATTCGAAGCGCGTCTACGCGCTGATAGAGACGCCCAACCAGGGCTCGCTCTGGCGCTCCGATGACGGCGGCCACAAGTGGCGCGTGGTGAGCTGGGACCGCACGCTGATCGGCCGCGCGGGCTACTACATCAACGTCGACGTCAATCCCCTCAACGCAGACGAAGTTCTCATCGCGAGCAGCAGCTTCCACCGCTCGACCGACGGCGGCCTCACCTTCCCGCTCGAGGATCGCGGCTGCGGCGACTGCCACGCCATCTGGATGGATCCGCTGAACCCGGATCACTGGGTAACCACCGGCGATGGCGGAGCGGGGATCACGAAAGATCACGCGAAGAGCTTCACGCGCGTGGCGCTCCCGATCGGGCAGATGTACCACGTTGCGGTGGACGACCGGGCGCCGTACTGGATCTACAGCAATCGTCAGGATGACGGCACCATGCGCGGGCCGAGCTATCTGCCGGTGCCGGTGCCCAACGTTCCTTCGTACTACCTGGGGCTTGGAGTGGGCACCGGTGTGCCTGGCGGCGGTCCGGCGGAGAGGCCGCGGAGAGGCGGCGAGGAGGCCAATCCGTTCGCGACCTATCGCCCGGGAATGGACTGGGAAGGAGGACTCGGCGGCTGCGAATCGGGCTTCACGCTCCCCAAGCCCGATGATCCCAACGTCGTGTGGGCGAGCTGCTACGGAAATACGGTGACGCGCTACGACTCGAAGCTCGGCGTGGCCCGCTCGGTGAGTCCGTGGATACACACGCTCGACTGGCCGCCCGACAAGCTGAAGTACCGCTGTCACTGGACTCCGCCGCTCGCGATCGATCCCTTCGATCCGAACACCGTGTACTACGGCTGCCAGGTGATCTTCAAGACGAGCGACCAGGGGCAGAGCTGGAGCGTCATCAGCCCCGACCTCTCCACGCAGGACTCCAGCAGGATCGTCTCGTCGGGCGGCCTCAATGAAGACAACCTCGGTCAGTTCTACGGCGAGGTGGTGTTCGCGATCGCGCCGTCGAAGATAAAGCGCGGGCTCATCTGGGCAGGCACCAACGACGGCAAGGTCTGGTACACGAGCGACGGTGGCGGGCACTGGAACGACGTCACCGCCAACGTGAACGGACTGCCGAAGTGGGGAACGGTGCGGAGGATCGAGCCTTCGGTCTTCGACTCCGCGACCGCGTACCTCGCGGTGGATGCGCACCTACTCGGCGACCGGAGCCCGTACATCTTCAGGACCACCGACTTCGGGAAGAGCTGGACGAAGATCAGCGGAGGTCTTCCCACCGGCCATCCGCTGTCGTACGTGATGACTGTCGCGGAGAACCCCAATCGCCGCGGGATGCTCTTCGCGGGGACGGGTCACGGCTTCTTCTACTCGATGAACGACGGATCATCGTGGACGCAGCTCGATAACGGGCTCCCCGCCGCTCCGGTTTCCTGGATAGCCCCGCAGAAGCTGTATCACGATGTCGTTGTCTCCACGTACGGCCGCGGGCTCTTCATCTTGCGCGACATCACCCGGCTGGAGCAGCAGGACCAGGCGGCGAAGGACAGCGCCGTGTTCCTCTACCAGCCGCGTCCCGGAATCCGCCAGGCGCGCGAGGGGAGCGCGGAGTTCCTCTACACGCTCGCAACGGCGCCGCGGAAGCAGCTCGAGCTGGAGATCCTCGACTCGCGCGACAGCGTGGTGCGAAAGATCAAGGCGCAGAGCCACGCGGGTCTCAACCGCGTCACCTGGGATCTCCTCTACGAGCCACCGACCCAGGTGGAGCTCCGCACGGTCGCTCCCGACAACCCGCACATCTGGGATGAGGCGCGCTTCCTCGGCAAGGAGACGCGTCCCGTGGTCCACTGGGGAATGCAGGGGCCGCAGAGGAGGGGACCGATCGCCGCGCCGGGCCAGTACACCGTTCGGCTCACGGTGAACGGCAAGAAGTACAGCCGGCAGTTCCAGGTGGTGAAGGACCCCGCCATCGAGTCCCCGGATGCCGACATCGTGGCATCCACCAGCACGCAGCTTCAGATCCGCACGCTGATGGACACCACCGCGGCGATGATCAATCGCCTGGAGAAGATGCGGAAGCAGGTCGAGGATCAGCTCCCCGGCAAGACCGGCGAGGTGGCCAGCTCGCTCGCTTCACTCGACAGCACCTTGATGGGAGTGGAGCTGCAGCTCATTTCGCGCAGCAATCTGAAGAGCGACGACAAGTGGTACGTGGAGCCGGCCAGGAGCTACATGCAGCTGATCTGGCTGTCCGGTGAAGTAGGGCTCGGCGCCGGCGACGTGGCGGGCGGCGCGAACCACCGTCCCACCGACGCATCGCTCGCCTGGCTGGCCGACATCCAGCGAGCGGTGACGGCCACCAAGGCGGACTTCAAGAGGGTGGTGGAGCAGACGGTGCCTGCGTTCAACCAGTCCATGGCTGGCAAGGTGAAGCCGATCACTACCACGGATAAGAAGGAGAGCGCCGCGCAGAAGGAAGAGTCGAGCGAGTAGCAGGATCGAGATGTGAAAAGGGCGCGTCCGTTCCGCGGCCGCGCCCCATCCCGGAGACTATCACATGCGACAGGTAAGATGGTGGATCGCGGCTCTCTCGTGTGCCGCGACGATCGCCCCGGCGATTGCTCGTGCGCAGGGTACGGCCGCCGATTATGCGCGCGCCGACGGATACCGCGAAAAGACCTCGGGGCTGATCGTCGACGATCCGGACACGCCCGTCTGGCTGTCCAAGGGCGACCGCTTCTGGTACCGGAAATCGGTGGAGGGCGGCCACGTCTTCGTGATGGTGAATGCCGAGAGTCGGAAGAAGGCGCCGGCGTTCGACCACGAGCGGCTCGCCGCCTCGCTCGCGAAAGCGATGCACGACACGATCACCGCCACCACGCTCCCCTTCCGCGGCTTCTCGCTGGTAGATGACGATCGCGCCATCGAGTTCGCCCTGGGGGCGGGGCCGGGAGGTGGCAGGCCGGTGGTCACGCGTGAACGGTGGCGCTGCACGATCACCGACTACGTGTGCGAGCGCGCGGCGGTAGTCCGCGATACCTCATGGCGCGCGCAGCGCAACTGGGGCGGTGGGCTGTTTGGCGACCCGCGAGAGGCGCCCGACAGGCCGCAACGGTCGCCCGATGGGAAGTGGGAAGCGCTCATCCGCAACTACAACGTCTACGTCCGCCCCGTCGGCGGGGACGAGGGCGTCATGCTCAGCACGGACGGCTCCGAGGGCGACGCCTACAACGCCGCTTCGATCTCCTGGTCGCCCGACTCGCGTCACATCGCTGCTTACCGGGTGCGGCCGGGCTACCAGCGCGAGGTGCACTACGTAGAATCGTCGCCCGAAGACCAGCTGCAGCCCAAGTACTCCACGCTGCTCTACAGCAAGCCAGGCGACGTGCTCGACGTGGAGCGGCCGGTGGTATTCGATGTCGCCGCGCGCAAGCAGATCGCGGTGGACAGCACGCTCTTCCCCAACGCCTACAGCATGACCGCGCTGGTGTGGCGGAAGGATGGCCGCTCGTTCACCTTCGAGTACAATCAGCGCGGCCACCAGGTGTACCGCGTGATCGAAGTGGACGCGGCCACGGGTAAGGCGCGTGCCGTGATCGACGAGGTGTCGCCTACCTTCTTCGAGTACTCGGGGAAGCTCTACCGCTACGACATCGCGGACGGGAAGGAGATCATCTGGATGTCGGAGCGCGACGGGTGGAATCACCTCTACCTGTACGACGGCGCCTCCGGCAAGGTGAAGAACCAGATCACCAAGGGGAACTGGCTGGTTCGCGG
>DATCXR010000093.1:0-7199 GCA_036565685.1 Gemmatimonadaceae bacterium
GGGATGCCGTCGACGGCCACGTGCATCCCCTGCCACAAGCAGGTGTGGCTCGATGGTTCGTGGTTCGCCCCAGTGCGCCAGAGCCTCGCGAGCGGGACACCTATTCAGTGGAATCGGGTGAACCAGCTTCCGGGCTTCGTCTACTTCGATCATGCGATCCATGTGAACAAGGGCGTGGGGTGTGAGGAATGTCATGGCCGCGTGGACAGCATGACCACGGCGGTTCAGGTAGAGCCGCTGACGATGGGCTGGTGCCTGGACTGCCATCGTAGTCCGGCGGAGCATCTGCGACCCGTGGCGCAGATGACTGCGATGGGCTGGGCGCCGCCCGCTGGCCAGTCGCGCGCCGCGCTGGGGCGCGAGCTGGTGCAACGCTACCACGTGCGCCGCCTGACGGATTGCACGGATTGCCACAGGTGAGCGATGAGCGATGAGCTGAGACACGGCTACTGGCGATCGCTCGCCGATCTGCTGGGTGCTGCCGGCCTTCGGGAGGATGCCCTGCGCGAATTTCCAGCCGGCGTGGACGAGTCGCCCGGAGGAATGTCGCGCCGCGCGTTCATGAAGCTGCTGGGTGCGAGCGCAGCGCTCGCGGGGCTCGACGCCTGCACCCGCGCGCCAGCGGAGAAGATTCTCCCGTATGGCCGCCAGGCACCGGAGCTGACTCCGGGAATTCCGCTGCACTACGCCACATCCATGGTGGTGGGGGGGTACGCGACCGGCCTGCTCGTGGAGAGTCACGAGGGGAGACCAACGAAGGTGGAGGGAAACCCCGAGCACCCCGCGAGTCTGGGCGCGGCTGGAGTGTACGAGCAGGCGTCGGTGCTTCAGCTCTACGATCCGTACCGCGCGCGCAACGCGCGCGAAGGGCGCACGCCGAAGCGGTGGGACGACTTTGCGCGGGCGCTCGGCACGATGCCCGGTGTGCAGACGGGTGCGAGTGGAGCAGGTCTGCATTTCATCCTGCGACCCACGTCTTCGCCGCTCACCGCGACGCTCGTCGCCCGCATACGGGAGCGCTATCCCGACGCGCAGATCCACTTCTACGCGCCTTTCGATGGGCGCTCAGGCGCCGCCAGCTCGCGCGCGCTCTTCGGCAGCGCGCTCCTGGCGCAGCACGACTTCTCGCGCGCGAGAGTGGTACTCGCCCTCGACTCCGATTTCATGGCGTCGGGTCCCTTCTCGCTGCGTTACGCACGCGACTTCGCCGGTCGCCGGCACTCTGGCATCTCTCGGGTGAGCGGCACGGCTCCGGGGCCCGATATGAATCGGCTGTACGCCGTGGAAGGGATGTGGAGTCCGACCGGCACGCTGGCCGATCATCGTCTGCGCGTCCGTTCCGGCGAGGTGGCATCGGTGGCGGCCGCGGTGCTCGGCACGGTGATGAAACTGCGCGAGGGCTCTGCAGGCTCGGCGGCGGAAGCGGTGGACGGCGCTCTGGCGCCGGTCGCTGTCGACGCGCCGGCTCCCCGCGCCTGGGTCGACGCAGTCGCGCGCGACCTCGTGGATGCGGCGGGGAGCGGAATCGTCATTGCGGGCCACGAACAAACTCCCGCTCTGCATGCGCTCGCGTCTGCGCTGAACCAGGTACTCGGCAACGTGGGGCATACCGTGTGGTACGGCGCTTCGCCCATCATCGAGCACGGTGAATCGAGCCACGACCTCGCTCCGCTGCTGGATGCGATGCGCGCCGGCGAGGTGCAGACGCTCGTGATAGCCGGCGGCAACCCCGTCTACGATGCGCCGGCGGATCTCGGCTTCGCCCAGGCGATGAAGTCCGTGCGTCATACCGCGTACGTGGGGATGTACGAGAACGAGACCGCGGCCGCGTGCCGGTGGTTCGCGCCCGAGTCGCACTATCTGGAGTCGTGGGGTGACGCTCGGGCGTACGACGGGACGATCTCGCTCGTTCAGCCGCTCATCGCGCCGCTCTACGATACTCGAACGGCCGACGAGCTCCTCGCAGTCTTCGCCGGCCCGGATGGCGCAGGCGGCACCGGCGCGCACAGTCTGCTCCGCGAGTCGTGGCGCGACCGCGCGGGGGGCACCTTCGAGGAACGAGGGTGGGAAGCGATCGTGGGCCGTGGGTTGGTACCGGATACACAGGCGGAGCGGCTCTCGCCATCGTTGCGCTGGTCAGCGCTCCCTTCCCTGCTGGCCGGAAGCGCGCGGCGTACGGATGGGATAGAGATCGTCTTCGAGCGCGATCCGCGCGTATACGACGGCTCCTTCGCGAACAACGTCTGGCTGCAGGAGCTGCCCGATCCAGCGACCAAGGTGACGTGGGACAACGCCGCCGTCATGAGCCCCGCTACCGCCGCGAAGCTGGGTGTGAGCACCGGTGACGTGGTGAAGATATCACTACGCGGACGCGGGCTACGCGCCCCGGCCTTCGAGCTCCCCGGACATGCCGACGATGCGATCACTTTGCGGCTCGGCTACGGTCGTGACGGCGCGGAGGAGGTGGCGCGCGGCGTCGGCGCGAACGGCTATCTGCTGCGCACCCGCGAAGCGCCGCACGTGGACGGACCCGTGCAGGTGGAGCGCGTGTTGGATGGAGGGAGCGCGGAGCGTCACGAGCTGGCCACCACTCAGATGCACTGGCGGCTGCATGGACGCGAGATCATCCGCCAGACCACGATCGACGAGTACCGCCGCGACCCCGACTTCACGAGCGCGCAGAGCGCGCGCCAGCCATCGCTCTACGAGCCCCATGACTACGCGAAGGGCGACCAGTGGGCGATGACCATAGACCTGAGCAAATGTACGGGCTGCGGCGCGTGCATGGTGGCCTGCCAGGCGGAGAACAACATCCCCGTGGTGGGCCGCGAGGGCGTGCTGAACAGCCGCGAGATGCACTGGCTCCGCATCGACCGCTACTTCACCGGCCGGGAGGATGAGCCGGAAGCGGTGATGCAGCCGATGCTCTGCCAGCACTGCGAGAAAGCGCCCTGCGAGTACGTGTGCCCGGTGAACGCCACCGTCCACAGCAGGGACGGACTCAACGAGATGGTCTACAACCGGTGTGTGGGGACCCGCTTCTGCTCCAACAACTGCCCGTACAAGGTGCGCCGCTTCAACTGGTTCGACTACAATCGCGAGATCGCCGAAACAGTGGAGATGGTCAAGAACCCCGACGTGACCGTACGCGAGCGAGGAGTGATGGAAAAGTGCTCCTTCTGCGTGCAGCGCATCCGCCGCGCCCAGACCGCCGCGGAGCTCGAGGGGCGCGGCGTGGAGGATGGCGAGGTGGTCACCGCCTGCCAGCAGGCATGTCCCACACAGGCAATAGTCTTCGGCTCGTACACCGACCCCGACTCGAACATCGTACGCAGCCTGCTGGAGAAGCGCAGCTACACGGTCCTCCACGAGCTGGGCACATCGCCTCGCGTTCGCTATCTGGCGCGGATCACCAACCCCAACCCGGCGCTGGAGGGTGAGGCGTGATGGCGGAGCCCGCCCGGGTAGCGAACGCGCGCGAGCTCCAGGAGCTCGAGCCATACCCGGTCGCGCGAGGGCTTGGTGACGATGCGGCGCTCACCGACCGTCTCCTCTCGCCGTTGTGGACGCGGTCCAGGGTGTGGTGGATCCTCTTTGCGATCTCGGGACTCCTTGCCCTCCTCTTCGTCGTCTCGGCCACCTACACAATCGCAGTGGGGATCGGGGCCTGGGGGAACAACATCCCGGTGGCGTGGGCGTTCGCGATAACCGATTTCGTGTGGTGGATCGGGATCGGCCACGCCGGCACTTTCATCTCGGCCTTCCTCATCCTGCTGGGCCAGCGCTGGCGCGCATCGGTAAACCGGCTCGCCGAGGCGATGACTCTGTTCGCGCTGGTGAACGCCGGGATGTTTCCGATCCTGCATCTGGGACGCCCCTGGTTCTTCTACTGGCTCGTCCCCTACCCCGCCACGATGAAGATGTGGCCCAACTTCCGCAGCGCGCTCCCATGGGACGTCGCCGCGATCGCCACCTACTTCACCGTCTCGCTCCTCTTCTGGTACACGGGTCTCGTTCCCGATCTGGCGACGGCGCGCGACCGCGCGCCCGGGCGTGTGCGCCGCATGGTTTATGGAGCTTTCGCACTCGGCTGGCGCGGCGCGGGGCGACAGTGGCGCCAGTACCGGGTGGCGTATCTGATCCTCGCCGGGCTCGCGACTCCGCTCGTGATCTCGGTGCACAGCGTGGTGAGCCTCGACTTCTCGATAGCCCAGCTCCCCGGCTGGCACTCGACGATCTTTCCGCCCTACTTCGTGGTGGGCGCCATCTATTCCGGGCTCGCCATGGTGCTCATGCTGATGCTCCCGGTGCGCAGAGTCTTCCACCTGGAAGACGTCATCACACGACAACACCTCGACAAGATCGCGAAGCTGATCCTCGCCACCGGGCTGATGCTTGCGTACAGCTACATGTGCGAGACATTCATCGCCTGGTACAGCGGCGACCAGTTCGAGCGCTACACCTACCTCTTCGCGCGCCCACAGGGGCCGTACGCCTGGATCTACTGGGCGATGACCGCGGCCAACATACTCACGCCGCAGCTCTTCTGGTTCAGGCGACTCAGAACGAACGTCGTGGTGCTCTTCGTAGCCTCCGTGCTCATCTGGGCTGCGATGTGGGCCGAGCGTTTCGTGATCATCGTGACCTCGCTGAACCGCGACTTTCTCCCGTCGAGCTGGCACTTCTACGCGCCGAGCTGGGTGGACTGGGGGCTGCTGATCGGCAGCATCGGAGTCTTTTTCGTCCTCTTCTTCGCATTCCTCCGCTGGGTGCCCTTCGTCCCGGTGAGTGAGGTCAAGCGCCTCCGCTTCGAGACGAGGCGTGAAGCGAAGCTGGAGGAGGCTCGCGGCGGACACGCACCGCCCGAGGCGCGTGACGCGTCGCACATCCGGCTTACGGAGGGAGAAGAGTGATGCTCTTCTCGAGACGAGAGCGACCGCGCTTCCTCGCGGAGTTCGCAACGCCGGAAGAGATGTCGCGCGCGCTCGAAGCGCTGCGCGCGGCGGGGTACCGGGAGCTGGAGACCTATACCCCGTTCGACATGCCGCGCACGACTCCCTCGCTCGGGCTCCGCCGGCCGTGGCTGCCCTGGATCATTGCTGTCGCCGGACTTTCTGGCGGGATCGTGGCTTACTGGATCCAGTGGTTCGCCAATGCATGGGATTATCCATTGAACGTGGGTGGGCGGCCGGTGAATCCGGTGCCGGCGTTCATTCCCGCCACATTCGAGGGGACGGTCCTCGCCGCTGCGCTCGCGGCCTTCTTCGGGCTCTTCATCTCCTTGCGGCTCCCCGCGCTCTGGCACCCTGTATTCGATGTCGAGGGCTTCGAGCGCGCTACCGTCGACAGATTCTGGATCGAGGTCGGAGGAGTGCAGAGCGACCTGGATGCACGAGAGCTGCGGCGCATCGCGAACGAGGCTGGTGCGCTGCGCGTCGTGCCGATCGGGATGGAGGCGGCATGAAGCGCGGAGCCGTATATCCGCTCGCGCTCGTCGCGGCAGCAGCGATACTATCGCTCACGGCGTGCAGCCGCGAGCATGGTACCGTGGCACCGAGCTTCGAGCGCATGCTCGTGCAGCCGCGCTACGAGCCGTACGGCGCGAGCTCCTTCTTCCCCGACGGTCGCGCCATGCGCATTCCTCCGAGTGGCACCGTCTCTCGCGAACGCCTGGCTGACAGTGCTCTCATCCCGGCAGCCACGGCGCGCGCGGTGCTCATGGACTCCACGCCGCTTCCACCGGGCGACCTGATGCCGCTGCAGCCGAGCGACGAGCTCCTCGCCCTCGGGCAGTCGCGCTTCGGCATCTACTGCGCGGTATGCCACGGGGTGCTCGGCGACGGGAACAGCGTAGTCGCGAAGAACATGGTGGACTGTCCGCCGCCGTCGCTGCTCTCGGCGAGCGCGCGCGCGCTGCCTACCGCCACTCTCTTTCAGGTGATCACCGCCGGGTTCGGTCGCATGCCTCCGTACGCGGCCGAGCTCCCCGCCCGACAGCGCTGGGCGGTGATCGCCTACGTGCGTCAGCTGCAGAGCCGCGCGCCGCCGGGCCCGGGCACTGTTACACCGAGGGAAGCCGGCTGCGGGAGGCGTCTGTGACCGCCCGTGCCGTGGCTCACTACGCGACCGTACCAGAGCGCGCGACGCTCGGGCGCAACGTCGTTCGCGGGGCGACCACTCTCGGGGTGATCGGCCTGGCGTTCGTGGTGCTCGGCATCGTCACGGACCGCCAGCAGGCGTACATGTCGTATCTCGCGGCGTACATGGCCGTGCTGGGAACGGTGCTAGGAGCGCTGATCCTGGTTGTGATGAGCTTCGTGGTGGGTGCGAAGTGGTACGTCGTGCTGCGACGCCTCACCGAAGCGATCGCCGGTACTCTACCCATCCTTGCACTCCTGTTCATCCCCATCCTGCTCGGTCTGCGTCACCTGTACCCGTGGGCAATGCCCGAGCCGGAGGTCACTCGCGAGCTGCAGGCGGAAATCGCCAGGAAGGCGTCCTATCTCAACGCGCCATTCTTCGCGATCCGGGCGATCGCGTATTTCGTGGTATGGACAGTGATAGCGTTGCTGCTGCGTCGCTGGTCGGTGCGCCAGGACCACGAGGGAGGCGTGAAGCTCACGCGCTGGCAGCGACGCTTGAGCGCCGGGGGGATTCCCTTCCTCGCGGTCGCACTGACGTTCGCATCGTTCGACTGGCTCATGTCGCTCACGCCGGCCTGGTGGTCCACGGTTTACGGCGTGTACTACTTCGCGGGCGCGATCGTGGCGGGAATATCGCTGGTCGCGCTCCTCGCCATG
Source organism: Gemmatimonadaceae bacterium (assembly GCA_036565685.1). Lineage (GTDB taxonomy): Bacteria > Gemmatimonadota > Gemmatimonadetes > Gemmatimonadales > Gemmatimonadaceae > JADGGM01. Next base: position 6,801 of record DATCXR010000093.1, read on the forward strand.
CTGGCAGTGCGCGTCGGCATCCTCGCGGGCTACGTGGGCGACGAGCACTTCGGCGCGCTGGGTAAGCTCCTCCTCACATTCGTGATCTTCTGGGCGTACATCGCCTTCGCCCAGCTACTGATCATCTGGATCGGCGACATTCCGGCCGAGGCGACCTGGTACATCAAGCGTCTCCGCGGCGACTGGGGACAGGTGGGATTGGCGCTACTGATATTCCACTTCGCGATCCCCTTCCTGCTCCTCCTCCCCCGAGCGCTGAAGCGGAACCCGCGCGCGATGGCGGCGATCGGGATAATGCTTCTCATCATGCATTACTTCGACGTGTACTGGCTCGCGATGCCCGAGCTGCACCCGGAGGGGATGACCATCCACTGGCTCGACTTCGCTTCCCTCGCCGCC
>DATCXR010000103.1:0-16440 GCA_036565685.1 Gemmatimonadaceae bacterium
TGCGGCGAGGAGCGCGGTGAAGATCGCCTCCGTGCCGCCCGACGTGAACGTTCCGCCCGAGCCCGGGCCCCAGCCGACGAGATCGGAGAGCCAGCGCATCAATTGTGTTTCCACGATCGTCGCGGTGGGCGACATCTCCCACACCGCCACCGACTGGTTCATCGCCGAGATCACCGGCTCCATCCAGACCATGGCCGGGAGTGGAGCGGAGACCTGGTGCCCCAGGTACATCGGGTGCGCGAGGCGGTTCATGTCGCTCATCACGTCGCGTCGCACGCGCTCGACGACTGCCTCGAGGTCACGCGTGCCCTTCGGGAGCGGCTCGGCGAAGCGCTTCGCTATCTCGGCGGGAGTGAGGGAAGTGGAAACAGGCCCGGTGCCGGAGCGGGTGTCACGGAAGTAGTCGGCTGCGAGGTTCGCGAAGAGATGAGCCGCATCGCGCTCGGCGTCCTGCTCGAGCAGGGCGAAGACGGGGTGGGGGTGGGACATGTAAGATGGTTACTGGTAGTGGCGGTTGGTTGCGATCGGTTACGTCCGGGCGGTTTCGCCCGGAGATCGAGCTGCTGAAGAGTGGCTCGCTGCGCGGATGAGCGGTGGGTACGCGTTCACCGCACCACTGGCGCTTCTTCACCGGTGAGCGCGAGCTCGAGCACTTTCCGCCCCGTTCCGATGTCGGGGGTAAGGTAGAACTGCAGCGAGTCGATCACCATCGGCACGTTCACCCTCACGCGCATCAGCCGGCGCTGCATGTCCGGCGTGATCACAGGGAAGAAACTCAGCGTACAGTGCGGCGAGAAGACGAAGCGCGCGCGCTCGAAGCGAAGGCCGCTAGTTGCGATGCGCTCGTGCAGCGTGCGCAGCGGTCCGTGCGGGTCGAGCGGGAGCACGACGATCTCCGTCTGCATGAAGCGCACGGGTGCGCCGAAGTGGACGGTGATGGGCGGAGTACTGGCGGCGATCGGTCCGACCGCGGCGGCCACGTCGTCCACGTCGGTGTCCCATGGTATTGGGCCAACGCCCGAGGAGCCGACGAGCGTGATGTGCGGTGGCGAGGTGCCGGCGAGCTTGGGGTCCGCCCAGCGCTGCACTTCGAGCACCTGCTCCCGAGCCTCTCCCGTCAGCTCCGCCACCATGAATATTCCGCGCGCCATGACTAATAATAGCCGCAAGGAAGGTCCTGGCCATCGCCGACCTTCGTAGCGCTATCGCTCTATGAACCGCAGCTGCTCCGCTCGGAGCACTACGACGAGGTCCGATCGCGGAGCGCGTCCGGCAGGCTGCACCGTAGCTCCAAACGCCACGACATATGATCGACTCACGCCCCAATGACCGCTCGGCGAATAGTCTCTACCGCGGCAGGGGTGGGAGCCGTAGGCCGCCCGAACAGGAAGCGTGTAATCATGAGATCAGACGTCCGCGGCCCAAGCGGAATGTAGAACTGCGCCGGCCTAGGCCCACGTAATCCCTCTCGCTAAACGCTCTAGACGACGCCGATTACCTGGCCGCAGGATGCGTGCGGATCACGCCGCATTCGTCGAACCATCATCGCGTACTAAAGCATTCGTATTGAGTCGTGATCACGCGGGGCTTGTCATCACACCGATGGACCTAGCGCGTCGCGGCTACCTGTGTGAAGTCGACCGCAATGTGACTCCATTGTTCACCGCCATTTACAATGGCATTCACGAGGTGGCCTTCGACTTCTTGAGCGCTCACCCGGATGAACCGCCCCGGGATTGCCGGAGGCTCCAACTCTTGAGAGGTTGGAGTCATGTCAAAGGCAACGAGGTATTCATCAGAGGTCCGGGAGCGGGCAGTCCGGCTGGTAAGAGAGCACACTGGCGAGTATCCCTCGCAGTGGGCCGCCATCACCTCCATTGCGGAGAAAATCGGCTGCTCGGGTGAGACGCTCCGGAACTGGGTACGCCAGGCCGAGCGAGATGCGGGAGCGAGACCCGGCATCTCGAGCTCGGAGAAGGAGCGGCTCAAGGAGCTCGAGCGGGAGAACAGGGAGCTGCGTCGAGCCAATGAGATCCTGCGAAAAGCGTCCGCATATTTCGCTCTGGCGGAGCTCGACCGCCGACCCAAGTGATGATCTCTTTCATCGATCTCCACCGCGGTGAGTACGGAGTCGAGCCGATCTGCAAGGTGTTGCCGATTGCTCCGTCCACCTACTACGCGCACAAGGCGAGAGAGGCGGATCCCTCTCTTCGCCCTGAGAGAGCCAAGCGCGACGAGCTGCTCGGCGTCGAGGTCGAGCGCGTGTGGGAAGAGAACCGCTCTGTCTACGGAGCGAGAAAGGTATGGCGCCAGCTCAGGAGGGAGGGCGTCACGGTCGCGCGCTGCACCGTGGAGCGGCTCATGCGCGATGCTGGCCTCCAGGGCGTCGTTCGAGGCGGGAAGAGGGTGCGCACTACCATCCCCGCTGATCTCTCCAGCGAGCGGCCGCTGGACCTGGTCAAGCGCTCCTTCAAAACCCATCGGCCGGATGAGCTCTGGGTGGCGGATTTCACCTACGTCGCCACGTGGAGAGGCATGATGTACGTGGCCTTCGTAATCGACGTCTTCTCTCGCATGATTGTTGGCTGGAGAGCGTCGAGCACGATGAGAACTGACCTGGTACTCGATGCACTGGAGCAGGCGATTCACGAGCGGGAGACGGACGGACGACTCGTCCATCACAGCGACCGCGGGTCGCAATATCTCTCCATCCGCTACACCGAGCGGCTCGCCGAGGCTGGCATCGAGGCATCGGTGGGAAGCAGGGGCGATGCGTATGACAACGCGCTTGCCGAATCGATCAATGGCCTCTTCAAGACGGAGGTGATTCATCACGCAGGGCCGTGGAAGGGCCTCGACCACGTGGAGCTCGCAACGCTCGAGTGGGTGTGGTGGTTCAACAACCACCGGCTCATGGAAGCGCTGGGCTACCTTCCCCCAGCGGAGTATGAGAAGCAGTTTGCTTTCCTTCAGGCTGCACCGGTCGCTGCACCGGCGGCGGCCTGAATACTCAAACCACCGAGTCTCCGACGAACCCGGTGCGGTTCAATGTTAGGGAGGACGCACGTTGTGCTCGACATTGGGGATCGCACCACTCACGTCCTCGGCCGCGCCCCTCAAAATCAAGCACGCAATGGTACTCACATTCGTACGTCGTTCACCCAGAGCGGCTAATCACGCTTGGGTCCACAGCCAGCACGCGGAATGCCGGAACCATACTGGCAAGAACCGATACAAGCGCACTGACACACGCTGCCAATACCAGTACAGCGGTATCGAGATATGGCATCGCTGGGAACGAATGCTCCACCAACCGCGCGGCGACGAACACCAGGACCCCACCCAGCGTGATGCCACATGCCGCGATTAACAAGCCGCGGACCAAGCGTCTCCGGATCAGGGAAGCTGTAGGCGCACCGAGAGCAATACGTATTGCAACTTCGTACTCTTCTTGGTAAGCGCGGAATCGGAGCAGCCCGTACAAACCCAATGCGCTGATCAGGACAGCCGTGCAGCTGAACCCTCCCAGCACGACCGCGATGTAGCGCGTCGGCCGCAAAGCGTCCCTGACATTCAGATCCAATGGCGACATCGTTGGGAGCGGCTGCGCGGGATCAATCTGCTCTATGGCTCTTCGTGCTGCAGCGCCGGCCTGGGCATCATCCGCGCTGCTCCTGACAACTAGATACATGGCGCGCGATGGCGCTTGAGCGTACGGCCGATAGATACGCGGCTCGACTTCGCTTTCAAGCACACTGTGACGAACATCCGATACGACTCCCACTACAGTGGCCTGGTCGCCGCTAGCGAACTGCAGACGCGCGCCAAGTGGGCTCGCGTTGGGCCAGTAGCGCCGTGCCATAGCCCGGTTCACTATCGCGACCATTGGCGCACCGTAACGATCATCATCCACGAACTCGCGCCCGGCCAGCATGCGCATATCCATGACCCCAAAGTAGCGCGCGCCCACCACCGAAAACCACCCGCCAGCGGACACGGCCCCGTTACGTTCACCGCTACCGAGGATGGAGAACGATGTCTCCCGCCGCCCGGGAATCAGCGGCACACTAGACGCCACTCCCGCCGCTCCTATCCCGGGCTGCTCGGACAGCCTAGACACGGCAGACTCGAAGAAGCCATTGATCATGGCTGGGTCCTGATAACGCTCCGCGGGCAGCACGATCGCGCCAGCGAGCACGCCATTGGGCTTGAACCCGAGGTCAACAGCGCGCAACTGCAGGAAATTCCTGCTCGACGTGACGCTTCCGACCAGGAGAACCGCCATGAGGCCTATTTGAAGCGTGACCAGCGACGCCCAAGCGAGATTGTGTTCACGACTCTGGGATCGTCGACCATTGCCCACGTCGATACGTTTGCGGCATAACCGTAGCGTGCGCAGCGCAGGCAACACACTCGCCAGAAGACTCGCGACGATGACTGCGCCAATGGCGAAGACCAACACCGGTACGTTGAGGCTGGCCTCCATGCTTCGCTCCATCGGTGGCGCGATGGATAGCAAGAGGCGCACACCCCACACAGAGGCGAGTGTCCCGAATATTCCTCCGGTGCCGGCGAGGACGAGCGCGTCAGCGATACCACTTGCCAACACCTGCGCACGTGTCGCCCCCAGCGCCAACTTCACGCTGTCCTCATGTGCACGGCCCATGGCGCGCCCCACGAGCAGGCCGGCAACGCTGAGGCAAACCAGTACGAAGACAAGCGCCGCGCCAATCGACAGGAACAGAAGCTGCGACTTGGCGTCGCCTGCCACGACGCTCTTGAGCGGAGTGATGAAGAAGCGTACTTCTCCTGCACCAGCTGGATACTTTCTTGCGATACTGCGGCTGATCGCCTCCATGACGGTAGTGGCGCGCTGGCTGCTTATGCCTTGGTGCAGACGCCCGATAATATCGATGTACGCAATGTCCCGACTGACCAACAGTTCTGGTCCGAGCGCAACGGGTGGAGGCTTAGGAATACCCTGTGGCCCTGGCACCCACAGGTCGGCCTGGAGAAAACCCAGGCGCTGCGGCATGACACCTACTATGTGGTATGACTCCCGATTCAACTGGATCGTACGCTCCAAGATTGTCGAATCGCCGCCGAATTGCGACTGCCAGAGATGCCATGAGAGTACGGCTACGTCCAGACGCTCACCTGACGCGCGAAACACGTGACCGAGCAACGGGGAGGCACCGATTGTTTGGAAATAATCTGGTGTAACGCTCGACCCATTTACGTAGGTTGGCTCCGCCGTGCCCGACAGGAGTGCTCGGAATCCTGCTGCGGCACTAACGGACGAGAATAGTTCCCTATGGCGTCGGAAATCAATCAGATCTGCCGGAGAATGCATTGATGATACATTGCCGTCGCCAACACGGCGTTGCACCACAACGACCTGCTCCGGGCTAGATAGCGGCAGTCTGTTCAGTAGCACTGCACGATCTACTGTGTAGATCGTCACGGTAGAACCGATGCCGAGGCTGAATACAGCCAAGGCGGCAATTGTAGCCGCAGGAGTACGCATCAACCGCCGCACCGACCATCTTAGCTCATTCGCCATGCGCTTTGGGATGAATGGTCATAATGAAGCGGCGCCACCAGTGCAGCATCAAGGCAACCAGTAATCTCTACTGATCGCCATGTCGAGCTGCGATGGTGGCCGCATCGGTTCCCTTCCACGTATACTCGTAGAGTTGGAGTGGAGCCATGCTAGAGTCGCCAACGAGATGGGCGTTGCGCACCACGTAAACTCTTCCGCCTCCCGCGCCGACGATGTGCCCATTGTGCGGCACCCGCAATCCTTGCGCGAGTACTCGTCCGTCCATGCGGTACACGTTTGCGAATTCTTCGGCTATCGACATACCATCGCTAGCGAAAATGCTTACCAGTAAGATCCCCCGCGCTGGGGCGAATGGACGCCCTATGTGCATGAAGCTGTCCCACCACCTCTCGTGCTCCGGGCCGTAGCCCTTAGGGTTGAGCCGTGAAGGAAAGGGCCGCGAGTCCGGCGACCACAATGTATCGAGCCCACCTCTAAGGACCTCACGCACCTCAAAGTTCCTTGCGAAGTGGATCAGCCGATACTTCGACGGCTCCATCCCAAACAGGCCTCCACTTGAGTCCTTCACGATGCCGCCGTTCTGAATCCGGCCAGAAAAGATTCTAAGGCGGGCGTCATTCACCTTCTGGCTCACTCCCAGCAGGTTTCCCTTAGGGTCGAAGTGCCTGAAGACGCCCTCAGCATCATCCGGAAAGTACGTTACTATCGAACTGTCTTGGAGTACAATCATGTCAGCGATGGGCGTCTTGAGCTGGAACCGGCGGATCGTTTCGAACAAGGGTGGACCTAGGACCGTCACCCAGTTACTGGAAGGGTCAGAGATGAAGACATTCCCATCTTGATCGAGGGCCATCGCGCCTAACATTTCAAGTTTGAATGAACCCTTTGGTCCACCCTGAATCTCCCTATCCAAATGGCCGTCGGAGGCGAAGACGAGAATCCGCCGCCCGCGACCTTCTGGCACGAATAACTGTCCGTCGTTTCCGACCGCAATCTTGCCTATCCGAATCAAGGGCGGACCCGACTTCGGCATCTGAAGGTCAAGTTGCCTCTCGACGAAGAACTGGCTCCAGTCCTGCGCGTTGGGGGCAGTCCCAACGATGAACGGTCTGACGGTTGGGGACCCATCACAGGCCGCGGAAGCAGAAAGTCCGATAGCCAGTGCCAGCGTGAGGGCTCGCTTGCAGCGATCTCTATTCGACACTTGACGGCAATGGCCAGCGTACATCACTCGATCGTCTCCAACCAGGCATCAAGTAGCGCCGGGCGATACTGATCTGCGTGGAATGCCGAACGGATGGTAAGGTCTCGATCCAGCCGTAAGAACAGAGGTTCATCGGCGAACGCGCTATCAGCGCCAGGAGCGATTGCCGAAAGGAGGCCATCCGCGGGAAGGAACGCTATTGGTCCAGTGAGCTGCGCTTGCGCGCGAGCGAGGAGAGCGCGTTCACGGTCGTGGACACTCCGCTCACCAACGAGCATGTATACGACGGCATCACTCTTGTGAAGCGCACGGCTGTTCTGGAGGCTAGTCAGCCCATCGTTAAGAGTTCGCTCGCAGACCACCGGTGTATATGCGAACACCAGCAATCCGCCATCTAATCGCTTCAGTCGCGCTCCGAGGGAACTACGGATCTTGCCAGCGAGGGGCTCCGGTAACGTCTTGCCCTCCAAGGCGCTCACTTCGATGTTATGCCGCACGGTGCGCTCAAGCGTACCTGCAGACGCCGCGGACAAGACTGCCTGCTTCACGTCCGACCGCAACTTTCGATTCTGAGACACTACGATCGGGACGCAGACCGCGCTTCCGACAAGCGCGAAGCCAATGGTCATGTCCGCCATCCCGCGCAACCATCGCCGGTACCGATAATCCACAAGTCTCGGCTTGGTGCTGGGGGCCGGAAGCGACAGACCTGCGTCACCGTTCATCGTATCGCCCTCCCGCAAGTACCGATCATGTTTACTTGCAGCAGGTCCGTTCGCCTACTCCTATGCAGTAATCAGTGCCACCTTGGCACAACGAACCGCAGCATACCTCCTTCCATACGCCGTCGCCCGGATCAGCACTCGCCTGGGCGGTCGCCGGCACAGCTGCCCGAGCCATCGACGCTATGGCCAACACTGCGATTGCCGTGAGAATCTTCCTCATAGTCCCCTCCGTTGTGTGAATACCAAGTCGACTGCGCCCCTACATCCTACTGTCCCACGAGACGCGCCGATGGTACTACACGCTGTACTACGTGGCCTTCCCAGCGTCCTACCGGGATCCTCACCGGCACTATATGTCATCACTGTACTGCGACAAGTTTGACCTTAGGCGGCGCCTCCCTCTCCGCAACAGTTCCTTCACGGTTCGCACGGACACTCCCAGCGCTTCACCGATCTGGCGGCTGGACCAGCCCTCGATCCAGTGTAAAGTCGCCATTTCTCGCTCACGCGGGGTTAGCATCTTGAGAGCTCTGCTAACATCGCGCGCCACTACAACTCGTGCGGCGCACTGCCACGCATCGGATACATCGCCCAGTACGTCGTCCCCGGACAGTGCGACCACACGCGCTTCGCGGCGATTAATGTGGGATGCCCGATGGCGAATTACTCCCTCCAGGAAGGCGAGTGCCTTGGTGTCGTCACGCGGTAGATTCGGGAAGGCACCATCCGCAGTATCAGCGATGACTTCGCAGACTAAATCCATCGCGTCTCCTTGCGTATGTGCGAACAGCGCACGCCTCGCGCTACGCTCTAACGCCTCCCCGTAATGCACGTAGAAATGATGTGCGCGCTCGAAGGACTGCGCAGCGCTGCGACGATCATAATGCTCCGCGCCACGGTCCCGCACGATCAGTCGTTGCGCTGTGCGGCACGGCGTTGCTCGCGCATCCATCTCGCCGCTCTACCAGCCTATTGACCGCCGGCTTCAGCCAGCTCATACGCTACCACACTGTCAAGCGTTTTCTGATCGGGTGCTCCGCGATACATCCATCCATTCACGAGCACGAGCGGCGTTCCAGGGATCTCAAGAGATGCAGCGGCGAGTGAGTCTGCTTTGATTTTCGCCATGATCGCTGGGTCCGAAAGACATCGCTTGAATGCGATTGTGTCGGAAACACCTACTTGCTGAGCGATGTTGGACCATTGAAGCCGTTCGAGCACAGCCTGCTGTTCGAATAGCGCCTTGTAATACTCCTCGAAGCGTCCCTGCTGCGCGGCGCACTCAGCGGCAACCGCCGCTGACCTCGCCGCCGGATGCAGGTGATCGAGCGGGTAATTGCGATAGACGAGTGCGAGCGCGTTATCCCCGTAACGGCTGCGAAGGCTCTCTACTGCACGGTAGAATCGACCGCAGACGGGGCATTGAAAGTCTGAAAATTCCGTGATCGTGACGGGTGCTGTTGGCGACCCAATTCGCATATCGCCCACAGCGAACTCTCTCCAGTTGTGTTGACGGACTGCCTCGAGTGCGCCATCTCGTGGCACTTTCAGCGCTAAACGATCGTGGACTGTCATGCCTGTTACGACCAGGGCACAGAGAGTAAGGATCGCCGTCGTCGCAGTCTCAATTCTCTGTCGTAATGCCATGATAGATTCGCAGCTAATTGGAGCATTGCCGACGTGAGTACGGTAATAAGGTACCGAAGTCTACTCACGCCTGTCACACCTAACATGGTTGCTCCAAGCTCGCGATGTAGTTGGCATACGCAAGCGCCGAAATCCGCGATTGTAGGCCGAAATCCGCGATGATCGATGATCACTGAAAGGAAGCGCGACATGCAGGGCCTGAGCGGCATGCGGATGAGCGTTCTCGCATGATTGTCGCGTCCAGCCATTCGAGCGCATCCTCGAACGACGGCGCTCCTTCAGGAGCGGAGCCGCGCATGCCGGCAAACCTTGCCATACGCTTTGACAGAGCATCGGCCGAGGCACAGCCCGCTTCTTGCGCTGCTTGCTTGAGTGTCCAACCCAGCTTCGTAATGCGCCAGACCGTGAGGGCGTAAAGTACCCACATCAGCAGATGCTTGGGACTTGGCATGTGCGCCGCAAGCAGCCGTTCTTGCAAGCGACGCGCGGAACTGCAGCAGCATCGCGCCAGGTCGTTAACGGTCGCATTGTATCCACCAATGAGCGCCACGCCGACGAGCACCTCGGTCAGATCCGGCCCGCTGGTATGAATCAGTCGAGCCATAACATTAAGTTCCGGAAGTCCGTGTGATGGCGTTGAGAGCAGTCCACGTACATCACGGTCGAGCGAATCGAACCCGTGTAAGGACAGGCGTAGATCTACTGCGGCCGGCCGAAGTATCACAACTTCGTTCGCAGTTCTATGGTTCAAGCTGAATCGCAGCAGGGTCGGTATTGGCCGAAGGCTGCGACCGAGCACTTCAAGCACTTCATGCACACCCTTGCCGACCACGTCGAGATCCAGAATCACGGCGACTGGCGGGTGAGCGGCAATCGCGCGTGCCAACGTGTGTGCATCTGGCAGCCAATGAATCTTGCCAGTATCCCCTACGGCATGGATGATGGAGTATCTGTCCTCGCTGCGGAGAACGCACGCTAGCACTAAACGCCGCTCGGCCCACGCTTCGGCGTGAGGACGCAAGGATGCACCGTCGCCCCAACTCGGGGCCGGAATGCTGGACGTGTGTCGTTGCAACATTGTAGTACTTCCTTGCTGGAGTACACTGTCGCTTACGCCCCCGCGATCCAAGCCGCTTGACCGTGACCGGCTTTGCGCGAATGTGCCAGATCATTTGTTCACAGTCAACACTTCGACGCGCGCTGTGGGATATTAGAAGATTTTAATCCGGGTTTGATGCGTCTCGTGGCTGCACGGGTGCCTCCTGACGGAGAGGAGTTGCAAGCAGTCTGCAGAATCGAGCGGCCAGAGGTAGACACGCGCCCCGGCCCGCCAAGGTTGAGACGACATGAAAGCGTGGCACACGGAGTCGCGGCAAGTGCCGAGGTACAATCAAGTGACAGCGCTTCGTGCGAATGGACGATTAGAGACCGCGATGTGGAAATCTTGCGCCTCTGTCAGGCTACGGTCATCCGCTCCTCTGGTCCTACGGCCTCGTCAAGTGAGGGCCGTCAGCACGCCACCAGCGGTGCCAGGTGGTCGTACACAGCATGTCTGTCAGCGCCGGGAGGTGGACCACGCCGCGCTGCACTTCGGGAGATAGACCGTCTCGTTGGCGCCGAACTCGATACGGTCAAGGAAGATAAACTCGATGTGCTCGTGACCCTGATGGAGGCCTCCGAGGATATGCATTGGGTGATCAACTCACCCGGCCCGATGGAGGCGTTCAAGTCCCCGATGGGGCAGCCGGATCTTCGTGGATCACGTCGACGAACACACTGATGGCATCGCGGATGGTGCTCGCTAGTTCCGGGCACGCGATGATCCCGTTCGTGTCGAGGCCCCGACCGAGGAGGGGAAGCGCGATCGATGCTTCCGTGATGATGCGCCCCGATATCGTCCGTATCGTCTCCGCGAGCGACTCCTGCGCGAAGCTCGAGCGCGGCGATGTGTTGAAGAGCGCAACCGGCTTGTACACGAACTCCGGGCCGCCCACCAGCCAGTCGAGCGCGTTCTTGAACGAGCCGGGAACGCCGTGCGCGTACTCAGGGCAGGAGATCAACAGGCCAGCCGCCGAGGCGACCCGCGCGCGAAAGTCGACCACGCGCGGCGGCAGCGACTCCTCGAGATCGGGATTGAAGTGCGGTAGCTCGCCGATTCCGTCGTACAACTCGATCTCTACATCATCCGGCGCGAGCGCGACAGCGGCGCGGAGCAGATCGGTATTGCTGGATTTGCTGCGCAAGCTCCCGGAAAGCGCCAGGAGCTGGATGTGCGTCCCTCCCATGATCCTCTCGACTGCGGTCGTGTAGACCGATCAATCGTGCCCACCTCGTTCAAGTTCCCTCGCCTCTCCACGCGGGAGCCAGCGAAGCCGCGATGCGAGCCCCGCCTCGCGGAACGCGCGATCGAGCTCCGCGCGCCCCTCGGAGAAGTGCTCCCACCCCTCGTAGTGCAGCGGCGCAATCACCGCGTCCGGAATTGCGCGCGCGAGCTCGACCGCATCGCGCGCATCGAAGGTGAGGTGCGCGGGACCTGCTACTTGCACGCGCGCGGCACCGGCGAAGAGAAGTACGGCGCCCACGGAGAAGCGACGCGCCACTTCCGCGACTCCCTCGTACCACACGGTGTCTCCGGTGACGTAGATGGCTGGCTCGTTCTCGCCATCGGACTGGAGAACGAAGCCGGTCACCGGCCCCCTGTCACCATCGGCAGGACCGTGGCGCGCGGGCGTGCTCGTCACGCGAAGCCGCTCGCCGTCCGACCCCCGGAGCTCGATCGACTTCCACGGCTTCAGCCCAACCGCATTCCCGCCGAGCCGCTCCGCTCCCGCGGGCGTCGTGAGCACTCTGTGGGCGCTCGCGAGCATCACACGCCCCGACACATCGAGATTATCGAAGTGATGGTCGTGGCTGAGCAGAACGGCGTCTATCTCGCCGATATCGTCTACGCCGAGCGCCGGTCCCTGCGTCTTGCGCAGCGTATAGACGGCGGTGGGATATTCACTCCCCGCAGGATCGAAGGTGGGATCGGTGAGCAGGCGGATTCCACCCACCTCGATCAGCGCAGTGGATCCGCCGATGTAAGTGATCCGTGTGTGTGGCAAAGTCACTGGCAGGCCAGCCGGTACGCGGCTCCTCGAATTCGGGTTCCGCGGACCGGCTATGCTATCGGCCCGCTCACGCGCCCATGGCTATCCGGCTCTTCCCTCTCTGGATGATCGGTAGCTTTCTCACGGGCTTACCCGTGGCCGTGTAGATCGCGTTGCACAACGCCGGCGCTATCGACGGCACGCCGGGCTCGCCGATCCCACCCTGCTTCTCGTTGCTCTTCACGATGTACACCTCGACCGCGGGCATCTCGTTCATCCGAACCACGGGGTAGTCGTTGAAGTTCCCCTGGCTCACGCGGCCGCGGTCGATGGTGATGTCGCCGTACAGCGCGGCGCTCAGCCCGTACACGATCCCGCCCTGCATCTGCGCCTCGATCGTATCCGGATTCACGATCGGTCCGCAGTCCACCGCGCACACCACGCGATGCACGCGCGGCTTCCCATCCTTCTCGATCGAGATCTCCGCCACCTCGGCCACGTACGACCCGAACGCCTCGGCCACCGCGATCCCGCGCACGCGTCCCTCGGCCGGCTTTCTCCCCCACCCCGCCTTCTCCGCCGCCAGATCGAGCACGCCGAGGTGCCGCGGCTGATCGCTGAGCAGCGCGCGGCGCAGCTCGTACGGATCCTTCCCCGCCGCGTGCGCCACTTCGTCGAAGAAGCTCTCGGTTACGAATGCGTTGTGCGAGCTCCCCACCGAGCGCCAGTAGCCGAGTGGGATGGGAAGATCGGCAATGGTCTGCTCGACGAGGATGTTGGCGATCCCGTACGGCACGTTCGCCGCGCCCTCCACGAGCGATCCGTCGATCCCGTCTTTCGGCGGGCGTCCCTTCGAAACCGAGATCGATGGGCCCACAATGCGGTGCGTCCATGCGATGGGATTACCGCTCGCGTCGAACGCCGCGCCGAATTTGTTGTACGTGGTGGGCCGGTAGAAGTCATGGCGCACGTCGTCCTCGCGCGTCCAGATCACCTGCACGGGCGCGCCGGCCTCTTTCGACAGACGCACCGCCTCGGCGACGAAGTCGGTCTCGCTCCTGCGGCCGAAGCCACCGCCAAGGTAGGTGGTGTGAACTCGAACTTTCTCTATCGGGAGACCGGCGACGTCGGCAGCCACGCGCTGCGCGGCCGACTGACCCTGTGTGGGCGCCCACACGTCGCAGCCGTCGGCGGTGACGTGCGCGGTGCAGTTCATCGGCTCCATCGTGGCATGCGCGAGGTAGGGGACCTCGTAGATCGCTTCGATCTTCTTCGCCGCACTCTTCATCGCGCTCGCCGCGTCGCCTTCCCTGCGCGCCTCCACTCCCGGCTTCTCGCTGAGCTGCGCCAGCCGCGTGGTGATCTCCTCGCTGCTGAGCGATGCATTCGGGCCCTCGTCCCACTCTACGCTCAGCGCGCGACGCCCCTTCATTGCCTGCCAGTAGTGATCGGCCACTACCGCTACGCCCTGCTGCGCGCGCGCTGCCTTCTCTTCGTCGGCCGACCAGCCCACTCTCACTACCTTCTTCACACCCGGCACCGCCTTCGCGCGCGCGTCGTCCACCTTCTTCGGCTTGCCGCCGAACACGGCCGACCGCTCGATGGATGCGTAGAGCATCCCCGGCAGCCGCACGTCGATCCCGAAGCGCGCCTTCCCGTTCACTTTCTCGGGCGTGTCGAGACGCGGCATCGGCTTACCGAGGAGGTTGAAGTCCCCCTGGTCCTTGAGTGTCGGCTCCTCGGGCACGGGGAGCGTGGCGGCGCGAGCGGCGAGATCGCCATAGCCGAGCTTCCGCTTCGTGGACGTGTGGATCACCGCGCCCTTCTCGGCGCGGCACGACGACGCATCCACTCCCCACTGCTGCGCGGCCGCGGCCACGAGCATCTCACGTGCAGCGGCGCCCGCCTTGCGCAACGTCTCGTACGAGCCGCGCACGCTGCTGCTCCCACCTGTGCCCATGCGGCGCGACCACGCGGAGGGATTCTCGGGAGCGGGACCCACGCGCACCGATGCGAGATCCACCTCGAGCTCCTCGGCAACGATCATCGGGAGCGACGTGTTCACTCCCTGCCCCATCTCCGACTTGTCCACGGTGATCGTGACGACACCGTCGGTGCCGATGTGCACCCAGCCGTTCGGCGCGAAGGGTGCAGCGCCGGGCGCCGAGCCCGGAACTTCGCCGTGCACCGCACCGAACTTCTCCATGAAGCGCGACGGGAGATAGAACGCGATCGTGAGACCTGCGCCAGCGGTGGCGCCGGCCTTCAGGAAGTCGCGGCGGGAGACTTTCGAGTCAGCGCTCATCGGACACCTCCGTTCCGGCCGCGCGATGGATGGCGCGACGGATCCGCTGATAGGTTCCGCAGCGGCAGATGTTACCGCTCATCGCCGCATCGATGTCCGCATCGCTCGGCGACGGATTCCTGGCGAGAAGCGCCGCCGCGGACATGAGCTGCCCCGACTGGCAGTAGCCGCACTGCGGAACCTCCTCGGCGACCCATGCCGCCTGGAGCCGCTTCCCGACATCGCCGCCCAGTCCCTCGATGGTGGTGATCTTCTTCCCCGTCGCCGCCGAGATCGGCGTGCTGCACGAGCGGATCGGCGCGCCGTCGAGCTGGACGGTGCACGCACCGCATAGCGCCATGCCGCAGCCGAACTTGGTGCCGGTGAGATCGAGGTAGTCCCGGAGCACCCAGAGGAGCGGGGTGTCGGGCGGCGCGTCCACCGTGTGGCGGCGGCCGTTGACGGTGAGTGTGATTGCGCTCATCAGCGGACTCCGGATGTGGGGAACGGGGTCGGGTTTCGCAGTCTTCCGACCGTCATCCCCGCGAACGCGAGGATCCATGTTCGGTCGGCCAACATGGATTCCCGCTTCCGCGGCTTTGTTGCACAAATCGCGTTGGGTGCGGCACTCTCCACGTCCGAAGTTGTCATGCTGTTTGGACCAAGTAGCTGTCCGGCATGCCCAGCTCGGTCATGCGGTTGAGTGCCGCCACCTTGATGCGCACCTCGGTCTCTCTCGTCGCACGGCTTCGAGCACTCAGCGATGGACCGAAGATGTGCTCGAAGCGAGAGACCGTGGTCTCCGCCAGGCTCCGCTCACCAAAGCCCACCTCGTCCTTCCACCGCCTGCGGCCTACCTCGCGGATGCGGCGCACGTGCCGATCGCGGTCGAGCGGCTCTGCCTTGGAGTTACCGTGCTGCCAGATATGGTGCCGGTAGCCGCCCGGGTTCACCCTCCGGCCCGCGGCTCTCGGATGACCGCGATCGGGTCTGGGCTTCCTACCCGCTCGCCTCTCCTTGTGTGGCAGGAAGATGGCCACCGGGTGCTCGGGCCTCGCCCGCATGGCGTCGTAGGCAGCGTGCGTATCGTAGGCTCCATCTCCCTTCGTGTAAGCAACGGGATCTGTCTCCTCGCCAAGAAGCTTCACGAACTCCTTGCTGTCGCTCGCATGCTCGTCACTCGTACGCACGCCTCGTACGAGGAGCGTCCGGCCGTCGACGAGAAGGTGCATCTTGAGCCACTTGCGGTGCTTGACCCAGCCGTGCTTCTTCACCTTCCACTCCCCCTCGCCATGGAGCTTGAGTCCCGTGGAGTCGACCACGAGGTGGAGCGGCTCGGTCCTGTTGTGAGCCCTGTTGTGAGCCCTGTTGTGAGCCCTGTTGTGGTGAACACGCTGAACACCGAGATCGACATGGAGCTTCCGGCCGCGGCGAGAGATGGTGCTGAAATCGGGAGTTGGGAGCTCGGCAGAGAGTCGCATGAGCTCGAGTATGGAGCGAGCGAAGCCCTCGGTGGCCCGCAAGGGGAGGTGGAAGACGGCTCTCAATGTGAGCAGCGATCGGATGGCCAAGTCGGTGTAGGTAACCGGGTGGCCACGGTGGAGATTCTCTCCTGCCTGAGGTCTTCTGATCCAGTTCCTCGTGGCGCTCTCGTCCATCCAAAGTGTCAGGCTACCACGTGCCTTCAGTGCACGGTTATACTCCGACCAGTTGCGGAGGTGGTAGCGGCGTCTCCGGGTCCTTGGTTTTCTAGGCCTAGAAGAACCATTACCCGCCGCCGTTACCCCTCCGCAACTGCTATTTGTGCAACAAAGCCGCTTTCGCGGGGATGACGGCCCTTGGTCCCGTCACAATTCTTTCCACTTCGGACAACACGTCCTCTTGGGCTGGCACAGCACGTGATTGATGCTGTGCTCGAGCACCACGAA
>DATCXR010000061.1:0-3314 GCA_036565685.1 Gemmatimonadaceae bacterium
CTCCGCCGCGAAGCGCGCCACTGCACGCTCGCCAAAGCTGTGCGCAGCGCTTCCCAGCGCGCGAAGCGCGTTGCGCAGCTCGCGTCCCGACTTGTCGCGCGGCGCGCCCGGCGCGGCGGCGCGTGCCTCGGCGACGACGCCGCGCAGATGCTCCGCGAGGCTCACCACTTCGAGGCGGAAACGCTCCGCCGCGGTGGTGGGCGGGTGCGCGGCGGTGCTCACGACGTGCGGGCCGGCGTCGTCGTGGAAGAGCTGCGAGATTGGAACGATGCGGTCGCCCTTCCCCGAATGCTGCGGGATTGCCGCCGCCGCGCCGTGGAAGTCGGCCAGCTCCGCGGCGCCCGGGTCGGGGCTCCCGCGCACGCCGATCTCGCGCGAAGCGCGGCGCAGGAACGCTGCCGCCGTTCGGGCCAGCGTGCGCTGTGCCTCCGTGGCCGGTGTGCCGGGGTGGGTCTCGAGCGGCCGCAGCGCATCCTCCACGGTCTCCATCACCTCGCCCACGGGTACCATGTCGCGCACATCGGCCACGCCCCGCAGCGCGCGCAGACGCTGGAACGCCTTCGCCAGCGAATCCCCGGTGGGCGCCGCCGCGAAGCGGTCCAATACGCTCGCCAGCTCGCTCGTCTCGCCGGCGAGAAATACGTTCCTGGTGGACGGGGGAGGAGAGGCAGGCGCGGAGCTCTCCGGAGCGAAGCGGGCCAACTCCGCGCTGCGAGCGGCAGAGCGCTGGTCGTCGAGCGCCGACCAGGTGCGGGCGTTGCGGAGCAGTACGCGAAGGTCGTCCACCGAGCCGATGACCGCTGCCGAGAGCGCGGGCTCCCAGGTGAGCCGGCCCTCGCCCAGCGCACGCGCCACGCGCTCGAGCGCAGCGGCCACCGAGGCGATTCCCTCGCGGCGCGACATGGTGGCGCTCCCCCGCAGCATGCGCGCGTTGCGCGCGAACGCAGTCGACTCCGGGCCGCTCGCGCCGCCAGCGGCGATGAGCGAATCCAGCCGCTGTATGTACTCGTTCGCTTCTGCGATGAAGAAGTCCAGGACGCCCGCCGACGAGCTCATTCCGACTCCGTATCTCTCAGTTTACGACCGCTCGCCAACCCGGTCATCCCGCACGCGCCGCATCCATCGCCGCGCGCATCTCGCGTACCGACTCTGCCAGCCCCACGAAGATAGCCCGGCTGATGATCGAGTGGCCGATGTTCAGCTCCTCGATCTCCGGGATCACCGCCACCGGCCCCACGTTGTGCACCGTGAGCCCGTGACCCGCGTGTACGGCGAGCCCCAGCCCCGCGCCGAGCGTGGCCGCCTCGCGGATGGCCACCAGTGTACCGGCGCTCCCACCCGAGTTGGCGTAGGCACCCGTGTGCAGCTCTATTGCATCCGCGCCCAGGTCGCGCGAGCGCTCTACCGCGTCGGTGGCAGGGTCTATGAAGAGACTGATATGGAGCCCCGAGCGTTTCAGCCGCTCGATCCCGCTCGCCAGCCGCACCGGGTCGCGCGAAACATCGAGCCCACCCTCGGTGGTGACCTCCTCGCGCCGCTCGGGTACCAGGGTAATCTGGTAGGGTCGGAGCCGCTCGGCTATGTCGAGCATCTCTTCGGTGAGGGCCATCTCCAGGTTGAAGACCGTGCGTATCCCACGGGACAGACGGCGCACATCTTCGTCCTGTACATGCCGGCGATCCTCGCGGAGGTGCGCGGTTATCCCGTCGGCGCCCGCATCCTCGCAGAGCGCGGCCGCGGCTACCGGATCCGGTTCGTCGGTGCGCCGCGCCTGGCGAAGCGTGGCGACATGGTCGATGTTGATGTAGAGACGCTGCTGGCTTGCTGGCATTCACGCTCGAAGTTAGGTTCGCACTCGACAACCCTGGGAGTCATCCACGTGAAACGTATCGCCCTTCTCCTTCTGGTGGCCGTTGCCTGCCGGAGCGCGCCCACGCACACCAACCCCACCACCGGAGTGGTGCAGCTCACGGGTGCTTCGTCGCCGCGCGAGGCCGTGCAGTCGTTCCTCGGCGCGGTAAATTCCCAGGACCTGCAGGCGATGTCGGTGATCTGGGGCACGTCCAAAGGTCCGATCCGCGACCAGCTTCCCCGCGCGGAGATGGAAAAGCGTGAGCTCATCATGCAGTGCTATCTCACGCACGACAAGTTCGACATCCAGAGCGACGCGCGCACCGGTGAAGGTCTCCACAAGCTCGGCGTCTCCATCACCAAGGGCAACCTCACCCGTGAGACCAATTTCATCACGGTGCAGGGTCCGTCCGAGCGCTGGTACGTGCAGGACGTTCCGCTGGAGCCCATCAGAGACCTCTGCGCGAACCCCTGACCAGGGGCGCGGCCGGGAACGCCGGAGCACCCTCGCGCGTTAGTTTTCCGTGAGCTCGATGAGGATGCCGCCCGTGGCGCTGGGATGGAGAAAGGCAATCCGTTTTCCTTCAGCACCCATTCGCGGCCTCTCGTCGACCAGCCTCACACCGGCCTCGCGGCAGCGCTCGAGAGTAGCGTCCAGGTCGTCCACCGCGAAGCAGATGTGGTGGATGCCGGGGCCGCGCTTCACGATATATTTTTCTATCGGCGAACCGGGCTCTGCGGGCTCCAGGAGCTCTACCAGCGATTCGCCGGCCGCGAGCCCCGCGATGCGGGCGCCGTCGGAGTCGTCGAGCGGAACCTCGGCGAGACCGAGCACGTCACGGTAGAAGGGCAGAAGCTCGTCGAGGGCGCGCACGGCAACGCCGATGTGGGCGATGCGGGTGCCGCGGCGAGTCGGTGGAGACATTGGCATTGCCGTTTGGGGCGGAGCGACTCCGCCCGGGTTATCGAAAGGGCGACGCAAGTCGCCCCTTGCATAGATGTTGGAGCAGGAAACTTAACAATGGCGCCGCGAAGGGCGGGGTCAGCCAGGGAGTGATTGACATGTCGAATGCGGTTGCGGTGACGGACGAGACCTTCGAGCAGGAGATCGAGAAGCACGACGGGTTGGCGGTAGTGGACTTCTGGGCCACCTGGTGCGGACCCTGTCGTCTCGTCGCTCCCATCCTCGACCAGCTCGCCGCCGATTACAACGGGAAGGCGAAGGTCGCGAAGCTCGATGTGGACTCGAATCCGTCCACCTCCACGCGCTTCAATGTTCGTTCGATTCCGACGATCCTCTTCTTCAAGGAGGGGAAGCTCGTCGACACCGTGATCGGTGCGGTGCCGAAGGCGAAGCTGGAGTCGAAGTTCCAGGAGCATGCCGGGTAAAACGGCTGGCTCGTTCTTCGTGAAGGGCGGGGGTTCGACATCGGACGGGGCCTCGGGCGATTAATCGCCCGAGG
>DATCXR010000499.1:0-2616 GCA_036565685.1 Gemmatimonadaceae bacterium
CGCCCGAGCGCTCCCCCAGCCACTTGAGGAGAACGTTCCCGCCAAGCGAGACGCCGGCGAGGACGATGGGCCGATCGGGCTCGTTCTCCGCGAGCGAGCGCACGACGAAGTCGATGTCGCTCGTCTCCCCCGAATGGTAGAAGCGCTTCGCGCGGTTGAGCTCCGAGCCGCACGACCGGAACACTATCACGTCCGCTGCCCATCCCCGCCGCGTCGCCTCGGCGAGGAAGCTCCGCGCGTAGTGCGAGTGGGGCGAGCCCTCGAGGCCGTGCAGGAGCACCAGCCGAGGACGTGTGTGCGGAGCGGAGACCGGCGGGTCGAGGCGGTAGATGTCGAGGAAGTCGTCGTCGGGCGTGTCCCACCGCTCGACGTGGGTGGCACCTCCGCCGGCGCGTGGGACGAACTTCCCCCAGATGGTTTGCAGATGCCTCCCCGGTACCCACCAGGCGGGCCGGTACTTCCCGTCCGTCACGCTAGCCGAGCGTTATAGATTCCTTGCACGAGGGAGAATCTCACATCCGTCAATGGTGGCATGGAAGTCCAGATCTTCGGCGTGAAGAAGAGCGCCGATACCCGCAAGGCGCTTCGTTTCTTCGCTGAGCGTCGCGTAAGAACGCATTTCGTGGACCTTACCGAGCGCGCGGCGTCGCCTGGCGAACTGCAACGCTTCGCGCAGAAATTCGGTGTCGGCTCGCTCATAGATACATCATCGAAACGATTCGCCGAGCTGGGGCTGGCGCACGCGCGACTCTCCGATCAGCGCTGGATGGAGAAGCTCATCGACGAGCCGCTCCTCCTGCGCATGCCGCTGGTGCGGCGGGTGGGTGCGGGGGTCAAGGGATTGAGCGTGGGTGCGGCCGAGTCGGAGTGGAAGGGCTGGGTGGCCTCGGCATGACGCAGATATCGGTTTCCAACGTGGCCGTGGAGTTCGGGGCGACCACGTTGCTCGAGGACGTCACCTTCACCGTCGCCGCGGGCGAGCGGTGGGGGATCGTCGGTCGGAACGGGAGCGGGAAGACCACGCTCTTTCAGCTCATCACGGGCGAGCGCGCACCGACGCGCGGCGCCATCGCGCGGCAGCAGGGGCTCCGTCTCGCGTTGCTCGAGCAGCACCGCGACTTCGGCGACGCCACGACTGTATGGGAAGCGGCCGCGGGGCCGTTCGCGCATCTCGTCGCGTTGGAGGAGTCACTGGCAAAGCAGGCGACGAAGCTCGGCGAGCTGGGTGAGCGCGCCACGGAGAATCATCTCGATCGCTACGCGCGCGACCTGGAGCGCTTCGAGCGCGAGGGCGGCTACACCTTTCACGCGCGCGTGGACGCGGTGCTGCACGGACTCGGCTTTGACCCCGAGGAAGCGCGCACGCGATCGCTCGAGAGGCTGAGCGGCGGTGAGCGCGGGCGACTGGGGCTCGCCATCCAGCTCGTGGCCCCGGCGGACGTGCTGCTCCTCGACGAGCCCACCAACCATCTCGACATCGAGACCACCGCGTGGCTCGAGGAGTATCTGCGCGACGCGGGCGAGACAGTGATCGTAGTGAGCCACGATCGCGCATTCCTCGATCGCGTGGTGGACCACGTCCTCCATCTCGAGGCGGGGAGCGCGTTCGCGTACGCCGGGAGCTACTCGGCGTTCGTGCTACAGCGCGAGGAGCGGCGGCTCACGCAGCAGCGGCAGTACGACCAGCAGCGGCGCACGATCGCAAAGGAACAGGATTACATCCGCCGCAACATCGCGGGTCAAAACAGCCGCCAGGCGAAGGGACGCAGGAAGCGGCTCGAGCGGCTCCCGCGACTGAGCGCGCCGCCGGGAGAGGAGGGCTCGATGTCGCTGCGGCTGGAGACATCGGAGCGCGGCGGTGATCAGGTGGTGGTGGCGGATCGGGTCACCGTGAAGGTGAACGATCGCGCGCTGGTGAAGGACTTCTCCTCGACAGTGCGCCGCGGGGATGTGGTGGGGCTCGTGGGTCCGAACGGCGCGGGGAAGTCAACCTTCCTGCGCGCGCTCATGGGGGAGCACCCGATAGCGAGCGGCGAGCTGCGCACCGGCGGCTCGGTGACGGCGGCGTACTACCGACAGGATCTCAGTCAGCTCCCGACGGATCGCTCGCTCTTCGATATCATCAACGACCTGCGACCCAGCTGGGGACGCGGCGCGGTGCTCGGCCACCTCGCGCGCTTCGGTTTCACCGGTGACTCGGTGCAGCGCACCTCGGCCACTCTATCCGGCGGTGAGCGGTCGCGCATGGCGCTCGCGATGATCATGCTCTCGAGGGCCAACCTGCTGCTGCTCGACGAGCCGACCAATCATCTCGACATCGCCACGATCGAATGGCTCGAAGGCCTGCTCCAGGGTTATCGCGGCTCCCTGCTGTTCGTCACTCACGATCGGCGCTTTCTCGATCACGTCGCCACCCGCGTCATCGAGCTCGATCGCGGCCGCCTTGCGTCGTTCCCGGGCAGTTACGCCGCATATCTGCAGCGCAAGGAAGCGCAGCTCGCAGCGGAAGCGACGGCCGATGCGCGGTTCGACAAGCGCCTCGCGCAGGAAGAAGTATGGATACGGAAAGGCGTGGAGGCACGGCGCACGCGCAACGAGGGTCGGGTACGGCGGCTC
>DATCXR010000132.1:0-9994 GCA_036565685.1 Gemmatimonadaceae bacterium
CGCCGCCATCGTCACGGGCGCCGGCGGAATGACGTCGCACGCCGCGATCGTATCGCGCGAGCTGGGCATACCGTGCGTCGTCGGGGCTCATAACGCGACTACGGCGTTGACAGATGGCGCCATCGTCACCGTGGACGCAACGGTCGGTACGGTGACCGCGGGCCGAGCCGAAGCCGCGGCAGCCACACGGCCGCCTACCGCAGGCCAGGTGGCCCAGGCCGCCGCCGCACCCCGGCCCGTAGTCATCAACACGGCAACACGGCTGTACGTGAATCTCGCGGAACCCGACCTCGCGGATGAAGTCGCCAGTCGAGACGTGGATGGGGTCGGTCTTCTGCGCGCGGAGTTCCTGCTCCTCTCCGCCCTGGCCAACACCCATCCGCGGCAGATGCTCGAGGAGCGACGCGGAGAGCAGTTCGTCGCTCGCATGGCAGAGGGAGTCGGACGAATCGCCAGGGCGTTCCATCCACGGCCGGTGATCTACCGCGCCATGGATTTCCGATCGAATGAATTCCGCGGGCTGGCCGGTGGAGATCGCTACGAGCCGAACGAGGCGAATCCGATGATCGGCCTGCGGGGATGCTATCGCTACACGCGCCAACCCGAGCTGTTCGCTCTGGAGATGTCGGCGCTCCGCGATGTACGCACGCGATACGACAACGTGCATCTCATGATCCCGTTCGTCCGTACGGGATCGGAGTTTCGTACCTGCCGTAAACTGATCGACGAGAGCGGCATCATGGCGACGGGACACATGGAGCTATGGGTGATGGCGGAGGTGCCATCGGTGGTGACGTGGCTCGCCGAGTACGTGCGGCTCGGCGTGACCGGAGTGTCCATCGGTTCCAACGACCTCACGCAGCTCGTGCTCGGTGTGGACCGCGACAACGAGCAACTCGCCGAGATCTACGATGAGCGCGACCCGGCGGTACTGGAAGCGATCCGCGCCATCATCGCGCGCTGCCGGGAGCTCGGAGTCACCTGCTCGATCTGCGGCCAGGCGCCCTCGGTATATCCGGACTACGCGGAAATGCTGGTGCGCTACGGCATCGACTCCGTGTCCGTCACTCCGGATGCGGTGGAGAGGACGCGCCGCAACATTGCCCGCGCGGAGCAGCGTATCATCCTGGAGGCGGCTGCTGGCCGCCATGACGAAGTGCAATCCAATCAGCCGTACGGCCATGTTGCCGTCGCGCCCCGGCGACGCATGGCCTCACACACCGGCCGAGGCAGCGTATGACGAGCCCTCTGGCGGGACCGAGCACGCTCCCCACGAAAGTCGGTGGCGAACCACGCACGCGCCCACCCATCATTGTCGCCACCAGCGGCCAGGATGGAGCTGCCTCGCTCCGCGCGGCCGAACTGATCGGATCGCACACGAAATCGAAAGTGCTGGTGCTCTCGGTCATCGAACCCGATCCGGCCACACCGTACGATCCGCAATTCGGCTTTGTCTCTCCGGAGTACCAGGCCACCAGGCTCGAGCTCCGGGAAGCAGACGTACGCCGCCAGCTGAAAGGTGCGACGGCGAAGGGAGCCGAGTGGCCCATTGAGATCCGCTTCGGACCTGCACCAGCGGTGATCGCCGACGAGGCACGCCGTCTGGACGCCTCTCTGGTGATCATGGACAGCGGAAGGCCTGGCCGGATCACCCGGCTATTGATTGGTGAGACAACCCTGCGTACGATCCGGCGAGCGCAGACCCCAGTGCTGACACTTGCCGGCGAGCTCGAAAAGCTGCCGAGCGTAGCGATCGCCGCCGTCGACTTCAGCCCTGCCAGCATCGCGGCGGCGCGCGCCGCGCTCGGTCTGCTTTCCGGCGAGGCAACGCTCTATCTCGTGCACGTCTGGTCGCGCAGCGCGAGCGATCACCCATCGGAGCGTGCGCGCGACGACGCGTACGAGCGCGCGCTGCCAGGGCTATTCGACCGTGCGCAAGGAATCCTCGGTGCCCCGCCGGGGATCACCGTCCAGCGGATTACCCTCCTCGGCGACCCAGTCGAGGAGCTGGAGCGGTTCGCGGCCTCGCAGGGTGCCGACCTCGTCGCGGCAGGCAGACGTGGACACGGATTCTTCGAGCGGCTGCTCGTTGGCAGCACGACCACCGCGCTGGTGCGGGGCGCCAAATGCCACGTGCTGGTCACTCCGGAGCCGACGGTCGCCGACGCGGATGCCGTCGCGCGCGCGCTGACGGGAGTTTTCGCGAGCCGTGCACCGGATGATTGGTCGGTCCAGCTCGATGGATTCTCGCGTCGCAACCGCGGACGGCGAGTAGCGCTCGAAGTGGACGATCCACACATAGGCACGCAGCTGCAGGCGACCGGCTATGTCCTCGTCGGTGCCGCCTATGATCGCAACGACCGTAGCATCCAGCTCATGCTCGGCGACCCGGGAGATGAGAAGGTGCACCTGACGCACACGGTGCGCAACGTCACCGCTGTTGCGGTGCGAAGCGATGAGTCCCACAACGACCAGACACTCCGCATCGACCACCGCGACGGGTGGATCATGCTGCGGTTTACACCATCCAATCGTCCGGAAGGCGAGCAGGTCGCGAGCTGAGGATGTCGAGCCAGGAGCTCGGCTGTGGCGGCGCACGGCGCACGGCTCGTGCCGCGCGCCGTGCGTGCCTGCCGAGGACCCTACTTCGAGCTGGCCTGCTCGCCGAAGAGCTTCTTGTCGAGCGCCTGCGCCGCCATCATGTGCGCCCTGAACGCGGGTGCGACCTTCTGCACGAGCGCCTTCACCTCGTCGTTCTTGATCGCGGGGAGTAGCTGCTGGTCGATCGCGTCGAGAACCGCCTTGTGGAAGGCGACCTCGTGCTCGAGATACGCCTTGTCGAAGTCGGCGCCGTGCTTGGAACGCAGCGTGGCCATCGTCGCCGCCTGCTGCTTCGCGCTCTGGTCATCCTTGGGCGGCGTGGGCGTCACACCCAGCTTCTTCGCGAGGTCACGCCCCTGCTGGCGTACCGCGCGGTGATCGCGCGCGAACATGGCTCCCATGTCGCGAACCTCCTTCGAATTGCCGCGCTGGGCGGCGAGGTCGCCCGTCTCGATGTCCGCGGTGTTCGCCGCATCGAAGATGGCCACGATGGTCGCGTCATCGAGCGCGGCACGCGTGGTGGACGTGGCTGCCGGTACCGGCTGGTCATTGGGCGCGCTGAGCGCTACGACCGGGAACGTGCCGGCGGCGAGCAGCGCAGCCGCGGCAAGTGGGAGAGTGAACTTCTGCATGAATGCCTCCAGGGGTAGATCGAGTCTTGGAGCTTCGAGACGAAGCAGAGCTACGGGCGGGAGTATAGGACGCCGCCGTACAATATGTCAAGGTCTTATTTGACAAATTGCGCGATTGTCTCCCCCGCGCTATATTCGCGGTGGACCCCGCTATGAGGGAATCATGCTCCTAACCCGTTGGAGCCATAAGTTTTATCAGACCACACGCGGCAGAATCGTCCGCCATCTCCGGCGGGCCTCGCTCACCGTGGATCAGATCGCGACGGCGTTAGGCCTCACCGACAACGCGGTCCGCTCGCACCTCACCAGTCTCGAGCGCGACGGGCTGGTGGAGCAGAGCGTGTCGAAGCGGGGCGGCGTGGGCAAGCCGGCCTACGAGTATCGGATCGCGGCCGACGCGGAGCCGCTCTTCTCGCAGGCGTACCTCCCGGTCCTCACTCAGCTGCTCGAGGTCCTGCAGGAGCGCCTTTCTCCCGACGAGCTCGAGCGCGTGATGCACGCGGTGGGCAACAGGATGGCCGAAGGAAAGGCCATGACGTCCGGAGAGCTCGAAGAGCGGGCGAGGAAAGCATCGGCGCTGCTCGATGCGCTCGGCGGCGTCACGGAGGTGGAGTCGCACGAGAACGGCACCATCGCAATTCGCGGCTTCAGCTGTCCACTCGGCGCGGCCGTGCAGGGACACGCGGGGGTATGTACCGCCGTGGAAACAATGCTCTCGGACGTGATCGGCGTCCCGGTGCACGAGTGCTGCGACCGGGGCGACCGGCCGAGGTGCTGCTTCGAGGTCAGAGCGAAGAGCGCGTGAGCGAGAAGCGAATGCGCGTCAGCTCGTAGGTCGGAGAGCGTGTCTCACCCCGCCGGCGCGCTCGTAGCTTCGCGACCCGAGCTCTCCTGGATGGCGATCCGGAAGAGCACCGTGCGGAATGGAGTGGGATCGCTCTCGCCGAGTGCATCGGGAACTACCGTACGGATCAGCTCGAGCGCCTCGCGCCACGCATCCTCATCGGGCTCGAGCATGTAGAGTCCGCCGTGCACGACGACGCTGCGCCAATCGTACGGCCCGTCCACCTCGTCCACCTCGAACGCTACCCACTTGTGGTGAGTGAGTATCTCGAGCTTCTCGCCCGGAGAGGTGCGTCCATAGATCCAGCCCTCGCTGTAGAGGTAGTGCACCGGAACGATGTTCACCCGATCGTGGAACGAATACGCGACGCGCCCGACGTGGTTTCGCACCAGGATGGCGCGCATCTCGCTCGCGTCGAGCGCGCGAAAGTGTGGATGCGCATCCGTGTGCATGCTTCCTCCTCGATCGCGGGAATGGATGTCCTCAGCACAGAGTACCGCCTTTACGGCACCGCAGCAATCGGGCGAGGCTTGAGGGATTGTCCGGATTTCCCCCACTGGCAAGGCTCGTCTGGATGCGCATCGCTGACGCAAGCCCGCGCACCTCGGGATCTTTCACGAATCGCCTGACGCTCGCAGCTATGACGCTGGCGCGCGACTACGGCTGTGCCGGATCCGTAGAAGCTGACCCACCACGGCCGGGATGATGGCGAGCAGGAAGACGACCAGCCACTCCCCCATCGCCAGCGGCCGCACGCCGAGCACACGCGTCAGTGGCGCGTAGCTCACGGCGAAGATCTGCAGCAAGATGGTGACGGCCACCGCTCCTATCGCGTACGGATTTGCAAGTGCGCGGCGCAGCGTGGTCACAGGGAGGATGCCGCGCGCGTTACCCAGATGAAATAGCTGCGCCAGGGCGAGCGTCATGAAGCTGAGCGTCGTGGCGTGACGCGCGCTCCCGCCGTCCGCGACACGGAGTCCCCACACGAACGCCGCAAGAGTGCACCCGGCGATGAGTGCGGCGTAGAAGATTATCGAGCGGAGCATCCCCGCCGAGAAGAGACCGGAGCGGGGCGAGCGCGGCGAGCGGCGCATGATCCCCGGCTCGGCCGGCTCCAGCGCGAGAGCGAGCGCGGGCAAGGTATCGGTCACGAGGTTCAGCCAGAGGATCTGCAGGGGGAGGAGCACGAGCGGAAGACCGGCCACGCCGGCACCCACCAGCACGAGCAGCTCGCCCGCGTTGCAGCTGAAGAGGTAGTACACAAACTTGCGGATGTTCGCGAAGACGACGCGTCCCTCCTCCACCGCCGCGGCGACCGTCTGGAAGCGATCGTCCTGGAGCACGATCCCGGCGACCTGCTTCGCCACGTCAGTACCGCGGCGTCCCATCGCGACGCCGATGTCGGCGCGCTGCAGAGCGGCCGCGTCGTTCACCCCATCTCCCAGCATGGCGACGATCTCGCCGCTTCGCTGCAGCGCGGCTATCACGCGCAGCTTGGACTCGGGACTCATCCGGCTGAACACCGCCCCGTGCTCCACCAGCGATGCCAGCTCCGCCTCGCTCGCGCGTTCCACCTCGGCCCCATCCACCGAGATGTCCCCAGGTCCCAGAAGACCGAGCGAGCGCGCGATGGACTCGGCGGTGAGCCGTTGATCGCCCGTGAGCATCGCCGTGCGAATTCCGGCCTCGCGGAAGCGGGCGATGGTCTCCTTGACGCCAGGTGCGGGAGGGTCCACGATCCCGACGAAACCAAGGAAGGTGAGCTCACTCGGAAGCTCTCCCTCGCTGGACGGCACGGCGCCGATGGCGAGCGCGATGACCCGGAGTCCCTGTTCGGCGAGTGCGCCATTGCGCCGAAGGAGCTCCTCTCGAGTTGCGTCGTCCAGCGGCGTCACGCCGTGGCCGCCGGTCATCGTGGTGCTCGCGTCGATGATCTTGCGCGGCGCGCCCTTCACGAAGGCGACTGATGAGCCATCGGCGCGTCGATTGTAGCTCGCCATGAGCATGTATTCGCTGTCGAAGGGGAGCTCCCCGATCTGCGGGAGCGCCTCGAGCTCGCGCGCCCGCTCGATGCCGGCCTTCCTCGCTGCCACAAGGAGCGCGGCGTCCGTGGGATCACCGTGCGCTTCCCATCCCTCGTCGCCGCGCGTCACCTCTGCATGGTTCGCGAGCGCCGCAACGCGGAATACGTCGCGCAACGGGCCTTCGCCATTCAGATGGACGGGTACTCCCTCCTCGACAAGATCTCCTTCGGGTGCGTAGCCGCTACCCGTGAAAGTCAGCTCGCGATCCGCGACCCAGACGATTACTGCAGTCTGCTCGCCCGCCGTGAGCGTCCCGGTCTTGTCGGTGCAGATCACGGTAGTGGAGCCGAGGCTCTCGACTGCCGGGAGACGACGAACCAGCGCGCGCCGCCGCGCCATGCGCCGCACGCCCACGGCCATGGCGATCGTGACCACGGCCGGCAGTCCCTCGGGCACCGCGGCGATGGCCACCGCTATCCCCGTTTGCAGCACCGTGGCGAGGGGCTCGCCCTGCAGGAGCGCGAACACCGCGATGATGATCGCGATCGCAATGGCCGCCAGTGCAAGTCGACTCCCGAGCGAGTCCAGATTGCGCTCGAGCGGAGTCTGCGTGACCGCCACGCTGCTCGTGAGCTCGCCGATGCGGCCTACCTCCGTGGCTGCGCCGGTGGCCACGACCACGGCGCGAGCGCCGCCACCCACTACGGTGGTTCCCTGGTAAAGCATCGTCTCGCGCGCGGGGAGCGGAGTGTCAGCGGGAAGCTGGACATCGTCGCTCTTGTCCGCCGGGAGCGATTCGCCCGTCAACGCGGATTCAACGCTCCGCAGTGCCGTGGCGCGGATGAGCCGCGCGTCGGCGGGGACGGCCTGCCCTGCCTCGATCGCGATCACGTCACCTGGAACGAGCTCGCGCGCGTCGATCTCCCGTACCTCCCCGTCGCGCACCACCGTCGCGTGAGGCGCCTGCAGCGCGAGCAGTCCGGTGATGGCCCGCCGCGCTCGAAGCTCCGTCACGAAGCCGATCAGTACGTTGAGGATCAGCACCGCCGCGATCGCCGCTGCGTCGATCGCATCGCCCATGAGCAGCGATACCACCGCGGCGACCGCGAGGAGGAGCACCACGATGCTTCGCACCTGGTCGAGCAGGATGCTCCATATCGAAGGGCTGGCGGGCTGCGGCAGATCGTTGGGCCCGGAGCGTTCGAGGCGCGCCTCCGCTTCGCGCTCGGTGAGACCGCGCTCCGCCGAGTCGAGCGCGCCGAGTACCTCGGCCACCGGCATGGCGTGCCATGGAGCACCCCGCTCTTCGCCGCGGTTGGCAGGAGGGCGAGGCGATGTTGGGAGTGGCGAAGTCAACGGATCACCGTGCTCGTTGTCCTCGTTCCGGTAGTAGGCCGCACGTGGGTTGTACGTAACAGTAACCGTCCCACTCCTTCTCATCCCATATTGCGCCGGTCGAAAGGCGGACGTAACGTCCTGACCGCCGCACGCCGTTCGTTGCCTTCCGAAGACTCCCGCACCCCTCCTTCTCAACTCGCCCGGGTACCACAATGCCGACTGATGTGGAGGCGTCCTCGACGCGCCGGCCGCACGTCGCGTCAACAAGTGCGGTACGGTCAGTGCTCGCCATCGCTATCGGTACGCTCGCCTTCGCGGGAACGGCGTGTGGCGATGGGACCGGGCCTGGACCATCCATGAGCGTGGCAGTATCGGTCGTGCGAACCACGCCGCCGATTCTCGGGGAAACCGAGGATGGCACCGCTACCATCGCGTGCGATGTCTACTTCCGCGCCGTCGCAACCGGCGACGGGAAGGCGTCGTGGATGGACGCGAAAGTTCACTGGTACGCGGGTACTGACAGGTCGACTCCGATAGACTCGCTCACGCTGGGCGCCTCGGACATCCGGTCTGCGTGGGGCTCCGGAGCGATCGGAGCTGGTCAGACTCAGGATTCGCGGTGGACCTTCACCGCGGGCGCACCCTTTGGCGCCACCGTGGAGTACCAGTACAAGCCGGAGAAGGGCGACGTGCGAAGCGCGACGGCGGAGTTCACTTGCGGCTCGACGGTAGCAGCGGGCACGCCCGTGCCGGTCATCACGGATCTCGCCCTGCAATCGGTGCCGGACAGGCCCGAGCCGACCGACACACTTACGATTACGTACACGGCGACGAGCGCCGCCGCGCTCTGGCAGACCGCCGTGATGCTCTCCGGTGCCTGCGAGGCTCAGCGATGGTTCGCGGAAAAGCTCGAAACAACCGTCACTCGCTCCGTCAGCATCGTGATTCCACCAGAGTGCGAGCTGGGGGTTCCGTTGAGAGTCGCCGTGGCGGCGATCGATGGCGGGCTGCAGGTAGGCACGCGGCTGCTCTCGACGAACATCTCGCTGGTGGATGAGACGGCGCCCAACCTCGGAGCGTTCTTCTTTTCGCCGGAAGGCTTCCAGGGCTCGGATCTATCAGGAATCTTCTTCGGTGGTGACTCGATCCAGGTGAAGTTCCTGGCGGTGGACAACCACCGGCTCCGCGAGTTGCTCTGGGAAGTTCTCCCCACGGGCGCTGGGATCGACGGCTCGCTCGACGTCGACAGCCAGCTCGCGGATCCGACAGTCTTCGTCCACCTCGAGCCGCAGGCATCGGGGCCGATTCAGCTGCGCCTCTCCGCGCGCGACGCCGTCGGCCTCGTGAGCAATACGATTACGACCTCCGCCGGGGCGGCCGCGGCCTATCCGTCCGTCGAGCTCCCCAATCGTTTGGCGCCCGTGGAGGGACCGACATGGGACGCTATCCCCGACACGAGGCGCGGCCTGGTATATCTGCTGCAGCAGGCCCAACGGCGCGTTCTCGTGCTGTCGCTGACGAGCATGTCCGTGACTGGAACGATCCCGCTGTCATCGATGCCCAACGGATTCGACATCACGGCCGGCGGTGACAGCCTGATAGTCGCGCTGCCGGACGAGCGCGCGCTCGGCGTGGTGGATCTGCAGGAATCCGCATGGCATTCGGCGCTCGTCCCTGTCACCGCCCTCGATCCCGTGGAGGATCAGCGGCCTTCGGACGTGCTGGCTCTCTCGAACGGCAAGGTGTTCATCGCGGCGACCAACCCGTCGGGCTACTCCAACGTGCTCATCGAGGCGGACCTCGCCACCGGCGTGCAGCGCGTGCGCACCGACGCGGGCGTGAACGGTAACATCAACGGAAACGTGATGGGCCGATCGCTGGACCATTCGGTCGTCGTGCTGAACGGCGGCCCCGACTTCTTCCAGCGCTACGATGTCGCTACGGATCACTTCGGAGAGCGCAAGTCGGCGAGCAGCTACACGCCTCCGGTGCTCGATGCTACCGGAACGCGCATCGCTGTGGGCCTGGACGTGTACGATGCATCGCTGCAGTACCTTCGGCGAATGAGCTCTCCACTCCCCCCGTCCGGAGCAGCCATCCCGACCGCGCTATCGGCCGATGGCACCGTGTTCTATCAGCTGTTCGCGCGTCCGGGAGTAGTCAGGTCGCGAGTGAGCGACGGTGCCATCCTCGACCGCGTGATCAACGGGATTCGCCCGGACCAGATACGCATCTCCGACGATGGGACTATGCTCGTCACCTTCCCGAGGTTCGACGGCCTGACGGGGGATGTGAGCACGATCGATCTGCGATGAACCGGATCCGCGCCCCGGGCCCCGCCCGGGCGCGGCGGCGCCGGCGGCGGGAAGTTGCGCAACGCATCAACGGCTGGCGCGCCGGCCGGCTCAGAGCGGATCTTCCAGTGCGAATGCCCGGCGCACATCACGAAGCACCGCGTGCGTGATCTCGTCGCCTCGCGCGGTGCCTTCACGCAGCACTTCGCGCACGTATTCTCGATCGCCCGCGAGCTCGCCTCGACGCTCACGCATCGGCTC
>DATCXR010000145.1:0-15823 GCA_036565685.1 Gemmatimonadaceae bacterium
CGCCGGCCTCCTGACTCGTATCGGCGGGGATCGAAGGCGCGGACGAATCTCCGGCCACCGCGTCCCCGCCGCGGGGGCGGTCGCCGCCGCACGCGATGGAGAAAGCCAGCACCGCGGCCATCCAGATCGAGGAGCCGTTGCGTGGTGCGGCTCGCTGGTGTCGCGAGCATGTGGTACAGGCCATCCGGTGGACCCTCGTCCGTCGGGGGTTGACTGTGGCTGGGCACACGCGGCGAACGACGGCACGTCTATCGCGTCTCGTGGGCCCGCGCGCGGCGCGTGCTTCGGTACCTGCTTCTGCACGTCCGATGTGCACACCGCGGAGCGACACGACGAGCAGAGCAAGCGCCGCGCCGGCTGCCATACGCTGGCTCGCTCGAGAATCGTCTGCCCCTTTCGATCATAACGCACGTCACGGAGTCATAGAATGCCTCTCAGTGTAACGCAGCGCCAGCACCTCGAACGCCGCCTTCTGGAGGAGCGCCGCCGAGTGCTCACCGACCTCGGTAACTACTCCGAATCCGCGAACGCAACCGAGCAGGAGCGCTCGGGCGATCTCACGGTGGTACCGCTGCACGCGGCGGACCTCGGCACCGATGCCAATCGCGAGGAGCTCGCGGCGGCCAACGCCGCCCGCGAGAGCGCGGAGCTCGAGGAGATAGACGCAGCGCTGGAGCGCCTCTATCACTCGCCCGAGCGCTTCGGCATCTGCGAGACGAGCGGCGAGGAGATCCCCTTCGAGCGGCTCGACATCATTCCCTGGACTCGCACCTGCGGGGCGCACACAGGCTGAAGCAAGCCCGCCTCGGGACCCTCGCGCGTCGCGCGACGGCGGGCTAGGATGAACACAGACGCTGCCGGCCGGGGAGATCCCTCTGCCGCGAAATCGCGCCTCTCCCGACATCCCGATGGCGACCTTTCTGAGAACCGCGGAGATCCCGCTCGAGCGCGCCTCCACACTGCCTGGCGAGTACTTCACGTCCACGGCGATCTTCACGGAAGAGCGCGAGAAGATCTTCGCCGCGCGGTGGCTCTGCGTGGGCCGCGAGGAGCAGCTCCCGTCGCAGGGCGACTACTTCCTGTGCGACGTGCTCGGCGAGAGCATCATCGTGCTGCGCGAAGATGCCGGGAGCATCGGCGCGTTCTACAACGTCTGCAGGCATCGCGGCTCCCGCCTCTGCGAGGCGGAGAAAGGCTGCTTCGCCGGATCCATCCGCTGCCCGTACCATGCCTGGACCTACGCGCTCGACGGTCGGCTGCTGGGCGCGCCTTCCACCGGAGATCTCCCCGACTTCCGCGTCGCTGACTATCCGCTCCACCGCGTCGCGCTCGCGCGCTGGGAGGGATTTCTCTTCATAAACATGGCAGAGGATCCCGAGCCCTTCGACTCCGCCTGGGCGCCTCTACTCGGACGCTTCACCCGATTCAACCTGCCGCACCTGGTACAGGCGCGCAGGACAGACTACGACGTGAAGGCGAACTGGAAGTTGCTCTTCCAGAACTACTCGGAGTGCTACCACTGCGGCCCCGTACATCCGTCGCTGGCGCGCGCCACGCCTCCCACGAGCGGAGAGAACGATCTGGTCGAGGGACCATTCACCGGCGGCTTCATGGTCATGAACGCCGGCTACGACAGCCTCACGTTGACGGGCCGCAGCTGCGGTCTCCCGGTGGGCGATTTCCCAGCGGAGGACCGGCGTCGCGTCTACTACTACGCCATTCTACCCAACATGCTCCTGAGTCTGCACCCGGACTACGTGATGTACCACACCCTCTGGCCGCAGGCGCCAGACCGCACTCTGGTAAGCTGCTCGTGGCTTTTCAATCCGCAGACGCTGGGGGACTCGCGCTTCGATCCCGCGGACGGCATCGACTTCTGGGAGAGGACCAACCGCGAGGACTGGCACATCTGCGAGCGCAGCCAGCTCGGCGTCTCGTCGCGCGCTTACCGCCCGGGGCCGTACTCGAAGCGGGAGACGCTTCCCGCGCAGTTCGATCGCGAAGTTCTCCGCGCACTCGGTCACGACCGGCCATGAATGAGCTGCCGATGCCGATGCCGTTCGCGCGCGTCGAGCGAGCTCGCGCGCTGCTGTACCACGCGTCAGCGACGGGAATCGGCCGCGCGCAGCGCTGCGGAATCGAGTAGCTCCTCGATGGAGCCGAAGCCTACCCCGCGATTCGGCAACTCGATGTGGGGCCAATCCCAGGAGGAATCCACGCTTCCGATGAGGCGGAAACGCCCATCCTCGAAGCTCTCCACCCAGCGCCGGAATGCTATCCATCGCGCGCGGTTCTTCCGGTCGTGGAGCCTCCCATTCCCGACCGCTACATCGATAGCTCGTCGGTCCGAATGCAACGATGTGGCCGTGTACGTCAGACCCCGCCTCAGCAGATATGCCTGGCGTTCGGGAGAGCGATAGCTCTCCGTCACGCGAAACTCGAATCCCGCTGCTCGCGCGGCGGTGAGGAGCGTGTCGAATGCGCCGCGCGCGTCCGGGCTCAACGCATTCAGCGATCTCGTCGGGATACGTGCCGTGCGCGGGAATCGCGCGAGCGGCGTGAGCATCACGCGCTTCTCCATCGCCTCCCATGATTCACCGTGCCGCCGTATCGAGGGGGCGCCTACCCGATAGCTGCTCACGAGGCACGGGCCGCCGCAATCGCGCTCGGGGTCGTAGAGGAGCACCGCATCGGGCGTGGAGTCGGACAGGTACAGATTCCCCGGGTGCTCGACGCCGAACTCGCTCAGCAGGAGCTGGCGCTCCGAAGGTGAGAATGGACGCCTGGTATAGTGGGGAACGCCGCTCTCGTTTCTTCCTGCGTAGCTGAGTGGCGGGTACCGGGTGGAGAGCACGTTGGAGTTTGCGGCCGCGCCGCCGAAGCTTCCGAATCGAAGAAGATTCCTCAGCGCATTGCCGACTCGCTCGGCGCGCGCCGTGGAAGCGCCCCAGGCGATCAGAGGAAGCATGACCAGCGCGCAGATCGCGCCCAGCCCCGGCCGTGGATGCCGCGGATGCAGGTCGCTGCGCATGGGGTCAGCGCGCGCGTTCCCGCCGCGAGAGAGCGGCAATGTATTTCGGTTATCCGGCTGCGACACGCGGGGACCCTCGAGCTACCATGGGGTCCTCATGAGGCAACTCGCCTGCCACGGGCCCGGGGCTTCGAGGCCCCGGGCATGGCGAATCCGCCCCCCCCGGAACGGACCGCCAAGTGCCTGACGCTGCTAGTAGCCGCCTGCGCCAGTCATCGGTTCGAACGTGGCCAGCGAGAGGAGCTCGCCGGAGAAGAGGTCCACGACTGCGGATACGACGAGCTCGAGCCCACCACGTGACGCCGCCATGTAGCGGACGCCGAGGGTCCAGCCCCCGGCGTGTACATGCGGCGCCGAGACGAAGGTACTTACGACGAGATCCCCTCCGGCCACCACCGCGGATACTTTCGGGTCGCGCTCGGCTATCCACCTCGCCTTTGCAAGACTCTGCTGGGTGGGGAGGGGAAGTGATGACCGCGCCTGCACCGGCGAGGCGAGCGGCTCCATCGGAATTGCGAGTGGAACTGACATCGGGTGCCCCGGCTTCTCGTGCACTTCGGTCATCGGCTTGAAGACCCCCGCTGCCGGTCCGCGACGCCGTGACGTGGACATCAACCGCAAGTGAGTCATACCCCCCAGCTGTGATCCCAGCGACCTCGAGGTTGGCGGGTGCTTCCCTCGGACAGCCGCTATGGCCAATATGGATGTCGCCGCTGACGCCGGGACCGCAGCTCCCGCTGACGTCGGGCTTCGAGGGCGGTAGATTAGCCAGAGTCGCTGAACAAGCACTTAATCGTGCCTCAATTGCGACTCAACTGGAGTAGAATGTTCAAACTGCACACCTTCGGCGGCCTGTCGCTCACGCTCGACGGCCAGCCTTCCGAGCGGTCGCTGATCCAGCGCCGGCAACTGGCGCTGCTGGCGGCGCTGGCGGCTGCAGGGCCGTCGGGGCTCAGTCGTGATAAGCTGGTGGGTTTGATGTGGCCGGACCGCGCCAACGATCGAGCGCGCAATCTCCTCGATCAGGCGCTCTACGCTGCGCGGCGCGTGTGCGGCCAGACGGTGTTCCTCACCACGCAGACGGCGCTCGCTCTCAACCCGGCCGTGGTCGAGAGCGACGTGGGTGAGTTCAGCGATGCCATCGCCAGAGGCGATCCAGCCGCGGCGGCGGCGATATATTCGGGCCCGTTCCTCGATGGTCTCCTCCTCGCAGATGCAGCGGACTTCGAGAGATGGGCGAGTCTCGAGCGCGCACGCTACGCGCGTCAATATCAGGAGTGCCTCGAGACGCTCGCCGGCACCGCCGAGGCGCGCGATCAGTGGCACGAGGCGGGGCGTTGGTGGCGCCGCGCGGTGGATGCCGATCCATTCAGCGGCCGTGCCGCGCACGGACTGATCGAGTCGCTGGCTCGCAGCGGTGATCGCGCCGGGGCGCTGGAGTTCGCGCGCGTTCACGCCACGATCGTGCGGCAGGAGCTGGGGGCCGAGGTGGATCCTCCGATAGCCAAGCTGGTGGCCGCCCTGCGCGCCGGAGAGCTGCTTCCCGATTCGCGCGGCGCGCCGGCGGGGCCCGCGGCCGGTGAGCGCAATGGTCGGGCGGCCTCGTCGCTCGCGACGAAGCAGCGACAGGTCACGGCTCTCGCTTCCGCACCCGCGAGCACCACTCCGCCGGTTGAGCGTTCGCCTCGCGAGGCGGATACGCTGCTGTCGCCGGGAACGTCGATCACTGTCGTGCCAGACGACGGTCTGATATCCGGCACAGCGCAGACACCCAGCCGCGCAGAGGGCGGGAAGTTCTTCGGCGAGCCCGCGCGCTGGGTTCCGATCCTGATCATGGTCCTGGCCGCCTTCGCGGCCGTGGGCGCGGGAATCGTGTGGTGGAGCACGCACCGCCTCGTGGTGAGGGATGCGACGATCTCGTCACCCCCGCCATCCATCGCCGTGCTTCCCTTCCGCAACCTCGGCACATCGCCCTCGGACGAGTACTTCTCCGATGGCATGACCGAGGAGATCATCGCCGAGCTCTCGCGCCTTCGTGGGGTGAGGGTGGTGGCGCGAACCTCCTCCTTCGCCTTCAAGGACAAGCCGATGGACGTCCGCGACATCGGGAGCGCGTTGAACGTCACGCATCTCCTCGAAGGGACGGTCAGGAGAGTCGGTTCGCCATCCGGCGCGCGAGGCACCCGACTGCGTGTCACCGCCGAGCTCGTGGATGCCTCCACCGGCTATCAGGTGTGGTCGGAACAGTTCGACCGTCCCAGCGGTGACGCTCTCGCGATTCAGGATGAGATCTCCGCCTCCATCATGCACTCGCTGCAGCGCGAGTTCGCGGGGGATCCGCCGGTGCACGGCGCCGACCAGACGCCTTCTCCGGCGGCGTATGATCTCTACCTCCGCGGGCGTTACGCATGGCATCAGCGCACGTCGGAGGCGCTCCACCTCGCCGTGGATCTCTTCTTCCGCGCGATCCGCAGCGACGCCGACTACGCGGCCGCCTACTCGGGGCTCAGCGCGGTCTACGTCGCACTACCCGTGTACGATCCGCACACGACTGTCACGCGCATGTATCCGCTGGCCGAGAGCGCTGCAAATCGCGCGCTCTCGCTCGACAGTACTCTCTCCGAGCCGTACGCCGTGCTTGGCGCCCTCAGCGCCCGGAGATACCAATGGCGCGCGGCGGAACGCTCGTACCGCCTGGCGCTCGCACGAAATCCCAACGACGCCACGGCCCACCAGTGGTTCGGCAAGGCGCTCGCCCACCAGGGCCGGTTCCTCGAGGCGGAGTCGGAGATGCGGCACGCCCTCAATCTGGATCCGCTCTCCGCAGTCACGCACTACAATCTCGGGCAGGTGCTCTACGGACAAGGACGCTACGAGGACGCCGCGACCGAGCTGAGACGTGCGCTCACCATCGCGCCTACATTCCGGGCGGCGCACGCCACACTCGGCTACGTCCGAGTTAGCCAGGGCAGGCGGAGCGACGCGCTACGCGAATTCGAGCTAGCGGCCGGTCCGGCCGAGGGACGCGCCAACTCGGACCTCGCTGTACTCGCCTACGGCTTCGCACAGGTCGGGCAGCCCGATAGCGCTGCGGTGCACCTCGCCGCGGCGCTGAAGGGGCGTGCCGCCGACCCATCCATCGCCGCGGCGACGTCGGCAGCCGACATAGGTATCGCGTACATGGCGCTCGGGCAACGCGACAGCGCCTTCGCGTGGCTCGAGCGCGCGCGCGTCGAGCACGACACCGACCTTCAGGCATTCGTGGCCAGCCCACTCCTCGAGCCGCTGCACGACGACGCGCGTTACGCGCAGCTGCGGTCGCGGATGAACCTTCCCTGAGCTTTTGCCGCTGCGCTCCACGCGGCGGCGCAGTTGCACCGAGTCGCACGGCGGGCACGGCTGGCGTGTCCGTGGATCCGATGCCAAGATGTCGAGACCCCAGCTACGGAGCGCGCGCGTGAAGTGGGCAACAGTCTATTTGTGGGCTTCAGTTTGTATCCTTTTTGGTATCCCCGTCGCTGCGCCGCTGGGGGCGCAGGCGCCGACGCCCGCGCTCCCGGATCCGGTAATGCAGCGGATCTGGACCGAGGGGATGGAACGGTCCCGCCTCCCCGCGCTCGCCCATGTGCTGATCGATTCCATCGGACCGCGACTCGCAGGATCGCCAGCCATGGACGCCGGACGCCGCTGGCTCCTCTCCACCTACGAGTCGTGGGGAATACCCGCCCGCAACGAACGCTACGGCAGCTGGAAGGGCTGGAGACGAGGCATCTCGCACGTGGACATGCTCTCGCCACGCGTGCGCGCACTGGAGGGCTCGCTCCTCGCGTGGAGCAGGGCCACGAACGGAGCCGTGACCGGGCCGGCGGTGCTGCTCCCCGATGCGCGCGATCAGGCGGCCTTCGATGCCTGGCTCCCGAAGGCACGCGGCAAGCTCGTGCTGATCTCCAACGCCGAACCGAGCTGCCGGCCGGCTGGCAGCTGGAAGCGCTGGGGTCTGCCGGAATCGGTGGAGCGCGAGCGTCTCGCGCGCGAGCGAGCCGATTCGCTCTGGAAGATCCGCCTTGGCTTCGCTGGCGGCTCGCTCGACTCGGTGGGAGCGCGCCTCGCTCGTGCCGGTGCGGCGGGGGTGCTCACCGGCTACTGGTCGGGCGGATGGGGTACCACGAAGGTGTTCGACGCTCCGGTGGGCGGACCACCAGCGTTCGTGCTGGGCTGCGAGGACTACGGTCTCGTCTACCGTCTGGCGGCGAATGGGACGACACCCGTGCTACGCGTCGAGGGAGACGCGGGCGAGCTCGGCGAAGTGCCGGTGTTCAACACGATCGCGGAAATCGAGGGGAGCGAGAAGCCGGATGAGTACGTGCTTCTCTCCGCTCACTTCGACTCCTGGGACGGCGCTTCCGGCGCGACCGACAACGGCACGGGCACGCTCATCATGCTGGAGGCGATGCGGCTCCTGCGCTCGGCGTATCCGCACCCGAAGCGCACGATCATCGCGGCGCACTGGGGCGGGGAGGAGCAGGGGCACAACGGCTCGCGCTCCTTCGCCGTGGATCACCCGGAGATAGTCGGAAAGATTTACGCTGGCTTCAATCACGACTACGGCACGGGGCGCATCGAGCGCATCGCGCTCGAGGGCTTCGTGGACGCCGGCGAGCACGTGGCGCGCTGGCTCTCGCGCGTGCCGCTCGAGTTGGGAGCGAGTGTTGGTATGGAGAATCCGGGACTCCCCGGACCAGGCGGAAGCGACTATGCGACCTTCGACTGTCGCGGCATCCCCGTCTTCAACCTCATCTCCACGGACTGGGACTACGACGACTACACGTGGCACACCAACCGCGACAGCTTCGACAAGATCTCGTTCGACGATCTCGAACGCAGCGCAACGCTCGTGGCGATGCTCGTCTACCAGGCTTCCGAGGATCCGCGCCCCTTCTCGCGCCAGCAGCGACAGATCTTCCCCGTGGACTCCGAGACGGGCAATGCAGGGAGCTGGCCAGAGTGTGGCGCACCCGATCGGAGCTGGAAGGAAGGGCTGCGCTCCAGATGAACGTCTCTCACTAACCCGTACCCCGATTCCCATGCACCCCAGAAGACTGGCACGCCAGACGCTCGCGCCCATCGCGCTGCTGCTGCTCTGCATCGTCGCGCAGCCATCGGCATTCGCACAGCAGTCGGATCCGGCCGCCGCCTTCGACAAGCAGGAAGTGATGATCCCAATGCGCGACGGCGTCCGCCTGCACACGACGATCTTCGTACCGAAGGCGTCGCATGGTCCGCTCCCGATCATCCTCACGCGAACGCCGTACGGAATCGCCGGGGCCGGCAACAGTCTCGGCGGCTATTACCGCGCGCTCGCCGAGGACGGCTACATCTTCGTCTACCAGGACATCCGCGGCCGCTTCGGATCGGAAGGGAAGTTCGTGATGCTGCGCCCGGAGCGCGATCGCTCCGACCCGAAAGCCATCGACGAAAGCACCGATACGTACGATACGATCGACTGGATCCTGAAGAACGTGCCCGGCAACAACGGACGCGTGGGGATGCTGGGAATCTCCTATCCGGGGTGGCTCACTGTAATGGCGATGCTCGACCCGCACCCCGCGCTGAAGGCTGTCTCTCCGCAAGCCTCACCGGCCGACATGTACATCGGCGACGATTTCCACCACAACGGCGCGTTTCGTCTGAGCTACGGCTTCGAGTACGCGGCGATGATGGAGTCGTCCAAGCAGACCGAGAATTTCGACTTCGATCGCTACGATACGTACGACTGGTACCTCGAGCTCGGCCCGCTCTCCAACGTCAACGAGAAGTACCTGAAGGGGAAGATCCCCACCTGGAACGACTACGTGAGCCACCCGGACTACGACGAGTTCTGGCAGCGGCAGGCAGTCGCCCCATACCTCACGCGTGTGACGGTACCGACGCTGAACGTCGCGGGCTGGTGGGATCAGGAGGATTTCTACGGCCCGCTGAAGATTTACGAGACGCTCGAGAAGCGCGACAGTCTCGATCTCAACTATCTCGTGGTGGGCCCATGGAATCACGGCGGGTGGGCACGCAAGGAGGGG
This sequence comes from Gemmatimonadaceae bacterium, assembly GCA_036565685.1. Taxonomy (GTDB): domain Bacteria; phylum Gemmatimonadota; class Gemmatimonadetes; order Gemmatimonadales; family Gemmatimonadaceae; genus JADGGM01. The sequence goes on from DATCXR010000145.1 coordinate 9,106, forward strand.
AACAAGCTCGGCGACATCGACTTCGGAAGTCCCACCGCGAAGTACTTCCAGGAGAAGATTCTCGCTCCCTGGTTCCACCACTTCCTCAAGGACTCTTCGGCGGCGAAGCTCGATATCCCGGAGGCGCGCACCTTCGAGGCCGGCGCCAACGCGTGGCGAAACTGGGACGCGTGGCCACCGAAGCAGCGGGTCGGCCAGAGGAATCTTTACTTTCACGCCAACGAAGTGCTCTCGTTCGACGCGCCGAGCGCCGAGAAGAACGCGCGCACCGCCGACAGCTACGTCTCCGATCCGGCTCACCCGGTGCCTTACCGCCACCGGCCGATCCAGGCCACCTACTTCCCCCACGGCTCCGAGTGGTACGACTGGCTCCTGGAGGATCAGCGCTTCGTGGACGACCGCCCCGATGTGCTGAGCTGGGAGACGGAGCCGCTGAAGGAGGACGTCACGATCGCCGGCGATGTGGTGGCCAACCTCTTCATCTCCACGACCGGCAGCGACGCTGACTTCGTCGTGAAGCTCATAGATGTCTACCCCGAGGAGTATCCCGAGGACTGGTCGCTCTCCGGCTGGCAGCTGATGGTCTCCAACGAGGTCTTCCGCGCCCGCTACCGCGACAGCTTCACGAAGCCGAAGGCGCTCACACCCAACCAGGTGACGCCGCTGAAGGTCGACCTGCACACCCAGAACTACACCTTCGAGAAGGGGCACCGGATCATGGTGCAGGTGCAGAGCAGCTGGTTCCCGATCATCGACCGCAACCCGCAGACCTTCGTCCCGAACATTTTCGAGGCGAAAGCTTCGGATTACCGGAAAGCGACGCAGAGCGTCTACCGCTCCGCGCGCTATCCGTCGAACGTGTCGATCTCGGTGGTGCAGCGCGTGCAGCCCTAGGCGAGCGCGCGCGACGCCACGCGCGCACTCTCCGCAAGGACGGCGGCGCCCACGAAGATGCTCTCTTCCGCGGCGTAGAAGCGGGGCGAGTGGGCCGGAATCTGCTGGCCGCCCCGCTCTCTCGCGCCCACGCGCATGAAGCAGCCGGGGATCCGCTCCATGTAGTGTGCGAAGTCCTCGCCGCCCATGTTCAGTGTTCCAAGCGGGACGACGGACTCTGCTCCGAGCACGGAGATCGCCGCTTCTCGCGCCCATCCGGCGGCGCCCTGCGGGTTCACGATCGGCGGCGGTCCGAGTCCCAGCTCCACCTTCGCTTCCAGGCGGTACGCGGCCGCCACGCTCTCGGTGATGCGGCGCAGCTCCTCGTGCAGGAAGCGGCGGGTGTCGGGATCCACCGCGCGCAGGGTTCCGGATAGCCTGGCGCTCCCCGGAATGATGTTGTGTGCCGAGCCCGCGTGGATGGTGCCGATGGTGACCACCGCGGGGTGCGCGGGGTTGAGCCGCCGGGACACGATCGTCTGCAGCGCGCCGATCAGGGCGCCTGCGCCCACTATTGGGTCCGCGGATTCGTGCGGCCGCGCGCCATGTGCGCCGGCGCCGATCAGCTCTATGTCGAACGTGTCGGCCGCGGCGGCGAGCGGCCCGGCTTCGGCCACCACCTGTCCCACCTCGAAGCGGCGGTCCACGTGCGCGCCGAAGATGGCGGCCGCGTCGTCGAGAGCGCCCGACTCCAGGATCACCAGCGCGCCGGAGCCGGTCTCTTCGGCAGGCTGCAGCACCACGATCACGTCGCCCGCCGCGGGCTCCGCCGCCAGCAGGTGCGCGGCTCCAACGGCCCACGTCGCGTGCACATCGTGTCCGCAAGCGTGCATCACGCCGGCATTGCGTGAGGCGAAGGGGAGGCCCGTGTTCTCCTGGATGGGGAGCGCATCTATGTCCCCGCGGATCGCGACCGGTGGAATTCCGGTGTCGCGCCCCCTGATGCGCGCTATCAGGCCCACACCGGTCACGCCGTCGGCGGCCCCCACCCGGTGGAGCTCCGCTGGTTTCAGCGCTTCCAGCGCCGCGTGCAACCGCCCTGCCGTGCGCTCCTCGCGCATCGATAGCTCGGGATGCTCGTGTAGGTCGCGCCTGAGGGTGACGAGCGAGTCGCGCAGCGCGCCGGGGAAGAGCGCTGCCACCGAATCGGGAAGATGCGGCACGTCTACCATCGCGCGGCCGATGGTGAAGAAATGGCCGCCCGCCCAACGAACCGCGGCACGAGCGAGTACCTGAAGTAGTCTTCGTTGATCATGATATCGTAGGCGCGCGAGTTGACCGTACGGGGAGATGGCGCGGTGCGAGAGGTCTGGACAGGGCACCGAACGGGAAGCAATATGCAGCGCGAAACGGTACACCGCACGGTACACCAAACGGAGAGCGGATGTTGGAGGTGACGAAGATGTCTTCCGACGGTCGCCCGGCAGCCACCAAACGGGCCAGACGCGGCGATCGGATCGCGCGGACTTACGAGCAGCTGCGCGAGCTCATCATCTGGGGCCGGCTGGCCCCCGGTTCCCGCGTGATAGAGAGCGACATCGCGGCGCGTCTCGATGTGAGTCGCACGCCCGTACGGAGCGCGCTGCACCGGCTCCAGCAGGAGGGCTACATCTCGAGCATCGGCAGGCGCAAGGAGCAACGCCTGGTGATCGCTCCGCTCACCCAGGAGGACGCACGCGAGCTCTTCGACATCGTCGGAGAGCTGGAAGGCCTGGCGGCGCGAGGGCTTGCGACTCGTGAGCCGGACGCGCGCTCCGCCGTTGTCGAAGAGCTCAGGTACCTCAACGATCAGCTCACGCTCGCCGCGCGCGCACCGCGTCCCGATGCGCTCCGCATCTTCGATCTGGATACCACCTTCCACCGCCGCTACGTGGAAGGCGGCGCCGGTCCCCGCCTCATCGCCCTGCACGACGCCGTGAAGCCGCAGGCGGAGCGCTACGTACGGCTCTACACCAGCGCGCTGGTGGACGAGATCGCCAAGTCGGTGGAGGAGCACGCGGCGATCATCGAGCGGATAGACTCCGGAAACGCCGATGGCGCTCAGCGAGCCGTGATCCGCAACTGGCGCAACGCCGCGGCGCGCCTCAGTCGCGTGATCGCGACGCTCGGAGAGCGGGGAAGCTGGTAACCCCCGGACTGGCTCTCATGTGCGTCGCCGCGCGCGTGGTGCCGCCGTTATCCTTCCGCTGATAGCATCTGGACGCGGTCCCGCTCGCGGAGAGCCGAGCTCGCTCGGAGCGCCGGTGCGGGTAGCGCATCACGAACGCCCCCCGCAGGGGAGCGCTCCCAGCCGGCATCCGAACATGCACACGCACGTACGCTACGCTCTCGTCGCTGTGGCACTCGCTGCCTTCGCTTCCATCGCCGGGGCCCAGACGCCCCGTGCCGATACCGGCGAGACTCTCACCGCCGACACCTCCATCTTCGCGCGCCTCACCCGCCTGCCGGCGCCCAATGAATATCGGCTCGCATCGGGCGCGCCCGGTCCCGCCTACTGGCAGAACCGCGCCGACTACGACATTCGTGCCACGCTCGACACCGCGAAGCACGAGCTCCGCGGCGAGCTCACGCTCCACTACACCAACAACTCGCCCACGGCGCTGAAGCACATCTGGCTGCAGGTCGAGCAGAACGCCTTCACCGACAGCTCGCTGAACGCGTACGTCTATCCGCAGGATTCCAGGTTCGGCGCGCGCGGCTTCGAGGGTGGCGATCGCATCGATCGCCTCGACCAGCTCGTCGGTGCCGGGAAGAAGTCGAACGGGAAACGGGTCGCGCTCGAGACGCGCGTGTGGGACACGATGCTGTTCGCGCAGCTCGCCGAGCCGCTCGCGCCGGGAAAGTCGGCCTCCTTCGACATCGCCTGGCACTTCAGCATCCCGGAGCACGGCGCCGATCGGATGGGGCGCGACGGATCGCTCTACGAGCTGGCGCAGTGGTACCCGCGTGTGGCTGTCTACGACGATGTCCGCGGTTGGAACACCGATCCGTACGTGGGGCAGGGCGAGTTCTATCTCGAGTATGGCGACTTCACATACCAGGTGGCCGTTCCCGCGGGTTACATCGTGGCCGGCACCGGCACGCTCACCAACCCGAAGGCAGTGCTCACGAGCGACGAGATAGCGAAGCTGGCCAGGGCAGCGCGCTCCGATTCCACGGTTCACATCGTGACGGCCGAAGATCTGGCTGCCGGCAAGGGGCGCCCGCGTACGAGTGGCACTCTCACGTGGAAGTTCGAGGCGAAGAACGTTCGCGACGTGGCCTGGGCTGGAGCGCCGGACTACAACTGGGATGCATCCAGCTGGAAGGGGATCATCACCAACGCGTACTACCGTCCGAGCGCCGAGGCCACGTGGAAGGATGGCGCCGATATGGCGCGCACCTCCGTCGAGGGATACTCCACGCACTGGTTTCAGTATCCCTACCCACAGATCTCCGTGGTGGAGGGGCCGATCAGCGGGATGGAGTATCCCATGCTCGCCATGGAAGCGAGGGGCCAGGACAAGTACGACCTGTACAACGTCATCACCCACGAGATCGGTCACAACTGGTTCCCGATGATCGTCGGCAGCAACGAACGCATTCACTTCTGGCAGGACGAGGGGATCAACACCTTCATCAACACCTTCTCCGAGGCGGAGCGCTACCCGGAGCGGGGAAACCAGATGCAGCGCGCCGCGGAGGAGCGCTCGCTCATCGAGCAGACGCAGGTTCACGACGTGGATGTACCGGTGGACATCCCCGCCGACCGCATCGATCCGCAGCTCCTCGGCTTCACCGAGTACGTGAAGCCCTCGGTCGGGCTGCAGCTTCTCCGGCAGGAGATTCTGGGACCCGAGGCCTTTGACGCTGCCTTCCGCGCGTACATCGAGCGCTGGGCGTTCAAGCACCCCACCCCCGCCGATTTCTACCGCACGATGGAAGACGTCTCCGGGCACCGCCTCGACTGGTTCTGGCGCGAGTGGTTCGTCGAGGATGCGCACTTCGACCAGGCGATCGACACGGTCGTGACCAGGCAGGCCGGCGACACCACCTACGCGGCGGTCGGCTACGGCAATCTGGATCGGGGCGTGCTCCCGATCCGCGTTCGCTTCACCTTCACCGATGGCAAGCGGATGGATTTCGACTACCCGGCCGAGGTGTGGAGCATGGCCGGCTCGATGTACGTGCGGCGGTACGCCTTCCCCGGCGAGACGCTCGCCAGCATCGAGCTCGATCCTGAACACCGGCTGATCGACGATGACCGCTCCAACGACAGGTGGACTCCACCGGCCGCAGCTCCGGTCGGGCCGTCGCGCTGACGAGGTCCATACCACAACCATGGCTCGGGACCGATGACCAGCTACGAGAAGCTTGGAAGCTTCTACCTCGGCAGGGAGCGCGACGGCGCCTCCGGAAGGACCACCGAAACGCTCACGCTCTACGACTCGAGCGATCTGACGACGCACGCCATCATAATCGGGATGACCGGGAGCGGGAAGACCGGCCTCGCGATCGGTATGATCGAGGAGGCGGCGATAGACAAGGTTCCGGTCATCGCGATCGACCCGAAGGGCGACCTGGCCAATCTCCTCCTGACCTTTCCTGAGCTGCGGCCCGAGGACTTCCGGCCGTGGATAGACGTGCAGGCGGCCGAGCGCGCGGGGCTGTCGCCGGATGCATTTGCCGCGGAAGAAGCGAAGAAGTGGCGCGAGGGGCTCGCCAGCTGGGACGAGTCGCCCGAGCGCATCGCGCGTCTCCGCGAGTCGGCGGACTTCGCGATCTTCACGCCGGGGAGCAGCGCCGGGATCCCGATCTCGGTGCTGCGCTCCTTCGCCGCGCCGAACGCGGAGGCGCGCTCGCGCAGCGACCGATATCTAGAGCATGTGGAGGCAACCGCCACGAGCCTCCTCGCCCTCCTGGGGATAGAGGCCGATCCGCTCACCAGCCGCGAGCACATCCTCATCGCCAATCTCCTGAGGAATGCCTGGGATGCGGGGAAGGATCTCGATCTTCAGTCGCTGATACTCGGTATCCAGAAACCGCCATTCGCCAGACTGGGCGTGATGGACGTCGAGAGTGCCTTCCCTTCGGCCGACCGCGCGAAGCTGGCAATGCGCCTCAACAACCTGCTCGCTTCGCCCGGCTTCGAGGCGTGGCGCGACGGTGTTCCGCTCGATGCTGGGCGCCTCTTGTACACCGACGACGGGAAGCCGCGCGTCGCTGTGATCTCGATCGCACACCTCTCGGACGCCGAGCGCATGTTCTTCGTGACCATGCTGCTTACCAACATCGTGGAGTGGATGCGCGCACAGCCGGGCACCGGCAGCCTGCGCGCGCTCCTCTACATGGACGAGGTTGCGGGGTACCTCCCGCCGGTGGCGAACCCGCCCTCGAAGCCGCTCTTTCTCTCGCTCCTGAAGCAGGCACGTGCTTTCGGAGTGGGGGTGGTTCTGGCCACGCAGAATCCGGTAGACCTCGACTACAAGGGGATCTCCAACGCCGGAACGTGGCTCATCGGACGTCTCCAGACCGAGCGCGACAAGGCGAGGGTCATGGACGGTCTCGAGGGCGCTGCCACCGGTGGCGGCGATGAAGGCCGCTTCGATCGCAAGGCCACCGAAATGCTCATCTCAGGGCTCGACAAGCGCGTCTTTTACCTCCACAACGTCCATGAAGATGCTCCGACGATGTTCGAGACGCGCTGGGCGATGTCCTATCTGGCTGGTCCGATGACGCGCGATCAGATCAGGCGGTTGATGGAGGGAAGACGAGAGGAGCTGCTGGGTGCAGCGCCGCCAGGCGG
>DATCXR010000172.1:0-4095 GCA_036565685.1 Gemmatimonadaceae bacterium
GGGCGGCGAGCGGCAGCGCCTCAAGCTCGCCACGCACATGGGCGCCGACGGCGGCATCTACGTGCTCGACGAGCCCACCACCGGACTGCACCTGGCTGACCTCGAGCAACTGCTCGCGCTGCTCGATCGGATGGTGGACGCGGGGAAGTCGGTCATCGTGATCGAGCATCACCTGGCGGTGATGGCGCACGCCGACTGGATAATCGACCTTGGGCCGGGCGCGGGACACGACGGCGGGCGAGTTGTGTTCGAGGGCACGCCGGGCGAGCTGGTGGCGGCCAGGTCCACGCTGACCGGCGAGCATCTGGCGGAGTTCGTGGGGGGACGGGGATGAAACCGGACGCGTCGTGGTGACTAGGAGATGATGTTCGAATCGCGATGCGCCGCGAACGTACCAGTCCTGCAGTACGGGCGGATCCGCCCGTACTGCTTCCACGGCGCCGCCACCAGCTCGCTCACTGCGTGCGTCTCAGCTGCCATCTCGTCGCGATCACACCCTTGAAACCGGATTCCTCATCTTCGAATGGCGATGTGAGCGAGCCGCGGAGCGCGGTCTCTTTCGAAGGATCGGGGAAGCTCCCGTAGCTGCTGCCGAGTGGGATGTGGGTGATCGTCAACTCTTCATTGTACGGCTTGATCACTCGGCGTGGGACTCCGTTCGGGAATTCGCAGGCGATGAAGGTCCCGGTCTCCCTTCCCGCGAGCTCGATGCCGTCCACTCCCACGGCCGACTGCCCATCGGTGCTCCAGGCGAAGTCCACTCCCCCGAGGGGACTCGCGTCTCTGTAACTCGCGGGCAGCTCATCGAAGTCGAGCACTGCGTCTTCGACGTCGAGCAACGCGAGCCCCGACCCCGACGCCACGGTGCGTGTCTGCTTCGGACCCATTGCACACGCATCGATGGTCGTGGGTGTGCTCTGCACGAGCATACCGGTCTCGCGACCGGTCCATGTCCCTCTTCCATTGACGAAATCGAACCTGACCGATGTGAAGCGGCTCGATTTCGATTTCATGGGAAGGCCGCCCCAGCCGTCCTGTTGCCCGCTCCCTCGGACCGTGACATCCACCCACCCCGACCAGCCCTTGCCTTCGCCCCAGTCGAGCACCGGGAAGGTGAGCGTACCCACGGTGGCCCACTTCATCCTGTAGAGTATCTCGAGCGGTATGGTGAGGAGCCCCGGTAGGCCACCCAGGGCGGTGGACGACGCGTCCTTCAGGTCGCCGAAGATGTCGGCCCCCTTCACGGCAACCTGAACTCCGACCGTCGCCTCCCTCACCACGCGTCCGGCGCCGTCGGGCACCGGCTCGCTCTGTCCTCTCCCTTCCACGCCGATGTGCACGGAGCCGTTTTCATCGGTCGTCTGATTCACGATGGCGTTGCCGGAAGAGAACTCCCACTTCGCGCCATCCTGGATGCGGTTGGCCGGATCGTCCACGAACTGCACGATCGCTTCGGGACCGCCGTGCAGCGCCTCGGCCGCCTGATCGAAGCCGTACATCCCAGCCCACGCGACCTTGGCCCCTTTGACTGGGCCGTTCTGCGGCACGGTGAAGTCGAGCCCCATGGTGTTGAGCATACCGCGGAAGCAGTTCACTGCCTGCTCGTCGCCCGTGTCGAAGTGGATCGAGGCAACGAGGTTGCGACGCTCGCCGGTCTGTGGGCTAAGCTCCTTCGTGCGCGGGAGAGTGCTCTGGTCCAGTTCTATGTCTGCCTCGAGCGCGCCGTAGGTCGCTATGAACTGCCCGTAGGCGAGCACCACTCCGGCAACCTTGGTGAAATTGCCGAACGTCTTGGCGCCTTGTTTCCCGTACTTTTCCATGCCTTCCAGGAGCCCGGAAAAGCCCAGGTCGCCCACCTTCGCACCGCCTACGAGCACCCCGCTCGCAAACGAGTCCAGATCCATGATCGTCTGCTGGGTCGGTGTGAGCGTGCATGGTCTGGGTGCATCGGCGGCGTAGAGCGGCTCGGGTGAGAGCCAGCGAAGCGGCGTCAGTAGTGCCGAGTGCGCGGCTGGTGGGTGGGCACGCACCAGCAGATCCGTACCCAGTCGGCGCAGGATGAGTGAAGCCTGGAGTCCGTTCACTACCACCGAGCGTGGCTCGCCGGCGGAGAGGAGATCCGGTTCCCCGAGCACGGGGTGCGAGCCGCCGAGCGCGTTGACGAAATTGGCCCAGAAGGCGAGTGGCGATGCGGAATCGGTCGCATGGCGGCGTACGCCGTCGAGGATATGCTGTTCGATGGGCACGTCCGCGAGCTCTGGCATCACGCTCCGCATGAGCATCGCCACCTCGCCGAGCTGGATGAGCACGGGGCGCTCGTCGCGCGCCAGCGCTACGAGGGGGCGAATCTCCCAGGCCTCGATCATCGTCCCCTGTACCGGCTGCACAGGCTTCACAGTCAATGCTCCGTCGGGACCGCGCACGCCGATGCCGGAGAGGCGGAGCGCCTCGAGTAGCGCCGCCGCTCCGCTCTCGCCGCCGCCGCGCACCTCCTGCGCCAGCATGACTGCGGTAGCCGTGCTGCTGCCACCGTGCAGCCGTGCAGGCTCGGGGAGCGCCGCGCGCGGATCGCCGATTGGCGGTGGTCCCGATGTGCCGGCTCTCCTTCGTGCATCGGACGAGGCTGAGTCGGCGTCGTCGCCGCACGCGGAAATCGCGAGTGTGACGACTACGGCGGTGGCGATGGCGCGCGCGCCGCGATTAAGAATTCCAGGCATGGTGGATGGCGCCAGGCGGGGAAGTGAGGGAAGGCTGTTCGCGATGAAGCGGCCGATATGGAGAGCAACTGCTGTGGTCGCAAAAGTTGCGCATCGCTGCCGCGGAGAGCAAGTCGATCGCGTGGAGAAGCGTGATCGGGCTCGCAAACCCTCGATGCAGCTACAGCTCACGCCAACAGCGCGCTTACACTCCGCAACAAGCTTGGCACGCGCCGGTATAGCTTCATTGAGGCCGACGCACGCGGTCGACTTGCAGTCGGCAACGCGGACCTTGATGAAGACGGCTGATCGGCCCCGTTCGAAGGGTGTTCTGGCATTATGGACCCGAGTGGCAGCAGATAACGATTCTCTCCATTATCGCGCATCCCTGATTTGCGCCGCCCCCACACTTTCCTGACCGCCGAATGGCGCTGGCTCGCGATGCTCAACTACCGCGTGGCGCCGGAGCTGCTGCGCCCGTACATCCCCGCGGGGACGGAGCTCGACTGCTGGAACGGAGCGACCTACCTGAGCATCGTCGGCTTCCTCTTTCGAGACACTCGCGTGCTCGGCGTGCCGGTGCCGCTGCACCGGCACTTCGAGGAGGTAAACCTGCGCTTCTACGTACGGCGCACTGTCGGCAGCGATGTGCGGCGCGCCGTGACCTTCATTCGCGAGCTGGTTCCCCGCCGGGCGATCGCCACGGTCGCGAAGCTGACGTACAACGAGCCGTACAGGGCCCTCCCGATGCGCCACCGTCTTGGGCCGTTGGACGCGGCGACCGGCGCGCCGTCGCTCGTGGAGTACGGCTGGCGTCACTCGGGCGCGTGGAACCGGCTCTCGGTGGAACCGCTCGGATCCGCCCGCCCACTCGAAGCGGGATCCGAGGAGGAGTTCATCACGGAGCACTACTGGGGATACACGCGGCAGCGCGACGGCGGTACGATAGAGTACCGGGTGGAGCATCCAGCATGGCGCGTGTGGCAGGTGCGGAGTGCTCGTCTGGAAGGCGATCTCGCGCCACTCTACGGCGACGATGTAGCATCGGTTCTCGCCGGAGCGCCGGCATCGTCATTCCTGGCCGATGGGTCTGTGGTCACTCTCCGTACACCGGAGCGGCTGAATCCATAGCACGGGGCTCGGCACATCGTAGATCGCCACTCTGAACTTTGCGGACGCGCGCTTACATCGCCAGTCGATGTATATAAACATGCTGCACGGATGAATACATCGGTTGTCGATGTATTCGTCACTCCATCACCGATCAGCCGACACGCCCATCCTGATCGAGATCGACACCCACGTGCTTCTCCAGCCGGCCGATCACTTCATGCAGCAAGTTCGAGAGCCGCGCGACTTCACTCTCGAGATGATCGACTCGCGATTCGAGCGTGGCGGC
>DATCXR010000211.1:0-20841 GCA_036565685.1 Gemmatimonadaceae bacterium
CGCGGAGATTAACTGAGAGGACGCGGAGAACGTCCTTCGGCAGCAGGCATCACGATCGTGAGACTGGCTGTGTCGCGAAAGAAAGCTCCCCTCGGTAAGGAACGCGGAGAACGCGGAGGAGCGCGGAGAACGCGGAGAAAACCAACAGGGCCGGGATCTCGAGCAGGAGCTTTTGGGGGAACTGCTCCCGCACCCAGAGTCCTGCCCACCCGGGCAGAACCGGAGGCGAGGGAGCAGTTCCCCTTATTTCTTTTCGGCCGCTTGCGGCTGGTAGCTTGGCTCCCTGTGCCGTTCTCCGCGTTCTCCGCGCTCCTCCGCGTTCTCCGCGTCCCTTACCGAGAGGGACCCGGACGCCGAGCTGCAGCCGGATCGGCCAGAGAGGGCCCTACTGTCCGGAGCCTTCTCCGCGTCCTCTCAGTTCCCCTCCGCGCCCTCCGCCTCCGCAGGTCCGCGCGATGTACCCGGGCGCCGAGATGGCGCCAGACCAGCCGAGCCTACGGCCTCCGCCTCGACCCGACCGAACCGGGACGCTGCCCGGCCGCGGATTGCCCGCTACGGGCTTGCATCGGGTCTATACGGCGGGTGGCCGGCTCGCGCACTTCGGGGCGGCGCTCGGGCTTCCGCTGCGCCGGACGGCGCACCGGGCTCGGCTCGGGCCGGCGCTCCGGCTGGGGCTTGGCACGGCGTTCCGGGTCGCGCGTCTTCGGATGGTCATCCCTCGGGCGGAGCACCTCTGTCGGCGGACGCCGGGGAGCCGGCGAGGAGGTGTCGCGCGGACGAACCGGCACGAGGTTCGGCGGGGTGTCGCTGTCGCGCTTGGTCGACGGGGCACGGTCCTGACCCGCAGGCTTCCGGCGGTCGTCCACCAGGGGCATGGCCTGCGGAATCCGCACCGCATTCTGGTCGCTGTCCCTCAGCTCCTTCCCGAAGATCACCTTCGCGTTGGGCGGACGGCGGCGGATCGCCGTCGAGCAGTCCGTGGGCGCGGGCTGCCGCGCTGCAGGGACGTCGTCTATCCAGATGCGGCACATCCCCGGGGGCGGACGATGATCGGCCGGGACGTCGCCGGTATCGGCGGGGTCCCGCGCACCTTCAGCACTCGCGTTCTGGGCCGCCAGTGGGGCGGCGGCAGCGAGCAGAAGGATGAGCAGCAAGCGAATCATCGGTCCTCCAGTACGAGCGGAAATGGCAGCGCCCTTCGGAATGCACGCCCGGTGCCAGTGGACGACCCGGGCGAAACACCCGTAACATCCTGCCACTCAACAGCTTACCAAATCACCAACCGACTGCGGCACGCCGGGTGTCCCCGCCACTGGACACGGGAGTCCGAGATTTCGGACCGGGGGTCAATCCCCGAACGATATACCCGTCGCCCGCGCCGTCAGCACAATGTCACCGGTGGGATCCACCCGCTTGGTCGTCGTCAGCACCTGGGCGATCGGGATGGACACGATGTGCGGCGACTGCAACGCCACCATGTGCCCGAACTTCCCCTCGGCCACCGCGCGAACCGCGGCGCCGCCGAAGCGCGTGGCGAGGAGCCGGTCGTAGCCTGTCGGCATTCCGCCCCGCTGCAGATGGCCGAGCGTGAGCGAGCGGCACTCCTTCCCCGTCCGGTTCTGCACCTCGCGCGCGATCTTGTTGGCCACGCCGCCCACTCTCCGCTCCTGCCCCGGCAGCGACTCCCCGATGCTCGACTCCTCCCCTCCCACGGGAAAGGCGCCCTCGGCGGCCACGACTATCGAGAAGTGCCGCCCCGCACGGTCGCGCGCCACGATCTTCTCGCACACCCGTTCGACGTCGTACGGTATCTCGGGGATGAGTATCACGTCGGCTGTACCCGCGAGCCCGCTGTAAAGCGCTATGAAGCCGGCGTGCCGCCCCATCACTTCCATCACGATCACCCGATCGTGGCTCTCGGCGGTGGTGTGCAGCTTGTCGATCGCCTCTATGGCGGTGTTCACCGCCGTGTCGAAGCCGAAGGTGTTGACGGTGCCGCTCACATCGTTGTCGATCGTCTTCGGCACGCCCACGATGTTCACACCGCACTCGAAGAGCCGCTGCCCGATCGCGAGTGAGCCGTCGCCGCCGATGGTGATGATGGCGTCTATGCCGAGGTCGTTCGCGCGCGCGATGAGCTCGCCCGAGCGATCGATCTCGATGATCGTGCCGTCGCTCTGGCGGATCGGGTAGTGGAAGGGGTTGCCGCGGTTCGTGGTGCGGAGGATGGTGCCCCCCAGGTGAGCGATCCCGCGGACGGAATCCTTCGTCAGGGGGATTACTTCATCCTCGCCCAGAAGGCCGGCATAGCCGCGCTTGATTCCGAGAACCTCCCATCCACGGTTGACCGCGGACAGCACGGCTGCACGGATCACGGCATTCAGGCCGGGAGCATCACCGCCCCCGGTGGAGATTGCAATTCGCATATGGAAATGACAGCTGGATTGGAGCGACCGGTAGTCGTCGGCCGGGTGGCAGGGGTCGCTCGCTCGACGCGCCTCGGGCTAGCCGCGCGCCCCGCTCGACTCCCCTGCTATGGTGTTCACGATCTCGCCCGGCTTCGCGTGCCGGCCGAGCTTCGATTTCTCGAAGATGGGCTTCCCATCGAGGGTAACCTCGAAGCGCCCTCCGCGCGACGGGATCATCTCGATCTCCGCGTCCGGGTAACTCTCTCTTATCTCGGCCGCCAGCCTGGTGGCCCGTGGCTCGTAGTTTCAGAACGTGCAGTACTCGATCGAAATCTTCATGTCATCGACGGGTTGAAGAGCAGCTCGAAACATTCTCGAAAGTTACTGCTTCCGGATCTCCTTCGCTGCCGCGTCTATGGCGTTTATGACGCGGCTCTCCGCCTCCACCTTCAGACGCGCCTCCAGCGCCGCAAGGCTCGACTCCCGCCCCAGCGTTCCCAGTGCCTGCGCCGCCGAGGCGCGGCTGTAAAAGTCGGGCGCACCGAGCACCGGCTCGATGGCGGCGGCCGCGTCGGCCCGCCGCCCATCCTTCATCGCCTTCGCCGTCAGCGAAGCGATCGCCGATTGACGCGTGTGGCGATCCACGGAAAAGGCCAGGTACGGCAGAAGCATGTTCCACGCCTCCGGCGTGTCGACGTACTGCAGTGCCTGCACGGCACTGGTGCGCTCGATGTCGAGCCAGGAGTCGCGCTGGAGCGTCTCGCGAATCACGGCGACCGCTTCCGAAGGAGCGATCCGGGCGTAGGAGACGAGCGCCGCACCGCGAACGAAGAGCGACGAGTCCGAGCGTGCGAGCTCGCGCAGGCGCGCCTCCACACTGTCGCCCGGGAAAGCCGAGAGCGATCCGGCGGCGCTTTCCCGCACCCGCGCATCGCTGTCGGCGGAGGCAGCGAGGAGCGCCACGGTGGCGACGCTATCCTGGAATCTCGTCGCGCGCGCGAGCGTACTCGCCCCACCGGCAGACGTGGCAGCGCCAGATGCGGAGTCTGCCCTCGCCACCGAGCTCCCGATCGCGAACTTCTGTAGTGCCGCAGCCGCGGCCTCGCGCACGGCCCAGAAGGCATCAGCACGCGCGGCGTCCGCCACCGTCGACGCGGCGATCCGCTCGGCGGGGCGCTCGGAGAGGAGCGAGACGGCTTCGAGACGACCTATCACATCGTCGTCGTGCTGGAGCTGATAACGAAGCATCACGGTGGGCCGCGGGAAGTCGTGCGCCTCGAGAATCCAGCCGCCGTCGTTCCACCGGATCGCGCGCGGCGGCGCCGGGAGCGCGAGCGTGAGCGTGGACTCCTTCCCGTGCACCTGCATCACTCCGCGCACCGCGCCTTCGTCGGTCAGCACCTTCACGTCCACGTTCACGTCGAAGATCCCCGTCATGGAATCCACGGGCTGCGTCTGCTGCGAATGGAGCGTGAGCTTTCCGCTCGCCGAGTCGTAGGCGTACGTCACGCGGAACTGCGGCACGCCGGCGCCGTACACCCACTGGTCGAAGAAGCGGCGGAAGTCCCGCCCGGTCTCGGCCTCGAAGGCGTCGCGCAGGTCGGCGCTCGTCACGTTGCCGTACGCGTGCTTCGTGGTGTAGCGATGCATGGCCGCCCAGAAGAGCGAATCACCGAGCTGGTGACGGAGCATCTGCAGCACCGAGGCGCCGCGCGGGTAGATGTGGCCGCTCAGGAAGAGCTCGAGCGGATCCACCTTCCACCTGCTCCACACCAGCGGGCGGCGTGTGCGCGCATCGGCGGCTATCGTCTGCTGCTGCGCGCCAAGGCGGTCTATCGCACCTTCGTCCTTCCCGCGCGCCGTCTCGCGATAGGTCTGCTCCATGAAGGTCGCGAAGCCCTCGTTCAGCCACGCGTCGGCCCAGCTCTCGGTAGTGAGAAGATCGCCGTACCACTGGTGTCCAAGCTCGTGGGCCACGAGCCCGTCGGCATTCGCCTGCGGCTCCGCCCACGCGGGGTGCAGGATTCCGTCGTCGGCCTGCGTGGTGGCCGTCACGTTTTCCATCCCGCCGAAGATGTAATCGGGCGCCACTATCTGGTCGTACTTCACCCAGGGGTACTTCACGCCCGTCTTCTCGCTGAACACGCGCACTGCGCGCGGGGTAATGGCGAAGCCGCGCCAGGCCGCCTTCACCGAATCCGGGTACGTCCAGTAGCCCACCGGTACGTCGCGCCACTTGTCCTGCAGCACCGTGTAGTTCCCGGTGACGGCCGTCATGAGGTAAGTGGACGCGGGCTTCTCCAGCTTCCAGTGCCACTCGACTTCGCTGCCGACCGTGCGCGAGCCGACCAGCTTCCCGTTGCTCAACGCGCGCTCGCCCTTCGCGGTGCGGATGTACATCTCCCACGTCGTCTTGTCGTTGGGCTCATCGTAAGTGGGGATCCAGTAGCGTGTGTCGATCATCTCGCCCTGCGTCCACAGCACGTGCCGGCGATCCACGAAGTACGCGCCCTTCTTCGGGTGCACGCTCTCGTAGTCGAGCGTGATACTCGTGCGTGCGTGCGGCGCGAGAGGTGTCGGAAGGTGGACGGTCAGCGTGCGGCCGTCGTAGTCGTGTCGCAGCGCGCGGTCACGAGCGTCGGCCACCTTCTCGAAGGTCATCCCCACCGCATCGAGCGCGACCGAAGTGATCGCCGTGTCGAGCGCGGCGAGAGTGAGCGTGGTCGTCCCTTCCACGGCGTGGCGGTCCCAGTCGAACCGGACGTGGATGACCTGATGCTGCAGATCGTACGTCCGTGCACGCGGCGCGTGCGGCTTTCCCTCGGGCGGCGGGCCCCACTGCACGATCGGCAGCGCCCCGAAAGCGGGAACGCGATACGAGGCCATCGTGTCTGGCACTATCGCGAGGGCGCTCTCGGCTGCTGGCTCCGGCTGCACGGGGACCACCGGAGGCACCGACGGCTCCGGCTTCAGCGGCGGGACTGGCCGCGCGGTGCGCGAGCAGGCGGCCAGCAGAAGGAGCGGAACGACGAAGCGTGCTTTCACTCGGGGACCTTCCGAAAAGTTCGGGTTGGGGGCGCGACGATCCGGTAATGGTAGCGCCGGCTCCGCGTGCTATATAGCCCCGCACTCGAACGAGGGGGAACCACCGTGCCTTACACGACAGGCGGACAGAGGCGAGGAGCTGGTCGCGTGTCACTAGCAGCGCGCGCCGCGAGAGCGCCGCGCGAACCGGGAGCGGAGCGAGCGCCAGGCGCCGCACGCGAATCGCGAGACGGGCATACGCTGATCGAGCTCGCCATCGCACTCGCGATCATGGCGATACTGCTGAGCATCGCTGCGCCGCGCCTCGGCACGCTACGCGACCGCGCCTCGGTGCGCAGCGCGTCCACGGAGATCGCGGCGATTCTCTCGTCAGCGCGGCGCGTCGCGATGCTGCGCTCGAGCAGCGCGATGGTGGTCATAGACGAGGGGCGCTCGATAGCGAGTATCATCGTGGGCGCCGACACTGTTCTCGCTCGCGACGTGGGGAGCGAGCTCGGAGTCACCATCGCCGCCACGCGTGACACGGTGCTCTACGGCCCGAGCGGACGGGGTTGGGGCGCGAGCAACACCTCCATCGCTGTGACGCGCGGTCGCTGGGTCGACACACTATTCGTATCGAGGCTGGGGAGGGTGCGGCGGTGAGGGGAGTTTCCGCCGATTGCCACGCCGTCAGGGAAGCGGCATCTTGCCGAGTGGGCACGTCGTGATGCCCACGGTATTGCGGGCGGGCCCGTACCGCTTCTTTTTCTTCTCTGGTGACCGGGCGGAACCGCCACACATTCACGTCGAGCGCGACTCGTTCCGTGCCAAGGTCTGGCTCACGCCAGTACGGCTTGCGGAGAATCGTGGCTTCAGCGCCGTGGAGCTGAATCGCGTGCGCCGCTTGACCGTCGAGAACCGCACGGCATTACTGAGGAGCTGGTGTGACCACTTCGCCGATTGAGCATCAGATACCGCTGGCACGACACGTTGTTGTCAGCCACGATGCTCTCACAGTCGAGCTGGTCGATGGCAGGACCATCATCGTCCCGCTGCCCTGGTATCCGCGACTTGCGCACGGCACTCAGCAGGAGCGCGCCAACTGGAGACTGATCGGGAGCGGTGAAGGAATCCACTGGCCGGACCTCGACGAGGATATCAGCGTGGAGAGTCTCCTCGCCGGCACGCGCTCAGGCGAGAGCGAGCGCTCGCTGCGGCGGTGGATGGAGTCGCGGCGGTAGACGGGGACTGCTCGACATCAAAGACCTGACCCTGTTGTTCAGCCGAAGAAGCCCGGGAGGTTCGGACGCGCCATGATCTGGCCGACGAAGTCCGCGAGGCGGCGAAGATAGTCCGCGGTCTCACCCTCCACGTGCGGGAGGATCCGCTTCAGCTCGACCGAGCAGGCGCGCAACGCACCGTTCTCGCGCGGCGAGAGGAGTCCGGTAGCGAGGTAGGTCTCGATGCAATCGCTGGCCGTGGACACGAGCAGGTCGACATCCACTCCCGCGTCGATGTCTTCCAGGCCCTCCGGCGGTTGGAGCTCGGCGTACTCGGCCCAGCGGCTCCGTAGCCTGTCGATGGTATTCATGTGCCGGAAAGCTCTACTCCGCCACCGCCGTCCGGAAGCCGCATCCCGTCACCGGTGCTCCCCGCCCGCGCGGTGATCGCCTCGCTGAAACGCCATGAAGGCGTGTATCGCTTTGATGGCCTCGGGATCCCTGGATGAGAGGCGCACCTCGCCACCACCGGGCAGTGGCCTGAACTCGTAGCGAATCGCATCGCGCTTCGCCGCCATGGTCTTCGTCCCCGGCACCTCGCGGGCGTGTACCGCGAATGGAGTCGCAAAGTCGCCCGCAGCGAACGCCCGGGCGATGGAGGCGAGGTGCTCGCGGATGGTGCGCACTCCGGCGCTGTCGGACGTCTCGCGCGTGAGCTCGATTCGCCCGCCGTCGGCGAGATCGTCGAAGCGGTGTGTGGAGGTGTACTGATCCACTCCCATCTCGACTTTTCCGCGTTGCTGGAGCGCGGCGAAGGCGCTGTCGGATGTCGAGTCCGGCCGCGCGGCGCGGGGGTGCGCGGCGTGACCGTGTCCGCTCTGCGCGCTCGCCGGGCGCACGGCGCAGAGAACGAAGAGGATCACTGCGAAGAGCATCACCGAAAGGGAGAGCCCCTGGCAGGCACGGGTGTCGCGGCGTTGCATCCGCATGCATGACCTCACGAAGTGAATGGCGACGGACGTCGGCTGCATCCCGTCGCTCCACCTTGCTACACCGAAGAGCCGAGTCGGATCTTGATTTTCAAGCGAGCTCGGCTAATTCGTAGTACCGGCATCGCGGCTGGTAAACAGCAGTCGACGGCAGTCCGTAGGTTCACCTCAGACCAGGGAGCCTGGAATGGCACAACGAATTCGGCGGTTCGGCGTGGGGCAGACGGCCAAGGTTTTTGGAGTGCTCTATGGGATCATAGGGCTGATATTCGTGCCAGTGTTCGCGCTGATGGCGACCCTTGCGCCGCAGGAAGGTGCCAACTTCGGACTCGGCTTCGCCTTCGCGATGCCGGTGTTCTACGCCATCATAGGGTTCATCTCCGTTGCCATCGGCTGCGCGATCTACAACGTCGTGGCGGGCTGGATAGGTGGTATCGAAGTGGAGCTCGGCCCGGAGGCATAGAATGACGGGTCGGGCGTGGAATTGTGCATCGTTACGAACGGCCAGGGCCGTTCGTAACGATGCACAATTCCACGCCCGACCCGTCATTTACCCGTCAGCCGAACTCTACCCACGCTCACTTGATCGCCAGCCCCGTCAGATACAGCACCAGCATTCCGGCCACAACGCCTCCGGCAACCGTGAGCGGCAACCGAGGTGCTGCAGCATCCTTCCAGACGAGCTTCCGTCCGATCTCGAACGCAACCTGAAGCACCGCGCCGGTGCCGATTGCCAGGAAGAGAACCGCGAGCGGCTGCGAGTACACCAGACCACCCACCCACGCACCCACGATCGCCGGCGCACCGCCGATCATTCCGAGGAGCGCCAGGCGCCGGATGCTCGGCTTGTCGCTCGCGATGGGAACGACTATCCCGAGGCCTTCGGTGACGTTCTGGATGATGAAGCCGATGACGAGGAAGGTGCCCAGCGCGGCGGCGCCGACGGAGTAGGCCGCGCCGATGGCGAGACCTTCGCCCAGGTTGTGCAACCCGATTCCCACCGCGATCACCGAGGCGAGTGACATCCGCCGCTCTGTCTCGTTCCGCTCGATGCTCCGCTGGCGGCGAGCGATCGCATCGAGGAGGAGCCAGCTGCCGGCGATCCCGATCCCCACGAGTCCCGCACCCTGGAAGGTGCCACTCAGCTCGGCGGAGAGCTCCAGCGCCTCGGTGGCCGCGTCGATCCCCAGGAAGATGAGCAGCCCCACGGTGGCCGACATGAGGAAGAGCATCCCCCGCCTGCCCAGCTGCCCGAGTACCGGGAGCCAGAACATCCCCAGCAGGATGGGGATTAGCCCGACGTAGACGCCGATCAGGGTGAAGCTCCAGAGCGTGGCCGCCGATGCTCCCGCCGTTGCGGTCGCGACTGGAATCGACGTCGTGAACTGGATCGAGTTGCTCGAGAGGAGCGAGATCTCGTACGCCTCGCCTTCCACCCAGGGGTAGTCGAGCGTGATCACCGCTCCGCGCAATCGAGGGATCTCGCGGCCAGGCGTGATGGAGTAGGGCCAGGTCGCCTCGTTGATGTTGATCTGCGAGACAGTGATGACCTCGGGGCTCGTGTTCCGCAGGTGCAGCTCGATCTGCCCCGGCCGCAGGATAGTCCGGCCGAACTGCACCGTCTCCATGGGTACGGCGGGCGTGACGTTGAGACCCGCCCCCCTCGTGAGAACGAAGAGCGCGATGACGCCCGCGAGCGCCACGAGCGGCGCGAGCACGAGCGTGAGCGTGCGCAGGCGTGACATTCGCGAAGTAGCCTGGGTGACGCCCGCAGTGCTCATTATCAGCCCTCCACCTCGAAGACGCCTGTCCAGCCCAACTCCGCGAACTCCGTCTTGTGCGCGTGAAACATGTATCGCCCGGGGTACTTGTAGCTGAACTCCAGGATCCCGCGCTGCCCCTGCATCTGTGAGATGGTATCCGTGAACTCGGCGGGCGTGAGGCTGGTACCGGTCGGATAGTAGTTGAAGAAGTTGGCGTGCAGGTGGAACGAGTTGATCGGGTCGTACTCGAGCGCGTTTAACAGATAGATGCGCACCAGCTCACCCACGCGGATGCGGATGGGGTTCTTCCCATGGTCGAAGTGGAAGGGGATTCCATTGACCAGGTAGAATTCGTTCTTCCCGTCGA
This sequence comes from Gemmatimonadaceae bacterium, assembly GCA_036565685.1. GTDB lineage: Bacteria > Gemmatimonadota > Gemmatimonadetes > Gemmatimonadales > Gemmatimonadaceae > JADGGM01. The sequence continues at coordinate 9,772 of DATCXR010000211.1, forward strand.
AGTCCACGTCGTAGCCGCTCATCACCATCATGAGCTCGTGATCCGCGTGCGGCCGGCCCGCCTTGGGGTCAATGATGAACGCGCCGTAGAGTCCCTTGGCGATGTGCTTGGCCAGCGGAGCCGCGTGGCAATGGTACATGTGCAGCCCGAACGGCTCGGCGTCGAACTCGTAGGTGAACTCACCGCCCTTGACGACGATCCCCGACCTGACATCGAAGACCCCATCGACGCTCCCGGGGTGGACGCCGTGGAAGTGGATGCTGTGCGGGTGGTCGGTCGCGTTGATGTGCCGGACGCGAACGCGGTCGCCTTCCCGAACGCGAATGGTGGGTCCGGGAACGCGGCCGTTGTACGTCCACGCGGGGAACTCGAGCCCCGGTACTATCTCGATGTTCCTGTTCTGCGCGATGAACGTGTACTCGTGCAGCGTCTGTCCGTTGGGAAGGGCGCTCACAGTACCAGCGTCGAAGTCCGTGAGAATGCGCGTGGGGTGGAACCCGTTGCGCTCATGATCGACCTCGCCGACGACGGTGGGCATCGGATGCATCGCGGCGCCGCGCGGGCCGCCGCTCCCATGGCCGTATTCTCCCTCAGGTAATGGGCTCGATCCCTGTCCGCCGTCGGGCGGCTCACCGCGGAAGGGGGCGAGACCGAGAGCAGCAGCGCCAAGCAGCCCGGTGCCGCCGATGCCCGTACGGAGGAAGCGCCGGCGCGAGACGCCCCAACCTTCGCCGATGGTTGCGCCGGGGGCGTGAATCTGCAGCAGCCCTCTGAGCTTCATGGTGGTTTCCTTATCGTATGGTGCGAGTGCAGTGCGGGCGTCATGGTGACCCTCTCGCAAAGGGGTGCTCGAGACTGAGGTAGAGGAAGACGTTTTGCTCGCCCCGGCTCGGACCCACGCCGATGGGGAAGGCCGGGCCGGGGACGACCTGAAGCCCCGATGCGAAGTCGAAGGCCGTGCGGACGCCTGGTGCGAGAAGGAGCTCCGAGCTTCGCGCGGTGCGCTCCGGCCCTGTCACATCCTGCGCCCTGTTCCACGCGGCCTCGAGCATCAGGTCGAAGCGGGGAAGCACGTGCCAGACGATGCTCTGGGCCAGGGTGTAGTCGCGCGTCGCGGCACGATTGCCACGAGAGTCGTGCGCACGGGGCGTGTACGTCGCCCCCGCGTTCAGGTGCGTCACCAGCGCCGCCGGGAGCCCGACGCTGAAAGGTGTTGATGTGCTGCACGACGCCGCGCTCCTGGTTGTACGCCTCCTCGACGAGGAAGCCGTTGTCCTGGATGGGCGGAGCCTCCGAGGCGGAGCGCGCCGCCTGCCCTGCGGCGCTTGCTACCAGTACCGCGAGTAGTTGAGCGAGGATGAACAGCAGACGCACGAAGCACCTCGACCCAGCGGCCGTAAACCCTGCGGCCGGCACCGCCCGGCACCGCTGCTCAGGCCGCGGGGTCAGGGGCCGACCGGAACCTTTAGTGATACCCAAGCTCTAATTTAGGAGAATCTAACAAATTTACAAGAGTAGACTAATTCAATGGCGGGGTCAGGTCTGGAACCGTGAATCGATACGAGCGGCGAAGCGCTCGTATCGATTCACGGTTCCAGACCTGACCCCGTCGTTCCCCTTGACGGTCGATGTATCCGGTCCTATCGTGGTGCTCGATACATCGACCGTCGATGTATCGAGCCGTTCGCTCCCATCACTCCGCCCACACCGCCATGGCCAGACCGCCCCAGGACCTTCTCCAGGGAACCCTCGACCTGCTCGTCCTCAAGACCCTCTCCTGGGGACCAGCACACGGCTACGCCATCGCGCGCTGGATTCAGCAGCTCACCGGCCAGGTGCTCGACGTCGGTGAGGGCTCGCTCTACCCAGCCCTGCACCGACTCGAGGAGCGCGGTTGGGTGAAATCCGAGTGGCAGCTCTCACCCAACAACCGGCGCGCGAAGTTCTACCAGCTCACCACGCGCGGACGCCAGCAACTCCGCACCGAGACCGCGAGCTGGACCGAGTTCGTGGACGCCGTCGGCAAGGTGCTCCGCACCACCACGCAGCCCACCTGACCTTCACACGGCACAATGCCTCCCGCCTCGCCCGGCTGGCGCCGGCTGCTGCAATCGCTCGGCTCCGACATCCGCGGCGACGTGAGCGACGAGCTCTCCTTCCACCTGGAGATGCGCACGGCCGACCTCGTTGCCTCGGGCCTCCCGAACGAGGTGGCACGCGCCGAGGCGGAGCGACAGTTCGGCGACATGCACCGCATATCGAGCGAGTGCATCCACATAGATGAGCGACGCGAGCGCCACGCACACCGCACGGAGGTGATCGGCGACATGTGGAACGATCTCAGATTCGCGCTGCGCACCTTCAGGCGCAGCCCCGGCTTCACCGCCTCGGTAATCGCCACTCTCGCACTCGGCATCGGCGCGAGCACGGCGATGTTCAGTCTGGTGGACTCGACGCTCCTCCGGCCGCTCCCCTTCCACCAGCCGAACGACCTCGTGGTGCTCTGGGGAATCAAGCAGCCGGAAGGCGACATCCGCGGCGCCTCCTTCCCCGAGGTCGCCGACTGGCGAGCGATGAACCACACGCTCTCCGACGTCGTGCTCTTCGACGCAATCTCGCTGAACCTCCACACCAGCGCGGAGCCCGTGCGCCTGAGTGGCGAGATGGTCTCGGGCGGCTTCTTCCAGCTCATCGGCGCTCGCGCCGCGCTCGGCCGTACGATCCTTCCGTCGGACGACGACGCTGCCGATGCGCACCCGGTCGCGGTGATCGGCGACGCACTCTGGCACGAGCGCTTCGCTGGCGACAGCGCGGTCATCGGCAAGACCATCACCCTCAACGACCGAGCGCTCACCGTGATCGGCGTCATGCCGCCCGGCTTCACCGGCCTCTCGTTCGAGGCCGACGTGTGGATTCCATCCATGATGGTCTCGCTCACGCGCCCGGCGTCCATAATCGAGCGCCGCGGCACGCGCTGGCTCATGGCCGTTGGACGATTGAAGCCCGGCGTCACCATGGCCGACGCGCAGCGCGACATCGATGGAGTTGCCGCCCGCCTCTCCCAGGCGTACCCGGAAACCAACACCGACCGGGGAGTGCGACTCATGTCGCTCGCGGAGAACTACCTCGGCAGCACGCGCTCGCTCCTCTTCACGCTCTTCGGCGCGGTCTTCCTCTTTCTGTTGATCGCGTGCGTCAACGTCACGAGTCTTCAGCTCGTGCGCGGCATCGCGCGGCGTCGCGAGATCTCGGTGCGGATGGCCTTAGGAGCCGACCGGGCGCGGCTCGTGCGCCAACTCCTCGTCGAAGGCGTGGTGCTCGCGATCGCGGGCGGAGCGGTCGGTGCGTTGGTCGCCTTGCTAGGCGTGCGCGCAATGACACCGCTCATCCCCGATGGCCTCCTCCCCGCCTATGCTCACCCCGCCGTGAACGGCCGAGCACTCGCCTTCGGGCTCGGCGTGGCACTGTTGGCTGGAGTGATCTTCGGCGTGGTTCCCGCGTTCCGCAGCGCGCATCGCGACATCTCGACCGCACTTCGCCAGAGTGGCGGGTCGGACACTGGCCTCGCGCGCATCGGCCGCGCCGGCGCGCACCAGCTCCTGGTGGTGGGGCAGATCGCGCTCGCGCTCATCCTTCTCGCCGGCGCGGGCCTCATGCTCCGCAGCCTGCGCCACCAGCTCGCCATCTCGCCCGGCTTCCGCCCCGATGGCGTGCTCGGCGCACGCCTGGACTTCCCCGCCGAGCGCTACGACTCCGACGCGCGGGTCGCTTTCGCCAACCAGCTCGTCGACCGCATCGAGGCGCTTCCATCGGTGGAGTCGGCTGCCATGAGCTCCGACCTCCCCTTCGGCGGCAACAGCAGCGCCGCGATCCTCTCACTTCCTGGAGGCGACGACGATGGTGTCCGCTTCTACCTCCACTCAGGGTCGCCATCCTACTTCGCGACGCTCGGCATCCCCGTAGTCCGCGGCCGCTCTCTCACGGCCACCGACATCAAGGGCTCGCCCGAAGTGGCGGTGATCGGCGACGCCATGGCCAGGCGCTTCTGGCCGAACGCCGATCCGGTAGGCCAGCACTTCCGGATCGGCGGCGCCGATGGGCCCGAGGTGACCATCATCGGCGTGGCCGGCACCGTGCGCTACCGCGACCTCACGACCAACCTCGCCGCGCCGGGAAACGAGCCCGATGTCTACTTCGCGCTCGCCCAGCACGCCTCCGCCAACATGGAGATCTCGGTCCGCCAGAAGGGTAGCTCCCCGCTCTCGCTCGCCACCCTGCAGCGCGAAGTCGCCTCGCTCGACCCATCGCTCCCGATCTTCGACGCCCGCCAGCTTTCGAGCGACCTTCGCGCCCAGAGCGCCACCGGGCGCTTCGGCTCCCTCACACTCGCCGTCTTCAGCACGGTGGCGCTGATCCTCGCCGCGATCGGCATCTACGGCGTCGTCGCCTTCGTGGTGGGCCGCAGCCGCCGTGAGATCGCCATCCGCATGGCTCTCGGCGCCCGCGCTGCCTCGGTAGTCCAGCTCATCCTCCGCGGCAGCCTCCTCCTGACACTCGCCGGCCTCGTCCTCGGCAGCGCCGGCGCCTTCGCCACCTCCCGCGTCCTCCGCGACCAGCTCTTCGACGTCAGCACCACCGACCCGATTACGTTCGTCGCCGTCGCGCTGCTGGTTCTCCTTGTCGCCCTCTCCGCCACCTACCTCCCCGCCCGCCGCGCCACCCGCGTCGAGGTGCAGAGGGCGCTGAGGGAGGAGTAGGGGAGAGGGGAAAGGAGACAGGAAACAGGGAACAGGAAACAGGAAACAGGTACCTGCTCCTGGCGGTAGAGCCCTCTACCCCGAGGCAGTTACCTGTTTCCTGTTTCCTGTTCCCTGTCTCCTTGCAGTTCCTGCTTCCTGCTTCCTGCTTTCTTCTCCCTTCGCTCCCCATTACCTTGCCATGGTTAGCGATTCGAGTCCGCCTTGCGTGACTCTGAAGCACACCCTTTATACGAACACATGCGCTTCGAGCACACCGGCGCCGATGTCCACGGACGTCGGAAATCGAACTTCGCTGATCCTGTCGCGCACCGACCGGCCGGCGAGGCACGCCACCCTGACCGAGCGTGAGCGAGTTCACTCCTGACGAGTGGGCACTCATCCTCGGGGGCTCCAGCGGCTTCGGCCTCGCCACAGCCAAAGCCGTCGCTCGCCGCGGTATGAGCGTATGCGTCATCCACCGCGACCGGCGGGGCGCCATGCCCCGCATAGAGGCTGATTTCGCCGAGATCCGTTCGCACGGCGGCGGCTTCGTCTCGCACAATCTGGATGCACTCAGCGCGGATGGGAGGAAGACGGCGCTCGATTCCCTCGCCGAGGCGACTGGTACCGAGGGGCGCGTGCGCATGCTCCTCCACTCCATAGCACTGGGCAACCTCAAGCCGGTGGCGCCGGTCCCTCAGGCCGTGAAGGAGGAGACCGACTACGGCGAGGCGCTGATCGACGATGAAGACATGGCGCGGACGGTCTACAGCATGGGAACGAGCCTGCTGAGCTGGGTGCAGGACGTTTTCGCGCGCCGGCTCTTCGCCGAGGATGCGCGTGTGTTCGCGCTCACGAGCGAGGGGAACCAGGTCGCCTGGCGCGGTTACGCGGCGGTGTCCGCGGCGAAGGCCGCGCTGGAATCGGTGTCGCGCTCCATCGCGGTGGAGTTCGCGCCGTACGGCATTCGCTCGAACATCATCCAGCCCGGCGTAACCGACACCCCGGCGCTGCGGGTGATTCCGGGGAACGACCGCATGCGCGAGGTCGCCGAGCGGCGCAATCCCTACGGGCGCCTCACGCGCCCCCAGGACGTGGCCGAGCTCATCGCCCTCCTCTGCCGCCCCGAGGCGGCCTGGGTCAACGGCGCGATAATTCCCGTGGACGGGGGCGAGCGGATCGCTCCCGCCTGACGTGACGTAAGGCAAGGAAGAAGGGATGCTACAGATACACGGGGTCGGTCACTTCCACCCCGAGAACGTCATCGACAACGCCTTCCTCGAGTCGCTCGACATCGGAACGAACGACGAGTGGATTCTCGAGCGAGTAGGGATCCGGGAGCGCCGCACGGTGCTCTCGCTCGACTACATCCGCGACACGCGCAACGCCGACCCGCGTGCCGCGTACGAGGCATCGCGCTACACCAACGCGCAGACCGCGGCGCGTGCCTCGCGGATGGCGCTCGAGCGCGCGGGGCTGGAGCCGGGCGACATCGGGATGGTCATCGCCGGCGGCTGCTCGCCGCAGTATCTCACGCCCGCCGAGAGCTGCACGGTGGCCGCGGCGCTGGGAATCCAGGCGCCGTCGTTCGACATCAACTCCGCCTGCTCCACTTTCGTCGCGCAGCTCAACTTCCTGGGGAAGATGCGCCCGGAGACGCTCCCGGATTTCATCCTCATAGTGAGCGCCGAGAACAACACGCGCGTGGTGAACTACTCCGACCGCGCGACCGCCGTCCTCTGGGGTGATGGGAGCAGCGCGGCCATAGTCTCCCCCAGGGTACCGGCGCGCGCAGTGGTGCGCAGGACCAGCTTCGGCTCTGATCCCGCCGGTTGGGACAGCGTCACGATCCCCACCGGCGGCTTCTTCGTGCAGGATGGCTCGGCGGTACAGCGCTTCGCGATCCGCAGGACGGCTGCAACCGCGGAGGAGCTCCTCGCCAAGCGCGATGGCGACCGGGACGTCGAACCCTGGTTCATCGGTCACCAGGCGAACCTCACGATGCTGCGTTCCTCTGCCAGCCGCGCTGGCGTTTCCGAGGAGCGCCACCTGTATAACGTCGACTGTTTCGGAAACTGTGGCGCGGCTGGTGCACCTGGTGTGCTCTCGCAGAACTGGGAGCGCTTCTCCCCCGGCGACCGGCTCGCGCTGGTGGTGGTGGGCGCGGGGCTCGCGTGGGGCGGCGCGCTGATCACGTTCTCCGAAGAGGCGGAATGAAATACGCGGAATACCTCACCAGAACCTGCTTCTCCAAGGAAGAGCTGCTGGCCATCGCCTGGGGCACCCTCGTGGAAGACCCGCCGGCGAAGGACTTCGGCGTGCTCCCCGCGCCGCCGCTCCTCATGTTCGATCGGGTCACCGACATCCGGCGCGAGGGCTCGCGCGGCAGAATCGTCGCCGAGCAGGACGTGCACTTCGACGAGTGGTTCTTCCAGTGCCACTTCCGGCTCGACCCCGTGCAGCCGGGCTGCCTCGGCGTCGACGCCATATGGCAGCTTCTCGGTCTGTACTGCTCCGTCGCCGGGTCGAAGGGGATCGGGCGCGCGCTCGGTTGCAAGGAGATAGAGTTCTCCGGTCAGATCCGTCCGTTCGACCACCTGGTGCGCTACGAGATCGACGTGCGGCGCTACGCCGAGTTGAAGAGCAGCGGAACGGCGCTCGCAGTGGGTACTGGACGAGTATTCGTGGACGACGAGCACATCTACACGATCACCGATGCCAAGGTGGGGATGTTCGAGGGGATCCGTTATACCGACTATCCGGCGCGTTCGGCCAACTCCACCGGCGGGGTGCTGAAGCGATGACGGAGCAGAGGGTGGATGGCAGTGGCGGCCGGGTGCTCACACCCGATGAGGTGCTCGCGCTCGTGCCGCAGCAGCATCCCTTCCGCTTCATCGACGAGATTGCGGAGATGAGCGAGGATCGCATCGAGGGACGCTACACCTTCAGGCCCGACGAGAGCTTCTACGCGGGGCACTTCCCCGGGATGCCGCTCACGCCTGGAGTGATCCTCCTCGAGACGATGGCGCAGACGGGCGTGGTGGCGCTCGGGATCTACATCAAGGCACTGGAAGTCGGCCCCGAGGAGCTTCCCCGCTGGCGCTCGATCTTCACGGATGCGGAAGTCGAGTTTCTCGGCCGCGTTCTCCCCGGCGAGCAGGTGATCTGCAGGGGGGAGAAGATCTTCTGGCGTCGCAACAAGCTCAGGTCGAAGGTGGAGATGACGAAGCCCGACGGGAGCGTGGTGGCTGCCTGCACACTTTCGGGATTGGGGATCAGAATTGGATAGACGAGTTGTCGTAACCGGCCTCGGCGTGCTCGCGCCCAACGGCCACGGGCTCGAGAGTTTCGAGCGCGCGCTGCGCGAAGGGTGCTCCGGGATCCGCTTCTACGAGAAGCTCCGGGAGCTCAAGTTCGGGTGCCAGGTGGGCGGCGCGCCGCAGGGCGTGGAGGAGATCAAGGAGCGTTACTTCAGCGAGGAGCAGCGCTTCTCGATGAAGTCGACCGTCATCTCCTTCGGCGCGATCGCCGCCGTGGACTGCTGGCGCGACGCGGGATTCGAGCTTCCGACCGACTCGTCGGGCGAGCCCGACTTCGACACCGGCGCCATCGTCGGCACCGGAGTGGCGGGGATAGACCTCATGTGCGGCTACGCGGGTCCCACCATAGATGCGGGGCGCGCGCGCAGGATGGGGAGCACGATCGTGGAGCAGGTCATGTGCAGCGGCGTGAGCGCGCGCATCGGCGGGCTGCTCGGCCTGGGCGGCCAGGTCTCCACCAACAGCAGCGCGTGCACCACCGGCACCGAGGCGATAGTGGAGGCGTACTGGCACATCCGTGCGGGACGCGCGAAGCGAATGCTGGCCGGTGGCGTGGAGGGCGAGTCGCACTACACGTGGGGCTCGTTCGACGCGATGCGCGTGCTGGCCACCGGGAAGAACGACGAGCCGGAGAAGGCGTCGCGCCCGATGAGCGCGAGCGCATCCGGCTTCGTCCCCGGCTCGGGCGCGGGGATGCTCATGCTCGAGGAGCTCGAGAGCGCGCGCTCGCGCGGTGCCCGGATCTACGCGGAGATCAGGGGTGCGGAGGTGAACAGCGGGGGCCAGCGGCAGGGCGGGAGCATGACCGCGCCCAACCCGTTCGGCGTCCAGCGCTGCATCCGCGCCGCGCTCGAGTCGGCGGGGATTCGGGGCGAAGAGGTGGATACCATCAACGGCCATCTCACCGCCACCATGGCCGACCCGCGCGAAGTGGCCAGCTGGCAGGCCGCCCTCGGCGTTGCTCCGGAGCGCTTGCCGCCGATCAACTCGACGAAGTCGATGATCGGACACACACTTGGGGCTGCCGGGGGGATAGAATGCGTAGCGTCGGTGCTGGAGCTGGATCGCGGCTTCGTGCACGGCTCGCTCAACTGCGAGGACCTGCACCCCGAGCTCGAGCCGTTCGCCGCCAGCATCCCTCACCAGACGAGGGAGATGGAGCCTCGTATCGTGGCGAAGGCCAGCTTCGGGTTCGGAGACGTGAACGGGTGCGTGATATTCGGGAAGTGGGATTCCCGCAACGACAACTGAGAAAGGAGCAGCTGAAATGGAGCAACAGGAGACGTTCGAGAAGGTCATCGGCATCATCAAGCCCTTCGTCAAGAACAGCGACAAGCTGGCGAGTGCCGACGAGAATACCCGACTCCTCGAAGATCTCGGCGTGAACTCCGCACGGCTGGTGGACATCGTGCTGGCGTTCGAGGACGAGTTCGACATCGCGATCGACGACGAGGCAGCGGACCGGGTTCGCACGCTGGGCGACGCCGTGACCGTGATCCGGGAGCAGAAGCAGTAGCTCGTCCGGTGGACTCTATAGCGCGCCGGGATCAGCGCATACTGGCGCTGCAGCGCCGGGTGTCCTTTCTCTTCTTCCCGATCGTCGCGCCCACCGCGCTCTTCTGGGCACGGGTGATCAAGCGACTCTCGGTACGCGATGCCGATACCGTCCGGGCGCGCTTCGCGAAGCTGGTGGAAGCGGAGCCTGGGCCGATTCTCATCTGCTCCAATCATCTCACCCTGGTCGACACGGTCATCCTCGTGTTGGCGCTCGCTCCATTGCACAGCTACCTCTCGCACTACTCGCGCTTCCCATGGAGCGTGCCGGAGAAGTCCAACTTCTCCACCTGGTTCTGGCGGGTGGCGTCGTTCCTCGGCAAGTGCGTCTACGTCACGCGAGGAGGCCCGCGCGAGGAGGTGAAGCGCACGCTGGCGAAGATCACGTATCTCCTTCGGTCGGGCGAGCTCGTGTCCATCTTCCCCGAGGGCGGCCGCAGCCGCACGGCCCGCGTGGACACCGAGAACTTCACTTACGGCGTGGGTCAGATAGTGCAGGCGGTGCCCGAGACGCGAGTGCTCTGCGTGTACATGCGTGGCCGGAAGCAGGAGGGGTACACCGACTACCCGCACACAGGCGACGTGTACTCGCTGGAGCTGGAGATGCTCCGCCCCACCACCACCGCCACCGGGCTGCGCGGCGCTCGTGATCTGGCCACGCAGATCATCAGGAAGCTCGCCGAGATGGAGACGAGGTACTTTGATCGGGAACGATCTGGTAGACCTGCGAGCGCGTGAAGCAGCGGGGAAGTCTCGCGACGCACGCTTCGTGGCGAGAGTTTTCACCGCGCGCGAGGCGGAGCTCATAGCGAGCTCGCCGAGCTCCGACGCGGCGCTCTGGATGCTATGGGCCGCGAAGGAAGCGGCGTACAAGGTGGCGAAGAAGCTGCGGCCCGACGTGATCTTCGCGCACTCGCGCTACGAGGTGATCCCCGATGGCGCCGAGCTGACGGCTCGAAGCGGGGCGAGCTCCGTGCTCCTGGCCGGGCGCGTCAGACTGCAAGGGCTCGTCGGGCTGGATGGCGCCTCCTTCCCGGTCGAGTGGAGATTGTCTCCCACCTTCGTCCACTGCGTCGCGATGGACGCAGGTGGCGATTTCCGCTCGCTCAGGATAGCGATCTCGGCGCGCGCCGAGCTGGATCGCGATGCTGCCGCATACGACCCCACGGCGCGAGAGCGCTTGTCGCTCCTCCCCGCGCGCTCGGCCGAATCGCTCGCGGTGCGGCGTCTGGCGCGCACGCTCGCGGCGGAGGCGGGGCTCGGAGAGGTGGAGATCGTGCGCGAACGTACCGGCTCGGTCTTCGGACCTCCGCGGCTCTACTCGCGCGGCAACGCAGCTCCCCTCGCCGGCTGGGACATCACCCTCTCGCACGATGGAGAGCTGGCGGCCGTAGCGCTCGGCGCGACGGGGCCCGCGACGGGGTCAGGTCTGGAATCGTGAATTGATACAGCCGGCC
>DATCXR010000232.1:0-20667 GCA_036565685.1 Gemmatimonadaceae bacterium
CGGCGGCCGTATCCAACATCGTCATTCCCGCGAAAGCGGGAATCCATGTCACCCGGCCAAAAATGGATTCCCGCTTTCGCGGGGATGACGTCCTGCACGGTTCCAGACCTGACCCAGTTCTTAAACCTTCCCTCCAACCCCGCTCTTACACCTTCCCTTCATCAACGCCGTCTCGTGACCACGATGACGCTCCCCTCCACCTGACTCCCCCAGCGCCGCACCGCCTCGTCGTACGGGAGGTACTCGAGCTGCGCCACATCCACGCTCGGTATGTCACGCAGCTTGGCCGCGCCGCCGATGTTCTGCTGATCCATGTAGACCACCACGTCCTTCCCCGTCGCCGCGTCGCGCCTGAGCCAGGGGCGGCGCAACCGATCCACGAGGTCGTACGCCGTGGGCAGGTTCGCGGCCGTGATCTCCTCGCTGGTCAGGCGGGACTGATCGCTCGAGCTTTTCGCGGCCGATCCGCTCGCACCAGCGCTCGAGCCGCCACCGGCACTCGCACAGCCGATGAGAAGGAAGGTGCAGAGCGTGACGAGAGCGAGATGGACATTGCGCACGGGGACCTCGAAAGTGGGAGCCGATGACATCGATGGACACGGCACGCGCCGGCCAGAGCACGGCCGCCGCGTATCCGTTGGTTATGACAGCTCCCGCCGCCGGAACCCCTACTCGGACGCTCCGCGCTCGAGACCGGGAGGCAGCCCCCGACCAGTCCAGCCATACCGGTCATCCGATGGTGAACGGCGTTCAGCTTCTATAATTGTCCCTCGCCTCGCCAGAACTCCCAGCGCACTCACCTCCACCGTACAACGGCCCTGGAACGGCTCGGGAGGCTACTTGCGCATCTAGTGAACGTTGTTAACTTGAGCGCGCACCGTTCCGGAGGTCCACATGGTCATCCGCAGAAAATCATCAAAGGGCGATGGTGGTCCCGCCACGCGCCAGCGGATCCTCGACTCCGCACGCGAGCTCTTCGCCCTCCGCGGCTTCGAACGCGTCACCATGCGCGACATCGCCCACGCGATCCGCTACACGCCGGCCACGATCTACCTGCACTTCCGCGACAAGGCCGCGCTCCTGCGCGAGCTCGTCGAACAGGACTTCCTCGCCCTCTCCGCTCGATTCCACAAGCTCTCCCGGCTCGAAGATCCGGTGGAACGGCTGCGCGAGATGGGATACATGTACGTGGAGTTCGGGCTCGCCTACCCGAACCACTATCGCCTCCTCTTCATGACGGCGCACACGGAGTCCATGGCGAAAGCCGGGAACGGGCCGCTGACGCTCGGTGCAGGCAGCCCGGAGCGCGACGTCTACGCCTTCCTCATGGCCACCGTGGAGGAGTGCCTCGCGACCGGCAAGTTCCGGCCCGAGTACGGGAACGTCGAGCAGGTGTCGCAGATGCTCTGGGCCGCCATGCACGGCGTCGTGGCGCTCTCCATCACCAAGGGGGACGACCCCTGGATCACCTGGAAGTCGCCCACGCGCACGGTCGCGCTCCTCATCGACACGCTCCTGCGCGGCGCGCTCGCCGCGCCCGAGGAGTGAGTCGTGGTCGACCTCGCGATCAGGATGCTCCTGCACGACAAGCTGCGATTCGCAATAACCGTGGCCGGTGTGATCTTCGCCGTCGCTCTCGTGCTGGTGCAGAGTGGGCTCTTCCTCGGCGCGATGAACAATGCGTCCATCGCCATCGAGAACATCGACGCCGAGCTCTGGGTCACTTCGCGGCACGCCACCAACGTCGACTTCGCCCAGGTCTTCCCCGATGGAGTCGTGAACCGGGTGAGGGCCACTCCGGGCGTTGCGCGCGCCGACAATCTCCTTGTCTCCTTCGCCACCATCGCGCTCCCCACGGGCGCGCAGGAGATGGTGGAGGTCTACGCCATGGAGGATTTCAGAGAATGGGGGCTCCCATGGCACGTGGTAGAGGGGAACGTCGCCGACCTGAGACGCGGGCCGTACATCATGCTCGACGAGTCGTCCCGGACGCGCTTCGGCGACTTCGCGGTAGGCGAGTTTCGCGAGCTCATGGGACGACGGATGGAGGTGGTAGGCCGCACGCGCGAGGCATTCTCCTTCACCACCACGCCCATCGCCTTCATGTCGCTCCCGGTCCTGCGGGCGCTCTGGTCGCCGCAGCTCGACCGCGGCACTCACTACGTGCTCGTGAAGCTGGCTCCGGGTGCGGACGTCGAACGCGTACGCGCCGAGCTGCGGCGCAAGCTTCCGTACAACGATGTGCTCACGCGCGCCGAGTGGGCCGAGCGCTCGCGCGACTACTGGATCACGAAGACAGGACTCGGGCTCAACATGTACATCACCGTGCTGCTCGGCGCGCTCGTGGGCGTGGTGATCGTGGCGCAGACACTGTATGGGTCTACCATGGAACATCTCCGGGAGTTCGGAACCGTGAAGGCGATCGGCGGGAGCAACTCCGACATCTACATCATCCTCGCCAAGCAGGCGGCCATCGCCGCCGTCATCGGGTTCGTGGTCGCCGAGCTGCCCACCTGGGCGCTCCAGCCAGCGCTCGCCCGCATGGGGCTCCAACTGATCGTACCGATGCACATCCACGTGGCAACCTTCGTCGGCACGGTGGTGCTCTGCCTCCTCGCCGCCTCGATACCCTTCCGGAAGATCTCCCAGATCGATCCGGCGCTCGTCTTCCGGAGCTGAATAGTGAGCGCCGCGTACGCACTACCCGCGCTCACCCATACGGTGCTCGCGGAGGACGTCACCAAACGCTATCACGATGGCCGGCACGTGGTGGAAGCGCTGCGGGGCGTCACCCTCGCCATCGCCCCGGGCGAGGTCGTCGCGCTCGAGGGTCCGTCGGGCTCGGGGAAGACCACGCTCCTTTCCATCCTGGGGTGCATCCTCTCCCCCACGAGCGGGCGCGTGACCGTAGCCGGCGTATCCGCCGAACGGGCGAGCAGCGCGGAGCTGGCCGCCATCAGACGCAGGTACATCGGCTTCGTATTCCAGCAGTTCAACCTCTTCCCATCGTTGACGGCATTGGAAAACGTGATCTACGCGCTCAAGGTGAAGGGCGTCCGGCGCGACGCGCGCCGCCAGGCGGAGGCGGCGATCGAAGCGGTGTCGCTCTCCGACAGACGCGACTTCCTCCCGCGCGACCTCTCTGGCGGCCAAAAGCAGCGCGTCGCCATCGCGCGCGCGATAGCGGGCAACCCGCCGCTTCTCCTGGCCGACGAGCCCACCGCAAACCTCGACTCCGATACCGCGGGTCGCGTGCTCTCGCTGCTGCACGGGCTGGTGCGCGAGCGCGGACACTCGCTGCTGGTAGTCACGCACGACCGGAGCGTGCGCTCCATCGCCGACCGCGTGGCGACGATCCGTGACGGGAGGCTCGCCACATGAGCGCGCGCATGCGGATCCGATCGGTGAGCCTCTGGCTGGCCGCGTGTACGGTGGTCGGCGCGGCAGGAGCTTTCCTTGTGTTCGGCACCCGCGTCGCGCGCCCGCGATCGAGCACGACGAGCGTCGTGCTCGCGGCAGCACCGGAGCCCAACGCGCGAGGCGTTCGCGCCGAGGGGCGCGTGGTGACGTACCCGGGCGCCACGGTGGATGTGGGAAGCGAGGCCGGCGGAAGGGTGAAGGCGGTCCTCGTGAAGGAGCGCGACCAGGTACGCGCCGGGCATGTGATCGTGGAGCTGGCTTCCTCCGAGGAGCGCGCCGCGCTCGACGAAGCGCGCGCGCGCCGCGCGGAGGCCGAATCGCAGGTGAAGCTGCTCGAGGCGAGGCACGGGCGCACGGCTACCCTCGCCGAGCAAGGACACGCCTCGGCCGCCGACCTGGACGATGTCACCTACAACCTCGCCGCCGCCCGCGCGCGCACCAATGCGGTCGCCGCCGAGGTGGAGCGGCTGGAGGCCGCGCTGGCGAAGCGGAGCATCCGCGCGCCGATCGGCGGCGTGGTCATCACCCGCTACGTCGAGCCGGGAGAGGTCATCCCGCCGGCTACGCGCCTGGTCACGATCGCGGATCTCGACCGGATGCGCGTGGAGGCGCAGGTGGACGAGTACGACATCGACCGGATGAAGGTGGGCGAACCGGTAATCATCACGGCGGAGGGATACGAAGGTCGCGAATGGGTGGGGAGCGTGGAGAGCATCCCCGACGCCGTGGTCCCGCGGCAGCTCCGCCCCGAAGACCCAGCGCGCCCCTCGGACACGCGCGTGCTGCTGGTGAAGATCGCACTCCCCCGAGGGGCGCCCTTCAAGTTGGGGCAGCGTGTGGAACTGCGGATCGGAGGCGAGCCCGAAGGTGCCGAGGGCGCGACCTGACGAAGAAAGCGTGAACGATGGGAGCGAGGATGATGTACGACGCCGTACGGCACCATGCGAGACTCGCTCCCGTTCGTTACCGCTCCGCTACCGCGCGCGCACTCGCACCGGGAGGCCATCGCGCCATCGCCCGCGGCGACCGGCGGGTCCGCAATGGCGCCCGGCGTCTGCGTCCAGTGCTCGTAAGCAGGACAGACCAGCCGGGATCATCCCCTGGTGTTGCACGCCCCTTGTCGGAAGGTGCACTCGACCTATCGCGTCCTGGCGTAGCGCGAGCTGTCCTCGGGCATCACGGTGATGTGGATGTAGTTGTCAGCGGGCAGATACCGCTGGGCCGCAGCCTTGAACTCGGCCGGAGTCACCGCGTGGTCGAACGGTGCCGGAATCCTGTCCAGCGAAATCCCCAGTCGGTTGTACAAGCCAATCCGGTCGAGCCAGAACTGGTTGCTCTCCAGTTGCGTCTCCAGCTGCCGCCGCTGGATGGTAGCCACCTGCTTCAGCTCCGCTGGGGTAGCGCCGTCCGTGCGCAGCGTGTCCAGCACTCCCTCGAGCGCATCGTTCAACTCCTCCATCCTCTCCGGCGCGGCTATGAACGACATCAGTAACCGATAGCGCTCGCCGGGCAGCAGGTAGGTCATCCCCTGCATGCCGACTCCATACGTGCCGCCGAGCTCTTCGCGCAGCCGTATCCGGAGTCTTCGACCGAGCACGCTCTCCACGGCGCCGAGCTGCTCGCGGGCCGCGAGGTACTCGTCCGGCACCGTAGGCACGGGGCCATCGAAGACCCAGAGCGTCTGGGCTCGTGGCAGCGCCGTCTGGATCTTGCGCGTGTCGTCGATCTTGTAGCGGAAGGGTGCCACCTCCGGTGGCTTCGGCTCCTCACGTGCCTCCGTTGCCGGCAGACTTGCGAGATAGCGTTTCACCAGCGGCCTTACCTGCTCCGGCGTGACCGCACCGACCAGGGTGAAGGTGAAGTCGCCCGCGTTCCCGAACCGGTCGTGGTAGACGGCCATCGCCCGATCGATGTCCGCCAGCTCCGCGAGCTGCGTGGAGACCGGGAGCATGCGCCGGTTGCCGTGCGCGAAGAGCTGATTGAAAACGTCGTTGATCGAGAAGGAGCGTCGTCCCTGATACTTGGCCAGACTCTGCCAGCTCTTCAGCGTCGTCGAGTCGAGTCGCGGCGCGGTGAACTGCAGATAGAGCATCTGGAAGAGAAGCTCGAGCTCCTTCGGCGATCCCGCCAACGATATGGACTCGTCCGAGTAGCCGATGTCGACCTTGAAATCGCGCACCCCAGTGGTGGTGAGCTCCTGGAGCAGCGCCTCCCGATCGTGCGTGCCGAGTCCCGCCGCCTCGGTCATCATTATGGCCACCATGCGCCCGGTGGTGAAGAACAGAGTGTCGGGCACCAGAGAGAAGCCGCCCGGACTCCATGCCTTCATCAACAGCTCATCGGGATCGTTCTGCGTGGGCTTGAGAATCACTCGCGCGCCATTGGAGAGCTTCCACTCGGTGATACCGGCCCGCGCGCGGTGCGATTCCTGGACTATCCGCCCCGGTGTGGGGAGCTCGGCGAGGAGCGGGCCCTCCGCGAGGATCGGCGTGCTATCCGGGGCCAGCGGTGTGTGAGCCACCGAATCGAAGAGCGCGAGGAGACTCTCACGCGTCGGTGGCCGCACGTGAGAGAAGGCGGGTAATCCCACGAGCACGCGAAGCCCTTCGCGCTGGCGCCAGAACTTCGCCGCCCCGGCTATCACCTCTGGCGTTATCCCGGGAAGGATCTCCCTGGCCAGCGCCAGCTCCTGCCCGGCGCTCAGGAGGGAGCCCTCGCCGGTGAGGTAGTGCTGCACGTAGTCAGCCACGTACGCTCGCGAGGAGCGCGCGCTGGCGCTGGCGGCCGCGTGCTCGAGCTGCTGCAGGAGAGCGGCCTTCTGGTGCTTCAGCGCTGGCTCGCTGATCCCGTACTGGGACACACGCTCGAACTCGGTGAGAACGGCGTGAAGTCCGCGCTCCAGGCTGTCGGGCCAGGCCAGTAACTGGAAGCCGACCAGGTCGATGGGCCGCGCCACTCGCCCCTCCTCGAGCTGGGCGGTTATGAAAGGCCGTGAAGGTGCCGCACGCATTCTGAACATCCGCTGCTCGAGATGCTGCAGGAGGAGCTGGGCGATCAGACGCTGCTGCACCGCCGCCTCTGGAGCCGCGGACTCGGGAGGAGCTGGCCAGAGCACCTCTACCGTGGGAAGCACGCTCCCTCGGTAGACGTCGACCACGGGCGCAGTGCCCGCCGGTAGCGCGGGCTGCTCGCGAGGTCTGGGATCCTCCAGCGTGGGGATCGCACCGAAGCGCTTCTTGATCTCGCGCTCCATCGCGGCCACGTCGAAGTCGCCGACCACTACGACCGCCATGAGCTCGGGACGGTACCAGTCGTGGTAGAAGCGCCGGATCGGCCCCGGTTCGGCAGTGACCAGCAGCGTCGTATCCCCGATCGGCTTGCGGGTGGCATAGCGCGAATCGCCGAACAGTACCGAGTCGTAGTGTGCCCGCACTTTCTGGCTCGCGGTGTCCAGCGCCCGCGCGCGCCACTCGCCCATCACCACGCCCCGCTCGGCCACGACCTCGGTCGAGTCGATGACGATCTCTCCGCTCGCCCAGTCGTGCAGCACCTCGAGCGCGCGGTTCAGCGTCGTGGGATCATCGGTCGGAACGGTGAGCTTGTAGATCGTCTCGTCGTAGCTCGTCGACGCGTTGAGATCGGCGCCGAAGCGCATCCCGCTCGTCTCCACGAAATCGATCAGGGTGTGCCTGGGAAAATGCGTGGTGCCGTTGAAGGCCATGTGCTCCAGGAAGTGCGCGAAGCCCTGCTGGTCTTCGTCCTCGAGCACGCTGCCGGCATTGACGACGAGCCGGAGCTCGGCCCGGTGCGCCGGTGTGCGGTTCGCGCGCAGATAGTAGCGCATCCCGTTGGGGAGCGTCCCCACGGTGAGCGCGGGATCCTGTAGCGAGTCGGGGGAGCGAGTGAAGGCTCCGAGGAGCAGCAGCCCGAACAGGCTCGTGAACACCGCGGCGGTACGCGCGGTCATCCGGGTACGTGGTTGCATCGTCAGTCGCCTCCGCTCCCACGCTGCATCAACACCTCGATGAACTGTGCGTACAGCGAGTCACTGCCTGTGGCGGCTACAATACGTCCATCCTGGTCGATGAGGACCCTCAGTCCACTCATCGGCCTCCATATTCCCTTGAAGCTGTAGTTCTTCACGTTGGGGACCTTGTCGAACTGGTCGATCCGGCGATCATCTGGTGATGGAAGCCGCCAGAAGGGAGTAGTGCTCACCGCGATGGCGCCATGCACGTCGTACTCTTCCATCCATTTGCGAATCCACTCGGCTTCCTCCCCCGGTGACGGCGGCTTCTCGTAGTAGAAGTGGCCCTTTGTCTGGGCAGCGATTGTCACATCGAGATCCGGGAAACGCTCCGTCAGCCGGTGCAGCTGAGCGAACAGGCTGGCGCACCCTCCGAAGCTCGACGTGCCTTCACTGCTGCCGTAGAGCATGCAGTGAGCGGGGAGGAACACGATCAGGGATATTTCGCCCGGCGCCGGGCGTGGAGAGCTCGCGGCTCCGGCGGGGAACCAGAAATCCGCCGTGAGCCTCGGCGCCTTCGCACCGATGGGATAATCGAGCGCCTCGAACCGCCCCTTCGTCGCCCGCAGCCAGTTGGCGCGCTTGATAGCCGCGTAGGCAGCCGTGCTCTGTCGCAGACTGTCGAGAAAAACATCATCGCCCGAGAGCACGTTCAACGCATCGAACACGAGCTGCTCACCGCCCTCACCGCCGGCAAGCTTCTCGAACTCGTCGGACTCCCGCTCGTCCCTGGTGAGCGAGTCGGCGGCTGCCACGATCCGTTCGGCCGCGCGGCGCGCGGTCGCGCTATCGCCTACCCTGGTCGCGCTAAGCATCAGTTGGTGGTAGATCGCCAGCGACTGTACGCGATCCCCGCGCGACTGCGCCCGCTCGAGGAGGAGCGCCTCCGCGGCTGCCACGCGCGCCGGCTGCGCTCCCAGATAGATCCCGATGGCGGTATCCACGACCGCGGTGCGTTGCGCGCGGGTGGCCGTATCCGGCAGCGCGGCCAGACGCCTTGCGAGAAGTGAGGCGGCGTCCGCATCGCGCCCGGCGACGAGATAGAGCTCGAAGAGGGAGATGAAGCTCTGGGGCGAAGCGGTAGATCCGGCGAATCGCGCGGCGCAACGCCTGGCGGTCTCCGTCACGATCGCGGGCGCGGGAGCGAGCGCCCGCTGATGATCCGGCGGCATCGTGTCTCGCCAGACGATCCGCGCATCTCGTCGATCCACGCCTTCCTGGGCGCGCTGGCTCGCCGCCAGACATTGCTCGACTGTTGCGTAGCGCACCACATCCACCGCCGTATCCGGCCACTGAAAGCTCGTCTGCGCGACGGCGGACGCCGACGTCAGCGCGAGCAGGATCCCCGCGACGGCGGCCGACAGCCGCCCCTGATACCCGGTTCTGCGTCTCACGTCTGCTCTAGATCGCGTCGATTGTGGAGGTGAAGCTGAAGTCGCGCGACTTGATGGTCGGCACGATCGCAGGAGTAAGCGGATAGTCCCGCTCGTACGGATCCTCCACCGGCCGGAACACCGGTACTGCCTCTCCCAGCTGCTCGATGCTGTTGAGCATGAACAGCGGCGACTCGGTGAAGCGGAAATTCTTCACGGGCTTCGTGATCTTGCCGTTCTCGATGAGCCACAACCCATCGCGGGTGAGTCCCGTGGAGACCAGACTCGTTCCGTCCAGCATGCGGATGTTCGAGAATCGGGTGACGAGAAGCCCCCGCCTCGTCGTTGCGATCATCTCCTCCACCGATGTCTTCCCGCCGCTCATCCGGTAGCCGATCATGTCGCGGCCGGACGCGTTCTCGTTCAGCTTCTCCACGGCATACGGGCGACGGTAGGCGAGATCGGTGAGGATCCCTCGATCGATCCAGGTGATCGGTTCCATCCACGGCTCGGCGGGGACGATGCCCAACATCGGATCCATGGGGTCGTGACTTATGGTGATCCGCGAGTCCGCCACCTTGAGCCCGAGCTTCGTCCGCCAGATGCCGAGTGCATCATCCTGAGCGAGCGCCCAGGGCCCCTGACCATTCTCGGCCCGCTGCCGCAAGAGCGATTTCGCGAAGACCTCCATGAGATCGGCCACGGCTTGCGAGTCGAGGATCACCGTGTAGCGCCCCGGCTCCAGCGCCACCGGATTCTGCGATGCCAGGCACTTCTCCAGCGCGCGCCGCGCGAGCGCGTCGGCGTCGATCGCGTTCCAGTCGTAGCTGCTGAGCCCCGCCCATCCGGATCCCGTCCCCTTCGCATCACGCACCGTCATCGAGCAGTGCGCCTGCGTCCACTTCTGATAGGGTGTATCCCACAGTGCGGAGGAATCATCAGGCCTGAGGGAGCTGATCGTCATCCGCGCCCCGGCACGTGCCTCCAGGTACCCGGCGGAGAGCATCCCCTTCGCGTCGGCCGACTCGAGGAGGCGGCGAACGACCTCGCCACGCGCCTCGGTCGAGAGGTCGTACGTGGCGTCGCTCCAGATCGCCGTTTCGGCCCACTTCCCGCGTGGCAGCGGCGGCTCGTACGGTAGTGGGTGCTCGATGCGCGGCGAGAGGATGGCGCTTCGCTCGGCTGCGCGCACGACTGCCTCGAGCGAGGCATCGTCCACCTGGTTCGTGACCACGTTACCTTCGCCCACACCCACGGTGCGCCGGACGATGACGCGGAGATCGCGCCGGTCCGCGGCCAGGCTCGTCCGGTTGCGTGCCCAGCGCAACTCACCGTTCCACCAGCTCGAGAGGAAGACCTTCGTCTCGCCTCCGCCCCTGGCGAATGCGAAGGCCCGCTCGGCGATCGCTCGGCATTCGGTCTCGGAGAGGATCCGGTCGCTATCCTGCAGACGGAGAGGCCGGGCGCGGGCGGTGTTCACTGTAGCTGTGGTCATCCTGGAATGCTCCATGGGTGCGCGCCTCAGGCTTTCCGGAGCGGGTCGATGAGCGTGAGCTGCTTCATTGCCGCCGGCGGCGCGCTCACGCTGTGGAGACAGTGCTGAGCGGGCTCGCCCTTCGACCCGGACACGCCGTAGCGCAGCACGCTCGCAGCGCCTCCCAGGTCGAGCAGCCCTTTCCAGAGCTCCGTGGCGCGAAACAGGAACCCGGCAGAGGCGATGCGGGCCACGCGCTTGCCGCGTTTGATCTCATAGACCTCGCCGGTGCCCAGTCCGCTGCTGTTCTGGAAGTCCATGTCGAGCCCGACGCGCTTGACGGCGATCCCTTCGCTCATCCCCGCCACGAGCGCGTCGAAGTCGAGCGCCTCACGTCCCGAAGCCAGCACCAGGTTGGGCGTATGCTGCAGCGGCGCGTCCACCGCTGCCGGCGCGTTCGCGCAGCCATGCGAGCGAAAGGGACGGCCCGTCTTCGCATAGAGCTCCTCGAGCCACCCCGCGCTCTCGCGAGTAGTCTGGAAGTCGGTGAGCACTCCGTCCTTCACCAGCGGGAAGGCGTCGGGGCGAACACCTTCGTCGTCCCACTGCACGGTCGCGACGGCACCCGGATCGGAGCGATTGCCGGTGACCGTGAGCAGGGGAGCGCCAGCCTCGTACGTGCCGAGCATGGCGAAGGGATCGTTCAGGTAGCTCGTGCCGCCGGCATTCGCCTCGTACCCCAACGCCCGATCGAGCTCCGTGGCCCGCCCGAGCGTGTGGTCGATGAGCTGTGCCATGCTCCATGCATCGAGGACGGCGTCGTAGCGGCCCACCTCCACCG
This sequence comes from Gemmatimonadaceae bacterium, assembly GCA_036565685.1. Taxonomy (GTDB): domain Bacteria; phylum Gemmatimonadota; class Gemmatimonadetes; order Gemmatimonadales; family Gemmatimonadaceae; genus JADGGM01. The sequence goes on from DATCXR010000232.1 coordinate 11,136, forward strand.
GCTTCACCGGCATGAGCATCGTCTCCCTCGTTTCCTCGACGCGCTGCCGGATCACCTCGCGCAGCGGCTGGTCGCGGACCTGCGGGACACGCTCGGCGGCATAGAGCTCCCAGCCCAGTCCAGCGAAGCTCAGGCAATCCAGCGAGAAGGGGCTATCGATCCCGCTCTCGACCAGCCGAACCCTGCCTGCGAACACACCACCGGTGTGGTAGGTGCGCTGGGTGTAATAGCTCCCGTCCGTCGACGCAAACACCTTCTCCTGCACCACGCCAGTGGCGTTGTTGAGCTGAATCCCCACACGGACACCACCACTCGTGATGCGGCCGGCGTAGATCTCCAGGCCGCGGAGGAAGTCTTCCATCTCGAAGGGAGAGAGGGCAAACGGGTCGAGCTCCACCGGCATTGTCCAGTGTCCATCCTCGACCACCGGGGCCGGTGCGAGCTCCACCGTCCGCGGCCTCCCCACCGCGCTGACCTTCGCATGATGCACCGCTTCGCGTCCCAACCGCGCCATCTCGTCGGGGCTCCACACCGGGCTGCTGGCGAAGCCCCAGTAGCCGTCTACGAGCGCCCTCACCCCCACGGTCAGCGCTTCTTCATCGTGGACGAACCTCGCCCAGAACTCTCTCGTGCGAGTGTGGGTGAGACGGACGTCGGCGTAGCGCGCGCCCGCGGACCGAGCGCTTTCCAGCGCCCGTGCCGTGAGCGCCCTGAGCCGCGGATCTTCGACAGGCGGAACCGGCTCCGGCTCGCGCCCGAGTTGGGCGAGTAGCGGGCGCGGTACGGCGGCCGCGGCGGCCGTGATGACCGCGGCCGCGCCGGTTCTCTGCAGGAAGACGCGTCGAGTTACGGACATGATGTTGCGATCAGTGGCGTGATATCCGGAATGACGGGAGCGCGCTCAGGGCTCACTCTCATCCACGACTACGATCGTGCCGGTCGCGCCCGAGCTGACGCTCTGAAAGGTGTACGTCCCGGGCACGGGGAAATGGCGCGCGCGCTTGTTATGGTACGCCGCCAGCGTGTCGGGCACGCCATTGATGACAGCGGGCATCCCGAAGGCCTCGATGTTCCCATCCGCGCAGAGCGCGGGCTCCTTGTCGGTGTAGAACGGCCTGCAGTAGAACTCGCGCGCGACGATGTCGGCGGGGTCATCGAACGTCACGTCAGTCGCGATGCCGGTCTCGTTGTACCAGGTTATGTCGCTCCCCGTCCCCACCACGATCCGCGCCGGCGCAAAGACGTTGCGAATCACACCGCTCGCGTCGAGCTGCTGGACGATCGCGATGTTTCCACTCAGGGGCTGGCCGATGATGAAGGGAAGCGTATCCGCCTTCGTGACCCCGTAGGCCGTCGTGGTCGCGATGATGTCGACGGGGCCCGGTCGCACCGGCTGGACCATGGCCCGCCCGGCGAAGAGACGGATCGTGGCAGTCGTGGGGTCTGATGACACGTAGTGCATCGGCAGTCCGGAGATCGCGACTGCGCCGGTATCCCACGCCGTCACGGCCAGCAGCCTGCTTGCGGGGAAGGCGACCTTGGCGCTATCGGTCGCGCTCAGATCGAACGCGATGGAGTCCAGCACCGGCGGGTTCTCGCTGTTCGTCACCGTGACCAGCACGGTGTCGGCGTGCACGAGGTTCCCCTGCGCGAGCGTGGCCACCACCCTGACCTCGTTCCCGGGTGCGATCGCCCGCACTACGCCTTCAGCGCTTACCTGCACGCGCTCCAGATCGCCCGAGGTGAAGGTCGGCATCGGGAGGCCAGTCAACGGCTCGCCGTCGATGTTGCGCGGCGTGGCAACGAGTTTCATGGTCTCGTACGGTGCCGCGGTGGAGATCGTCACTGCATGATGATCCAGCGTGAGCGACCAGTAGAGCTGCCCGACATCGGTCGCCGGCGGTGGGGCCACGGCGACGTCGCCAGAGCAGCCGGACGCACACAGCATCAGGGCAGCGGCGGTGCATCCGAGCCAACGGCCACACTGTCCGGCAGACGTAACTCGAGTAGAGAGAGGCATCGGCTCACGCTCCTCGGCTGAAGCAGCCGGTGTACCGGGGATTGCTTGTTCGTTCCGAGACAGGGATGGGGGCATCCACGTCGGTGCCGTAGGTACCGTACCCGCCCGAATAGGGGCCTGTAGGGTACACCGTTTCGGGATCGCGACCATATTGGCGGATGAGCCGCCGGAGATCGCCCTGGCGATGTCCGGTGAGGTAGAGCCAGAAGGCGCGCTCGCGAAATACGAGATCCACGCGCCCCTCTGGCGTCTCCGGATCGCTGAGCGGTCCCAGGCCAGCCACGCCCCCCGTGCCCGCGTTCCAGAGCGTGTCCACCTGATAGGTGGTGTCAACCTGCATCTCGCCTTCTTCACCCTCTGGCGGATACGTGGTATCGACGCTCGCCACCGTGCTGTCCACGCCGCTGTAAGTGCCATCGGTGCGCAGCGCGTTTAGCGTCGCGAGCCAGGCCGCGCCACCGGCCTGGAGCTGCGCCTCCGCTTCGATGAGCCGCGCTTCCACTCCACTGGCGAGTACAATCGGACTCTCTCCACTCGCGTCGTACTTGGCTGGGCGAAAGCGCGGGAGTCCATGCTCGTTGGTCCCATTCGCCCCCCATTCCGTGCGCGGATCACCACTCGAGAGGTAATTCAGGCCGTTGATCCCGGCGTTGTCCACCAGCGTCAGATCCACCGCCCCAGTGCCCCCGAACGCACTCCAGGCGAAGTTCCGATTCGATATGGATTGCCCCGGCACCCCAGTGCTCGATGTCGTAGCGCTGTAAGCGAAGGCGTAGTGGAAATCGTCTGGCACGTCTGCCACCGCGGCGGCAGCGGCGGCGTATTCGCCGAGTGCGAGGAGCGCACGTCCCTTCCCCACCCGCGCCAGATTCATGATGCGGCTGCTGTCGGCCGAGAGCGCGAGCGCGCTGTCGAGGAGCGCGGCTGCATGAGTGTAGACCTGCTCGGTCGTCGAGCCGGGCTTCAGCGTGTAGTCGCCCCCGAAATCGAGCGTACTCAGAGGAATGCCCGAACAATACAGATCGGCGAGCAGAATCTCGGCGTATCCCTCCGCGGCGTAGAGATGGCCAGCCAGCGCAGTGGAGGCATCGGGCGCATAGGCCAGCAGCGCGCCGCGCGCCTGCCGCGCCTGTCCACGTACCTGCTGGAGCGGGCCGTACACGTGCACGTTGGTGTAATCGGTAGCGGAGCCGTTGTCACTGAGTGGGGTCTCCGGCAGGAATCGACTGTCTACCAGGATTTCGGAGCTCACCACTCCGACGAGCCCCGCATCGGTCGACTGTAGCTCGTCGGTCAACAGTCCCGAGATCGGGATGTACGACAACGCACTGACGCCTGATTCTCCTCCAAGCGCCGTTCTCAATTGCACCAGGGAGCCGTAGTACGCCGTAAGCGCGCCTTCCGGCGTCTGTGTGTCGGCCGGATCCGGCACGTCGGGGGGAAGATTCTCGTTGCCCAGAAGCTTGTCGGGCGAGCACGCGGCGAGCAGCAGCACGCTGGCGACGCCGATCGCTCGACGTGCACTCCCCAGGCGCGAGATCTCGAACGGCCAGGTGAAACCCGTGGGCATGATTCTGATCTCCATGAAGGACATTCTCAGTAACCGACGCGGAGGCTGAGCTGCCACGTGCGCGGGATCGGCAACACCCCGGTGTCCTGCACGGCATTTCCGGTGGTAAAGGCGTTCACGTTGGGGTCCTTCCCCCTGTAATTGGTGAAGAGCCCCAGATTCGTCCCCTGCACGGCGAGCGAGAGAGATCGGGCGCCCAGGCGACGGGCAAGCGACGGCGACGCGTTGTAGGCCACGGAGAGCGAGTTGAATCGGAGAGTGTTCACGGTCTGCATCAGGCCATAGCTGGTCCTGTCCATGACCGCTGCCGCCGCCTGCTCGCTGAGCGGAGCGTTCGGATCGACGCTCCCCCGCAGGAAGAACTGGTTCCTCGCTGCCGTCTCGTTGTACTGACTCATTCCATCCTGGTAGGCGAGGCTCGCGCCCACCGTGATACGGCCACGCAGGAGGGAGAGCGTGGTGTGCAGGTTCGCGGTGTAATTCGGCATCTGCTGGCCGAGGTAGACAGCGGTGTCGCCAAGCTGGACTTCCGAGGCCTCGATCACGCCATTGCCGTTCGCATCGCCGAAGCCCAGAATCGGCTTCGCCCAGCGACCGAATAGCGGATACCCGGCGGCGACCCGGCCACCGGATATGTCGAATGGCTCGACCCCTTTCCCGAGCTCGGTCACGACGTTGTAGTTCCGGCTCAGGCTCACCGTCGCGCTCCACGTCACCGGGTCGGTACGCACGAGCTGCGTGTTGACACTGAGCTCGAGCCCCGTGTTGCGGATCACGCCGATGTTGCGCAGCACGTGCACGCCGTAGCCGTACACGGAAGGCGCGACCGGCACGTCCATGAGCGCGTCGTAGCGCATCTTCCGGTAGCCGGTGAGGGATACCGACAATCGGTTGTCGAGCATGTCGGCGTCGAAGCCGCCCTCCCACTCCGTCGAGCGCTCGGGCTCGAGCTTCGTGTTGCCCAGCTCCGAGAGCGTGGTCGCGTCCACCGCACCGCCCTCGTACCAGGGGCGGGACGTTCTGTAGAGTCGCAGCCGGTCCGTCGGAGCCGGCCAGACTCCCGCCTGGCCGTACGCGGCGCGCACCCGGAACACATCGAAGAAGTTCTTGAAGGGGAAGAACGACTCTTCAGAGATGAGCCAGGAGACGCCCAACTTGGGGAAAGCCGGCAACTCGACCTTCGTACCGAAGGCCGAGCTTCCATCGAGTCGAAGTCCGGTGGTGATGGTGAACTTGCGGTGCGTGAACGACGGCGCGAGGTACCACCCGAAGCTCGTAATGTCGGTCACCACTTCGTTGGTGCCGACGATCTCTCCGGCGCCGTTGAGCGAGCTGGTACCGTCGGCCAGCCCGGTGACACGGGTATTGAGGATTGCGTTGGACGTGTGGGAGTAGTTCGCCCCGGCCGCGAGTTGCATGCGGAAGCCGAGGGGGAGTGGCACCGTCGCCATCGCGCGCAGGTCCACCGAGCCCACCAAAGAGTTCCCCTGCGCCCTGTTCAGTCGCCCCACACTGTCACGGCGGGGGAGCATGTCGGGCGGGAGGATGTAGGTGTCCTGACGGCTGATCACGTTGAGGCCCGCGTTCGCACTGGTGGTGAGCCACGACCTGGGACGCCAGTTGAGGTTCGCCGCGTTGGTGAAGTTCGTGGCCAGGTCGGTGGCCCGCTGGTAGAAATCCGGGATCAGCACATCCTCCCGGGAGATGAACCCCAGAGCTCCCTCCCCGCGAGGCCGCCAGTACGACTCCGTGATCGGGTCGACATAGGTGGTCATGAGAGTGGTGATGTCGCGCTCGAGGTTGGAGCGCTGCTGCGTCTCGCGGGTGAGCGTCGAGGTGATCGACGCGTCGGTTTTCTCTCCGAGGCGGGCCGCGAGCCGGGCCGTTCCGCTCCAGCGCTCGAGCGTTTGCGGCCGCTGCATCCAGTCTGGAGGGGCGGCACCGTGCTGGGCTCGAAAGCGCTCGACCTCGATGTCGGGGAGAGCCAGGAGCCCCGTCTCGTCGGCGTAGCTTCCCGTGAGCGAGTAGGTGAGCGCGCTCGAGCCGCCGGATACGCCGAGCGTGAGGTTGGTCCGGTGCCCCTGATCCAGGATGGTGTAGTCTGGATGGTTCAGCGCCTGGAAGCGCACCACCGTATCGGCCTGGCAGTCGAACTGCGTAATCATGCAGAGACGGGGCGAGCCGTCGAAGCTGCCGTTGTAGTTGTATCCCAGCCGGAAGAGGCCAGTCGGATACTGGCCAGGTATGTAGGAGAGGCCGCGCGAGGCACTCATCGACCAGCGGGTCGGCCCGGCGCGGCCTTTCTTCGTGGTGATGACGATGACGCCGTTGGCTGCGTCGGGCCCGTAGAGCGTAGATGCGCTCGGTCCCTTTATCACTTCGATCGTCTTGATGCTGTTCGGGTCGAGCTGATCGAGCGGCGATGGAGCCGGGATCCCCCGACTGTTGCTGCCGAATATGACGCCCCCGCCGAGCGCGCTGAGATTGCCACCGAGCGAGTCGGATTGCGCGGCATACATGCGCACGCCATCGACGATCACGATCGGATCGTTCGAGCGGTACACGCTGCTCACCCCGCGCAGCCGGAGCCGGCTCGGATCACCCGGCGCGCCCGAGGTGCGCATCACCACCAGCCCGGGCACCCGTCCTTCCAGGAGATCGGTCACGCTGTTGATGGGCTGCGTCGCCACGATGGAGTCGACGTCGAGAACCGTGACGTCGTTGGCGACGTCCATCCGCCGCTTCGGCCCCGTGGCGGTGGTCACCATCTCCTGCAACCGGCTCATGCTCATCACGAGCGCGACATCCACCCGCACCCGCTGGCTGTCTACCACCACGATCTCCCGTGTGGCCAGCATGTAGCCCAGGTACCGTACGGTCAGCGTCTGCACGCCGGCGGGCACCTTGGCCAGCACGAAGAGCCCGCCCACATTCGACTTCGTCGTGAGCGAGGTGCCCTTCACGCTCACCACCGCGCCCACGAGCGGCTTCGCCGTGGCCGAATCCACGACTCGCCCCCATACCACGCCCTCCGCGCGCGCCGGGGCCGCTTTCTTCGCCTCGGTCCTCACGAGCATGACGTTCCCGGTCGACGTCACGACCGGGATCACCTCGGTCCCCTCGAGGAGCGTCAATAGCGCTTCCCGCACGGTAGCGCTGTCCTTCCTGATCGTGACGTGCCTGTTCACCGGTACGAGGCGAGGCGAATAGGCGAGATGGAGATTCGCCTGCCGGTCGATCTCCTTCAGAGCGGTCTTGAGAGTCACATCGCGCAGATCGAGCGAAACGATCCGCTCGAGCGGAGGCACCGTAACCTGGCTCGTTCCGGCCAGAGCTGGCGCTGCGTGCTCGGCCCCCTCCTGTGTGACGGAAAACGTGGGCGGAGCTCCCGGAACTTCCTGCGCCGGGAGGGGCGGACCAAGCCACAGGGTGCACCCGATAACACCGACGCAGATCAATGGATGATGGGCGTGCATGCCATTTCCTCGTGCGGATGGAACAGCCTGGCGGGATTACGACGAACTGAGAGGCGATGACCAAGAGGTGAGGCTGTTACGACGTGGCGTACTGCATTACGGCCGCGCTGCACGCGCGGAAAACCGCACGTGCGCACCATTTCTCGTGTAGCGAATGTCGAGCGTGCGCGTGACGACGTTCAGCACTTCGTTCAGCGGCTGGTTCTCGAACGAGGCGGTGAGCGCTGCGTGCGCGAGAGCAGAGTCGGCGATCGTGATATCGAGGTCGTACCACCGCTCGAGCTCGCGCGCGACCTGCGAGAGGGGGACTTCATCGAACTCGAGCCGCCCTTCCGTCCAGGCAGTGTGCGCGGCCACATCGACATGGCGCCCGACCGTGAGGCGCCCGTCGGCGTTCATCCGGCCGAGCTGGCCGGCTGTGAGAGTGACACTCGGCGATGCCGCCACGGAATCACCGTGAACGGCCACCACCCCCGACGCGACCACCACGGTGGGCGCATCCTCCGGATACGCTCGCACGACGAACGCGGTACCGAGGTCCTCGGCGAGCAGTCCCGCCGCGTGCACGCGGAACGGCGCCTTCTCGTCGTGCGTCACCTCGAAGAGCGCCTCGCCCTCGAGGTAGACATCACGCGCCCCCGCACCGTAGGTGACCGGGACGCGCAGCCGGCTCTGGACGTTCAGGATCACTCGAGTGCCATCGGCCAGCAGAATCTCCGCGCGCTGCCCCCGCACCGTGGCGTACTCCCGCATCGCGGCATGCACCGTACTGGCGGTCGTACCGATCCCCGCGGTCAGGCGCGGCCAGAGCAGGCCGACGGGTACCGCGACGAGACAGACGGCAGCCGCGCAGATCCACCAGAGCAGTCTTCGCGATGTCTTCTCCTCTCGCGCCGGATAAAGGTGCAGCGTACCTGTCGACTGGCCGCGGCCGCGCGTGGCGGACATCCGATCGTGCACCGCCTTCCATGCCGCCGGGGCATCGAAGTGACCCTCATCGGCATCCACTTCTTCGTCCCATACGTAGCGGGCCTCGTTCCAGACGCACCTCACCGATGCGATGTAGCGCGTGCGCGCCGGGTCGTCCCCCACCCAGCTCGTGATGTACTGCAGCTCATCGGTAGTGCAGCTTCCGCTGAAGTACCGATCGAGCATTCCCCAGGTCGGATCATCCATCATGCGAGGTAGCCCCGCTGAGTCGTTTTTCATGGTGCCCCGGGGACAAGCGGAGACCGCGAGACCCCTAAGCGAGGTGCGCTACAGCCAATCGGCCAGTCGTCTCCGGAGAGTCTTCAGCGCGAGACCGATGTGTATCTCGACGGTCTTGGGAGTGATCTGCATGATCCTGGCGATCTCCGCGTAGCTGAGCTCCCGATGGCGACGGAGGAGGAACGCCTGCCTGCAGCGTGGCGGGAGCTCGGCGACCGCTCGCGTCATCGCGTCGAGCAGCTCGGCCACCGCCAGTTCATCATCGGGTGTGGACGGCTGGGAGTGGAGCGGGATGACGTCGCTCGAATGCTGCTTCGCGCGCTCGCGCCAGCGTCGCTCGTTCTTCTCCCGATAGAGCCGGTTGAGCGCGTGGTTGCGCACGGCCGCGGCGAGATAGCCGCTGATCGTGCTCGTCAGGTCCCATTGCTGCCGCTGCTCCCAGACTCGGAGTAGCACGTCCTGCACGAGCTCCTCGGCGGCCGCCTCCGAGTGCATCATGCGAGTCGCGATGATGCAGAGCCGGTTGTAGTGCTGGAGAAACATCGACTCGAACGCCTCCTCGTCTCCATTGCGGATACGGGCGACGATCTCTTGGTCAGGCACGATGGGTAAAGGATTGGCCATGACGCGAAGGAAGAGCCGGCACGAGCACGCTCGAGCCATTCCTGTCCGGTTGGACCTCGGGATTCTCGCGGCCCAACGGCCAGATCGAAGGCCAGGTATGTAGAGCGTGCGTCTGGGGGCGTTCGCGTCAGGACAAATGAGCTGAGGGGAACCCCTAAAGCAACCCTGAACGCACGAAAGCGGGGATCCATGTTAACCAGCCAAACATGGATCCCCGCTTTCGCGGGGATGACGTGTGGAATCACGCGCCTTCCCCGCTCCCCGCTGTCCGCTTTCTCTACAGCGCTACCTCAGCCAATCCTCGAGCACCATCGACGCGTCGGTGTCGCTGTCGCGGTACTTCACGATCACCGGTGTCTGTAGCGCTAGCCCCTGCTCCGCGCCCCAGCCGGCACGGATCGCGCGCGAGCCGGGGACCACGACAGCCTTCGGCGGGATCTCGAGCGGCCGGTCGCCGCTGGCGCGATACACGGTCGCGTGCACCAGATCGAACACCGGTACTGCCCGAGTCAGGATGACTCCCGAAGCGAGAACTGCGCGTTCACGCACAACCGTCCCCTCGTACACCCCGCAGTTCCCGCCCACGAAGACGTCGTCCTCGATCACCACCGGCACGGCACCCACTGGCTCCAG